>JAPLQC010000022.1:0-76206 GCA_026399895.1 Burkholderiales bacterium
AGGAAGCATCAGCGGCAACTGAGCCATCTCCCGAGGCGGGTGCTTCAACCGAAAAAATGGTGTCGTGCGCCCATTGCGGCATCCACCTGCCTTTATCCGAATCCGTTCAGGGCACCGGCGCGCTGCATTTTTGTGGTGACGAGCACCGCTTACGTCATTCCGGTAGCTAAGCTTTTCGCCTCTAAGCCAACACCGTCGGTTTCTACTTGTGTGTTGCTGCCTTGCCCAAGGCGTTATTCAGCAACCGCTTGGCGAGTTGTATTGATACTCGACTGATCTGTTGCATTCATCGCGCATGCAGGTGCGTCGATCGTCTCATTCGCTTACCCTTGCGCGTTTTCGTTTTTTGCCGAGTGCATGTTGCGCGCCTCCTTAGCATCTCCTTCTGCGATATCCCCTTTTCGCCTGATTGGCGAGGCGCCCTCTATGCGCGCATTGCGCGAACAGATTGTGCGGATTGCGGACAGCGAGGCGGCAGTCGCGATTGTCGGAGAGTCCGGTAGCGGTAAGGAACTTGCGGCGCGTGACTTGCATAGCCATAGCCAGCGGAGCGCGCATCCCTTTATTGCGGTGAATTGCGGTGCGATTCCGGAGGCGCTGATGGAGTCGGAGTTTTTCGGTCACCGCCGTGGTGCGTTTACCGGCGCTCACGAAGAACGCAGCGGTTTTTTTCAGGCGGCGCATCGCGGAACCTTGTTTCTCGACGAGGTGGCAGAATTGCCGCCGTCGATGCAGGTGAAACTATTGCGTGCCCTACAGGAGCGCAGCGTGCGCAAGCTGGGCGGTCAGCGCGAGGAAACGGTTGACGTGCGTATTGTGTCGGCAACCAATCGTGATCTTTCGGATGCCGTGCGGCGTGGAGAGTTTCGTCAGGACTTGTACTACCGCTTGCAAGTGATTGAGTTGCGTTTGCCGCCGTTACGTGACCGCCGCCAAGATATCCCTCTGCTGTGCGACGCTATTCTGAACAGATTAGCCGGAGATCGTCGGCCTCAGTTATCCGCGTTCGCCATGGTGCGGCTATGCGACCATGATTTTCCCGGTAACGTGCGCGAGCTGGAGAATATCCTCGAGCGCGCGCTCGCTATGGTGCCGGATCAGACAATAGAAGCGGAAGATTTACAGTTTGAGCCTGCGCTAAGGTTGCCGAGTGCGTTTGAGTCATTTCCGGCTAGTCCTGATCAAGCCGATGCGGCCTTGCCACTGTGCTTGCCGGCCCACCTGCGTATGGTGGAGCGAGCCCTGCTTAGGCGGGCATTGCGCCAGGCGCGTTTTCAGCGAACACAAGCCGCGCAACTGCTTGGGATAAGCTTGCGGCAATTGAGATATCGCATGCAACGACTGGCCATCCATGAGTACGACTGAATCAAGCTACCCCATCGACGACGCTGGCTGGTGCCGCAAGGCGCGGCGCGCTGAGTGCAGTAATTTCGATGCGCGCCCTGAAGGCGCCGAGATTAGCTTGCTGGTGGTGCATAACATCAGCCTTCCGCCCGGCGAGTTTGGTGGGCACTACATCGAGGATCTTTTCGCGAATCGGCTCGATTGCGACGCTCACCCTTACTTTGCGCAACTCAGGGGGCTTCGGGTTTCCGCACACTTTCTGATTCGACGCGACGGCGAGTTGCTGCAGTTCGTCTCCACCCATGACCGTGCCTGGCACGCGGGTGCGTCGAATTTCAATGGCCGTGAGCGTTGTAATGACTTTTCGATCGGGATTGAAATGGAAGGTACCGATAGCGACGAATATGGCGATGCGCAATATGCAACTTTAGCGGCGGTCGCTGCGGCGCTTCTGCGTGCGCATCCGATCACCAATGTGTGCGGTCACCAACATATTTCGCCTGATCGCAAGACCGATCCCGGGCCTAGGTTCGATTGGATGCACTTTC
Organism: Burkholderiales bacterium; assembly: GCA_026399895.1. Lineage (GTDB taxonomy): Bacteria > Pseudomonadota > Gammaproteobacteria > Burkholderiales > Burkholderiaceae_D > Pernthalerella. The sequence continues at coordinate 1,893 of JAPLQC010000022.1, forward strand.
GTAGTGCGCTCGCGGCACTGCAAAATCCGGATCAACTCGCCACCTCTAAAGCAGGTCAACTAGTAAGTTTTCCTATCTGATTTGGTCCAAATACCGGTTGCAACTTGCCTGCTTGGGCACTACAATTAGTACCTGCTTGCCGCTAATCCACTAGATATAGTGGCAAAGCGTTCCAACTGATCCGACCAAGCATCACAAGTGCCACCGCTGTTTTTCGGAACATTCCGAGGCAAATCGGGATTGGTCGGAGCCCACCGGCAGTAAACATTTTTCCAGGCTAGGCCGGCATTTTCAGGATGCGCGGCATCTGATTGGGAGAAAAATCGATAACAGTGCCGGGATATCACCCGGCATAGCTCAAACCACCGGATCTTCGAATCCGGCGTTTTTTTCAGGAGGCGCAGTGCTTACATCCCAGGATACTTCCGGCAAGACTTTGCCCGAGTTCGTGCCCGTCGCTCCCGCGCTCGCGCCCTCCACGTCAGCTCAGACGGCTGCGTTATCTGATTACCGGATTATTCGGCGCAATGGGGCGGTGGTAGGTTTCGAGCCGTCCAAGATTTCGATCGCGATGACCAAGGCTTTCCTCGCGGTGAATGGTGGTCAAGGTGCTGCTTCAGCGCGTGTGCGCGAACTGGTTGAGCAACTTACGCAGGGCGTGGTTGGCGCGATGATGCGTCGTCAGCCTGCTGGCGGTACCTTCCATATCGAGGACGTTCAGGATCAAGTCGAACTCGCGCTGATGCGCTCGGGCGAGCATGATGTGGCGCGTGCTTATGTGTTGTACCGCGCCAAGCGGCAGGAAGAGCGTGCACAACAGCAGCAGGCCAAGGCTGCGACCGAGCCGCACACCACCATACAGATCGATGTCGACGGCCAGCGTGTCGCGCTGGATCACGACAAGCTGATGAAAATGATCAGCGCAGCGTGCATCGGCTTGGAGAAGCATGTTGATGCTGACGCAATCCTGCACGAGACCGTGCGCAATCTGTACGATGGCGTGCCAGTTGAAGAGCTCTACAAGTCCGCCATTCTGGCTGCGCGCGCGCTAATGGAAAAAGACCCGGCCTACAGCCAGGTCACCGCACGCCTGCTGATGCACACGATTCGTAAAGAGGTGTTTGGTCGCGAAGTAGCGCAAGCCGACGCGGGCGAGGCCTACATCGACTACTTCCCGCGCTTCATCAAGCGCGGTATAGAAGCAGAGCTGCTGGACGACAAGCTGTCACAGTTTGATTTGCCTAGGCTGGCGGCCGCATTGTTGCCAGAGCGTGATCTGCAGTTTGGTTACCTTGGTCTGCAAACACTGTATGACCGCTACTTCCTGCATGTGCAGGGCACCCGTATCGAGATGCCGCAGGCATTCTTCATGCGCGTCGCCATGGGCTTGTCGCTGAACGAGATCGATCGCGAAGCCCGCGCTATTGAGTTCTATCACCTGCTATCGAGCTTCGATTTCATGAGCTCGACACCGACTCTGTTCAACTCGGGTACGCAGCGCTCGCAGCTCTCGTCGTGCTATTTGACCACGGTAGCAGATGACCTCGACGGTATTTACGAGGCAATCAAAGAAAACGCTTTGCTCGCCAAGTACGCAGGTGGTCTGGGCAATGACTGGACGCCAGTGCGCGCGCTCGGTGCTCATATCAAAGGCACTAATGGCAAGTCGCAAGGCGTTGTGCCGTTCCTGAAGGTCGTGAACGATACCGCGGTCGCGGTCAACCAAGGTGGCAAGCGCAAGGGTGCGGTTTGCGCCTACCTAGAGACTTGGCACATGGATATCGAGGAGTTCCTCGATCTGCGCAAGAACACCGGCGATGATCGCCGCCGTACGCATGACATGAACACCGCGAACTGGATTCCGGATCTGTTCATGAAGCGCGTCATGGAGAAGGGCGAATGGACGCTGTTCTCGCCCTCCGATGTACCTGATCTGCACGACTTGTACGGTAAGAAGTTCGAGGAAGCCTACTTGCGCTATGAGGCACGTTGCGCCTCCGGCGAAATGAAGCTGTTCAAGAAAGTGCAGGCGAACGACCTCTGGCGCAAAATGCTCTCGATGTTGTTTGAGACTGGACACCCATGGATCACCTTCAAGGATCCGTGCAACATCCGTTCGCCGCAGCAGCACGTTGGCGTTGTGCATAGCTCCAATCTTTGCACCGAGATCACGCTGAACACCAATGAGACCGAGATCGCCGTCTGCAATCTCGGCTCGGTGAACCTGCCTGCGCACATGAAAGATGGCAAGCTCGATCACGAGAAGCTGCAGCGCACGATCCGTATCGCGATGCGCATGCTCGACAACGTAATCGACATCAACTACTACTCGGTCAAAAAAGCGCGTGACTCCAACCTGCGTCACCGTCCGGTGGGTATGGGCATCATGGGCTTCCAGGACTGCCTGCATGTCATGCGTGTGCCGTATGCATCGAAAGATGCGGTCGAGTTCGCCGACCGTTCGATGGAAGCGGTCTGCTACTACGCTTACATGGCATCGACCGAGCTGGCTGAAGAGCGCGGTACCTACACTTCTTACCGTGGCTCGTTGTGGGATCGTGGCATCCTGCCGCAGGACTCGCTGAAATTGCTGGCGGAAGAGCGCGGCGGTTATCTGGAAGTCGACACGGCTGAGACCATGGATTGGCCAGCGCTGCGCGCTCGCATCAAGCAGCACGGCATGCGCAACTCTAACTGCGTGGCAATCGCGCCGACTGCGACCATCTCGAACATCATCGGTGTCTCGGCATGTATCGAGCCGACTTACCAAAACCTGTACGTCAAATCCAACCTGTCTGGCGAATTCACCGACATCAATGAGTATTTGGTGCGTGACCTGAAAGCGAGTGGGCTATGGGACGAGGTAATGGTCGCTGATCTTAAGTACTTCGACGGTAGCCTGGCACGTATCGACCGCATCCCTGAAGACTTGCGCGCGTTGTACGCAACCGCGTTCGAGGTCGAGCCGAGCTGGCTGGTCGAGGCCGCCTCGCGTCGGCAGAAGTGGATCGACCAGGCGCAGTCGCTCAACATCTACATGGCCGGCGCATCTGGCAAGCGTCTCGACGAGACCTACAAGCTGGCTTGGTTGCGCGGTCTGAAGACGACTTACTACCTCCGCACCATGGCAGCGACCCACGTTGAGAAGTCCACCACAAAGACGGGCGCACTGAACGCGGTTTCGTCTGACATGCCGGCAGCTTCAGCTGCCGCCGCCGATGGCGCTGCCTGCTACTTGCGACCCGGTGATCCGGGCTTCGAAGAGTGCGAGGCTTGCCAGTAAACAGCAGTCGGCTTGCGCAAACAGATGCTGCGCAAGCCGACATCGCAATAAACATCTATCCTTGACGTCTTACGCACCAGAAGGAATACAACATGCTCTCTTGGGATGATGAAGCAGCGGCAGTAGCACCGCGCACCTCGCAACCTGCGCCTCGCTTGCAAGCAGTGATGCCGACCCCGCCGTTCGCGCCATTGGCGGACGCAGCGCTTGACCCGGGCATCCTTGCCCGCACCGAGCCGCATGCGGATGCCAGCAACCGCGTGAATGCGGTCGATAAGCGCATTATTAATGGCCAGACCGACGTCAACCAGTTGGTGCCGTTCAAGTACAAGTGGGCTTGGGACAAGTACCTTGCCGGTTGCGCCAACCACTGGATGCCGCAGGAAATCAACATGCAGCGCGACATCGAGCTGTGGAAGAATCCGAACGGTCTGACCGAAGACGAACGCCGCTTGGTAAAGCGTAACCTCGGCTTTTTCGTGACGGCCGACTCGTTGGCGGCGAACAATATCGTGCTCGGTACTTACCGCTTCATCACCGCGCCCGAGTGCCGTCAGTATCTGCTGCGCCAAGCCTTTGAAGAGGCTATCCATACTCATGCCTACCAGTACATTGTCGAGTCGCTGGGCTTGGACGAGGGCGAGATTTTCAATGCATATCACGAGGTCAAGTCGATCCGCGACAAGGATGAATTCCTGATCCCGTTCATCGACACTCTGACCAACCCAAGCTTCCAGACCGGCACTCCCGAGGCCGACCAGCAACTGCTGAAGTCGCTGATCGTGTTCGCCTGCATGATGGAGGGGCTGTTCTTCTATGTGGGCTTTACCCAGATCCTGGCGCTGGGCCGCCAGAACAAGATGGTGGGTGCCGCCGAGCAGTACCAGTACATCCTGCGCGATGAGTCCATGCACTGCAATTTCGGGATCGATCTGATCAACACCATCAAGCTCGAGAACCCGCATCTGTGGACTGTCCCCTTCAAAGAAGAGATCAGATCGCTATTTCTTCAGGCAGTAGAGTTGGAATATCGCTATGCCGAGGATACAATGCCGCGGGGCGTGTTGGGGTTGAACGCGCCCATGTTCAAGAGCTACCTGCGTTTCATCGCCAATCGGCGTGCGATGCAGATTGGTCTGGAACCGCTGTTCGAGCACGAAGACAATCCATTCCCTTGGATGAGCGAGATGATCGATCTGAAAAAGGAACGTAATTTCTTCGAGACCCGCGTGATTGAGTACCAGACCGGCGGTGCGCTGAGCTGGGACTGATCGCGTTGTTACCGGCGTTTTTTTTGGCTGATGCGGGCTTCCTGATGCCGTACAGCCGAAGGAGCTGAACTGCTGCATCCCTTCTGTGATGCGGCAGCTCAGCTGCTGCCGTATTCATTAGCGCAAGCGGCGAGCTCTGCTTGTGCCGATGAATAATCCGACCCGGCATATTGCCCGGTCGGGTTTTAACCTTGTACCTGAGTGATAGCGATCACGTGAAGGAGAAAGTCATGGCAACAGCGAAGAAAAAACCAGCAGCAAAGAAGAAGCCGGCAGCCAAGAAAAAGGTCGTCGCCAAAAAGGCTGCTCCGAAGAAGAAGGTTGTAGCGAAGAAAGCGGCCAAGAAGGTAGTGAAGAAGGCCGCAGTCAAGAAAGTCGCTAAAAAGGCAGCGAAGAAGTCAGCGCCTAAAAAAGCTGTGAAGAAGGTTGCGAAGAAAGCCGCCAAAAAAGTCGCCAAAAAAGCGACCAAGAAAGTCGTAGCGAAGAAACCGGCAGCGAAAAAAGCAGCCAAGAAAGTCACCAAGAAGGTCGCAAAAAAAGTAACCAAAAAAGCGGCGCCCAAGAAGCCAGCGGCCAAGAAAAAGGTCGTGGCCAAGAAAAAAGTCGTCGCCAAGAAAAAGGTCGTCGCCAAGAAAAAGGTCGTCGCCAAAAAAGTAGTAAAGAAAGCCGCAGCCAAATCGCCGGTAGCTAAGAAAGTCGTCGCCAAGAAGCCAGCGCCGAAAAAAGCAGCGCCGAAAAAAGCGGCACCAAGCAAGGCGGCCCCGAAAAAAGCAGCGCCCAAGAAGGCTGCGCCGAAAAAGCCAGCTGTCGTCGCCAAGCCAGTAGTGGCGGCACCGGCACCGGTAGCAGCGGCGCCAGCACCGGCACCTGCAGCGCCAGCGACGACCGTCCTCAGCCCGGCAGCCGCTTGGCCATTCCCGACAGGTCTGCGTCCTTAAGCGCCTGCGGCTCGGAGCCCATTGGGGCGCGAGCGAAAACACCGCTGCTGGCTCACGGGCTGCAGCGGTTTTTTTTCGGTTCGAAGTGTGTAGAGATTCAGGCACAATCGTGCCGGTTCACCGTAAAGGCAGGGCGGCGCACTCACCACAACTGCGCGCTGTGCATTTCATCTGCGATAAAGGATCAAGGTGCTTTCTTCGATCTTCAACGCAGGCGGTGCGTGTGCGACCACCGTTTTCGCTCGGGCAGCTGATTTTTCGCCTGACTGATTGGCTGGTGTTGCCGCTCAGGCGTGCACTGCCTGGTTTGGGAGGGCAAGATTGGGCAAGTCTGATTGGGGCCTGCCTGATTACTCTGGCTGCGATCGCGATTCAGCTCGGCGTGCGCTCCGCATTTACGCTTGAGGCTTGGCTGCTACTTTCCTTGCTCTCGGTGGTGCACACGATTGCCTACAGCTTTATCGGCCTACTTATTCTTGAGGTAATTCTCAGCTGGGTGAACCCACACGCGCCGATAGCACCGACGGTGCGAGCGCTGACGGATCCTCTGCTGAAACCATTTCGCCGAATTTTGCCGTCGATCTCGGGCATCGACTTATCACCAATTCTTGCTTTCTTGGCGCTGCGTATTTTGGTGTTTGTGGTCGAGAACCTGGTCTACGCCATCTATTAATGCCGCAAGGCGCGGTGTAGCCGTCGGGGCGAATAGTTGCGTTTATCGTTGTAGGTCTAGCCGGCCATCGACCTTGTTTCAAACAAATCGGTAGCCGAACTCTTTCTCGAAGCGAGCTTCAATGTCTTCAACCGTCGGCGCGTGATTCTGCCCGCCTTGGCTTTCGATTTTGATGGCGCCCATCAGCGAGGCGAGTCGACCGATCGTCATCCAATCCATGCCGCGCGTCAGGCCGAACAGCATGCCAGCGCGGAAGGCATCACCACAGCCAGTGGGATCAATCACCTTGTCAGTCTTTACGACCGGGATGTCGTAACGAGTTTCTGCGGTGAAGATTTCAGCACCTTGCTCTCCGCGCGTGACCACAAGCGCTGAGACCCGCTCTGCAATTTCTGCCAAGCTCAGACCAGTACGCTCGGTCAATAACTCAGCTTCGTAATCATTGACTGCGACATAGGTCGCCATTTCGATGAACTGCTTCAGCTCCTCGCCGCTGAACATGGGGAGACCCTGACCCGGATCAAAGATGAACGGAACGCCAAGCGCTGCGCAATCGCGCGCATGCTCGATCATGCCGTCACGTCCATCGGGCGCAATGATCGCGAGCTTGACGCCGCCCGCATCCTGTACCTTGTTGTGATGCGAGTTCGACATCGCACCGGGGTGGAAGGCAGTAATCTGGTTATTCGATTCGTCGGTGGTGATGAATGCTTGCGCGGTATAGGCATCGTCATACGCGCGTATGCAACGCGTGCTGATACCCAGTTTATTCAGTCGTTCGACATAAGGCGCGCCGTCTTGACCCAGCGTAGCCATAATCAAAGGGTCGCCATTCAAGAGCTTCAAGTTGTAAGCGATATTGCCTGCGCAGCCGCCATATTCGCGTCGGATATTCGGCACCAAAAAAGCGACATTGATTTTATGAAGCTGGTCAGCCAGCAGCGCTTCCGAGAAGCGGCCGTGGAAGGACATGATGGTGTCAAAAGCGAGCGAGCCGCAGATCAGAGAAGTCATGGTGAAGATGTTAAGGGTAGAAAATGCTCACGGCGAAACCAGCCGGTGGCTCGCCGGTCAGCGCGAGTGGAAGTCGAATCTCGCGCTCGGAGCGCGCTGGCATCCCCTCGCGCAGTTCATTCGGGGTGACATAGTCATTTGCCAGGAATACTTTACGAACCAGCAGCGTGCCATCGGTATCGCGAAGTGTCAGCTCCAGGGCCGGCCAGGTCTGCGCGGTATCGGAGGTGTTTTGTAGCAGCGCGATTAGCGTCATCGGCAGCGTAACTTCGTTGCCGTTTCCAGCTGCTGCAGGGGCAGATTCAGATGGTGGTGCCTGCTCCAGACGGCTCGAGCTCAAGGAGAGCTGTTCGAGATTGAGTGGTAGTTTGATTTCGCAATGCAAGCGGACACAGGCCGCACGCAACAGTTTCCCAGCTTGCGGTGAGCGCGCTGCGATCTCATTGCGAAACATCCAACTCAGTTGTGCAATCAATGCCAGCAATAGAAGCGGGATACCGACCCATAGCAATACGCGTCGACCAGTCCCGCCGCGCGCCTGTTCACGCGCTTCCTTCACGAAGCCGGGCTGCTCTACCGCGGTTGTGGCCGCGGCAAATGGCGCAGGCTGCTCCTCGGCGAACTCGGTACGCTCAGTCGTAGACGATGGCGCCCAAGGTTTGCTCTGCAGATCCGAGATGGCGCGCGACAGTGCGTCCAGTTCTTCTTGCATGTTGGATTCGCTGGCAGCATTCTTCGTACTGCCGGGTGTACCAACATCGAACAAGGTCATTCGGTTCGAGAAATCTTGCGCCTCACTAGCCTCACTATCAGCGCTCGGTGCGGCACTGGGTTCGCCGGTGTACTCGAACACCGTATCGATACCATTGAACACTTCACGACAGCTACCACAACGTACTTGGCCATCGCGTAGCTCCAGCTGAGCTAGCGTCACGCGGAATTGTGTACCGCAGTGCGGACATTGCGTTGCCAGTTGTTCCATGCTCAGTGCTCCTTGCGGCCAGCGAGCGCGACCCAGCCGTCACGCTCAGCGGCGACCGCGAGTGTGATGTAGGGTGCGTAACTTGCGATCAACTCGTCGGTTTGGCGCGCCAAGATGCCCGACAGCACCATCGCACCGCCGGTCGCTACCCGGCTGGCCAGCATCGGCGCCATTAACTTCAACGGACCGGAAAGAATATTGGCTGCAACGATGTCATAGCGCGCGCCTTCGCGTTCGAGCGCAAAGTCGGCGGGTATAAACCAGTTGATATCCACGCAGTGATTACGCTCGGCGTTGTCGCGTGCAGCGTTGATCGCTTGTGGATCGATATCAATGCCATCCACGTTCATCGCGCTGAGCTTGCGCGCCAAGATCGCCAGGATGCCAGAGCCACAGCCATAGTCGAGCACGCTGCAACCTACTTGCACATGCTGCTCCAGCCACTCCATACACAGGCGCGTGGTCGGGTGGCTGCCGGTGCCGAATGCCAAGCCCGGATCAAGCTCAAGTACCAGCGCATCGGGTTGTGGCGCGGCATGCCAGCTCGGTACCACCCAAATGTTTTGACCAATCGGAATCGGATCAAATTGCGCCTGCGTCACTCGCACCCAATCTTGCTCGGCCACGGCGCGCAGCGTGAAGCTGAGTTGACTGATTTCGTCGCATTGGGCTTGGGCTTGATTCACCAGCGCAGTGTGATCCATGTCCGCAGCAGTCAGTGCCACCACACGACTACGCTCCCAAGCTTGGGCAGTTGGTTCCATACCGGGTTCCCCGAACAAGGGCTGCTCGGCTTCGGTACCCTGATCTGCATCTTCCACCGAGACCGATAAGGCACCCGCTTCGATTAGCGCATCCGACACTTGTTCGGCTTGTGCGCGGGGCAATTCGATCACGATCTCGGTCCAACTCATAGTGTTTACTTTTTGTTGGCCAGCTTTTGCTCGAGGTAGTGAATATTGGTGCCACCCTCGATAAAGCGTCCATCCACCATCAACTCACGGTGCAGCGGGATATTGGTTTGTATACCTTCAACCACCATCTCGGACAGCGCGATCTGCATGCGTCGGATCGCTTGCTCACGGGTGATACCGTAGGAGATGACTTTGCCGACCATGGAGTCGTAGTTGGGTGGAACGAAATAGCCAGCGTAAGCATGCGAGTCGACGCGAATGCCAGGGCCACCCGGCGCATGCCATGCCTGAATCCGACCCGGCGATGGCGTGAACTTGAAGGGGTCCTCGGCGTTAATGCGGCACTCGATCGCGTGCCCCTTTAAAACGATGTCGCGCTGCTTGAAGCGCAGTCGCTCACCGGCAGCGATACGAATCTGCTCTTGCACCAGATCGATACCGGTAATCATTTCAGTGACTGGGTGCTCGACCTGAATACGGGTGTTCATTTCGATGAAGTAGAACTCACCGTTTTCATACAAGAACTCGAAGGTACCTGCACCGCGATAACCGATTTTGCGGCAGGCTTCAGCGCAACGGTCACCGATTTTCTCGATCAGCTTGCGCGGAATACCGGGTGCCGGTGCTTCTTCAATCACTTTTTGGTGACGGCGCTGCATAGAGCAGTCGCGCTCGCCGAGCCAGATGGCATTCTTAAATTCGTCGGCAAGAATCTGGATTTCCACGTGACGCGGATTCTCCAGAAATTTCTCCATATAGACCTCGGGGTTGCCGAATGCAGCACCGGCCTCGGTCTTGGTCATGGTCACAGCATTAAGCAGCGCGGCTTCGGTATGCACCACGCGCATGCCGCGTCCACCACCGCCGCCGGCCGCCTTGATGATCACCGGGTAGCCGATACGGCGCGCGGTTTGCACGATGATTTTTGGGTCATCCGGTAATGCACCCTCGGAGCCGGGAACACATGGCACGCCAGCTTTGATCATGGCCTGCTTGGCAGAGACCTTGTCACCCATCAAGCGGATTGAATCCGAGCGCGGGCCGATGAAGACAAAACCTGATTGCTCGACACGCTCGGCGAAGTCGGCGTTCTCGGACAAAAAGCCATAACCAGGATGAATCGCCTCAGCGTCGGTAACTTCAGCGGCGCTGATGATGGCGGGCATCGACAAATAGCTTTGTGCCGACGGTGGCGGGCCGATACAAACCGACTCGTCCGCTAACTTGACGTACTTGGCCTCGCGATCAGCCTCGGAGTGAACGACGACCGTCTTGATGCCCATCTCGCGGCAGGCACGCTGTATACGTAAGGCGATTTCGCCGCGGTTGGCGATCAGAATTTTTTCAAACATGGGTGGTCTCCGCGGCGAAACCGCCTTCGCTGCCTTCGGCAGCTGCGCGATTTAACTTCGTTGCTGCGCCGCTTCGCGGCTGGTCGCCGCGATTCGCGATAAGGATTTTTTCAAACATGAGTCATGCAGCTTTCAGCGGCGGTGAGAGGGCGCTTCATTCAATGATGAACAGCGGTTGGCCATACTCAACCGCCTGACCGTTCTCCACCAAAATTTGACGGATGGTGCCGCTGGCGTCGGCGTCGATTTCATTGAGCAGCTTCATCGCCTCGATGATGCAGAGCGTATCGCCTTCCTTGACGACCGAGCCGATATCAACAAAGGCGGGTGCTCCCGGCGCTGAGGCACGATAGAAGGTACCGACCATCGGCGACTTGACGATATGACCCGTGGGTGCGGCTTCTGGTGCAGCGGCCGGCGCCGCGAGCGGTGCGGCTGCGACAGCAGTCGCAGCCGCGGGTGCTGCCACTGCTGCCGAGGGCATCATCACGACCTGGTTTTGTGCAGAATGCGCCGTGGTCTTAACGATGCGCACCTTGCTCTCACCTTCGGTGACCTCGAGTTCCGAGATATCGGATTCGGCCACCAAATCAATCAGGGTCTTGAGTTTTCTGAGATCCATGGGTTTTATTGACTGGGTTAATAGGTCCCGGCCCCGCGCTCACCGCGCCAAGCCGAATGCTTCTAATAATGACTAAAGCCGGTGCAGTGCGTAATCAATGGCGTGCCGGTAGCCGTCGGCACCGAAGCCACAAATCACACCTGCGGCCAACTCGGACAGGTAAGAGTGATGGCGAAATTCTTCACGCCGGTGAATATTCGAGATGTGGACTTCGATGAACGGGATACCAACGCCTGCCAGCGCATCTCGCAATGCAATGCTCGTGTGGGTCAGCCCACCCGGGTTGATTACGATGGTATCGACCGACTCGCTACGTGCAGCGTGAATGCGGTCAATCAGCTCGCCTTCATGATTGCTCTGAAAATGCGACAGCGCCGCACCGCCAGCCTTGGCCTGCGCCACTGCATCCCGCTCGATCTCAGCCAGCGTGGTCGAACCATAGACCTCCGGCTCGCGACTACCGAGCAGATTGAGGTTGGGTCCGTTTAGCAGGAGCAAATTTTTTGCCATCGAAAAGCCGCAATTTGGCGAAGAAGGCAGCATTTTCCTGCAAAATGCCGTCGGATGGCAAGAAGAAACCTTCTCTAAGGCTACATGGATGCCAGATCTGCCCTGACTTTTTCCATATCCAGTCGGCCCATATAGGTTTTACGGACGCTGCCGTCGGCACCGATCAAGATGGTGAAGGGCAGGCCGCCCGATTGATTCCCAAACTGCCGGGATAGCTCGCTACCCTCCAGGCCACCCAGAAGCAGCGGATAAGTAATGTGATGCTTTTCGGCGAATTCGCGGATGTTCGAGGGTGAATCGATACCGATGCCAACTATTTGAAGGTTTTTGCTGGCCAAGTCATTTTGTAGCGCGACTAGCTCAGGCATCTCAGAGACACAGGGCGGGCACCAGGTTGCCCAAAAATTGACCAGCAAGACCTTACCTTGCCATTCCGACATCTTACGCTGACGGCCGCCACTATCTTTTAGTGAGACCTGCATCAGCGCGCCGACCGCGGTATCGGCCGGGGCTGTGGGCTGAAAGCGCTTTGCGCCAAAATAAATACCAATCGCCGTAAATAAGACGGCGATAACGACAAAAGCGGTAATTTTCTTCAAGTATCAGGCTCCTCGACCAGCAGTGCGCGCAGCCCGGTAAGGTCCGCGCGCTCGACAAATTTGCGGCCAGCGCCGCGCAAGTCGTCCGGATCATACAGCGAGAGATGCACCCCTTCGTGCTTCCACAAGAAGGACAGGGTCTCTACATAGCGATCCGGATGCCGGAAATGGTTTGACTCGGAAACCTCGTAGTCGATGTTCGCGTTCAGCAAAAATACCGCCACATCCTTGCTGTTATCAGCAAAAAGAAGCAGATGGATATCAGAGTGTTCGCCCGCTGTGCCATTCAGCACCGCGCCGGTAATCCAGGGCGAGAAGTCGGAAAGCTTTTCCATAAGCTCAACTGCGATCAGCCGCAACTGTCGGAGGCGCTGCGGCTGTGACTCACCAAAAAACAAGGCTTGGTATTCGCGAACCTGCGCCTCGACCTGCGCATTGTCGGGCAGTACATCGCCGCGTATTTTTTGATTACCGATTATCAACTTCGCCGCCTTGCGCTTGGCGCTGGCATAGTCGGCGCCGTCTTCAGCAATCATGCGCGCGGCAGCAGCAGCAATCTCTGCGCGTAAATGCTCTGCATCACTCGGGGTATGGATAGCCATCAAAGCCTGATATTGAGTTGAGCAGGGGCGTGTCGCTTGCGCCAGCCGCAGAAGCTGCAAATTCTGGTGTGCCCATGAAATGGGGGAACAGCCGGTCGGGTAAAATCGCACATTCATTACGCGACAACGCGACTCAGATTCTATATGCACATTCACATTCTCGGCATCTGTGGCACCTTCATGGGTGGTCTCGCAGCGCTGGCCAAAGAAGCTGGGTACAAGGTGACAGGTTGCGATGCCAATGTCTACCCCCCAATGAGCACGCAGCTGCGTGCGCAGGGTATCGAGCTGATCGAGGGTTTCGGCCCACATCAGATGAGCTTGCAGCCGGACATGTACGTCATTGGTAATGTGGTTTCGCGCGGCAACCCGCTGATGGAAGCCATCATGAATCGCGGCCTGCCGTATATCTCAGGTCCGCAGTGGATGGGCGAGCATATCTTGCGCGATAAATGGGTACTGGCAGTTGCGGGCACTCACGGCAAGACAACCACCGCATCCATGCTGGCGTGGATATTGGAAGATGCGGGCTATCAGCCCGGTTTTCTGATTGGTGGTGTGCCGATGAATTTCGGCATATCGGCGCGGCTGGGTGGTGCAGGTGGTGACGGCGCCTCCTTCTTCGTCATCGAAGCGGACGAATACGACACCGCGTTCTTCGACAAGCGCAGCAAGTTTGTGCACTACCACCCGCGCACCGCTATCTTGAACAACCTCGAATACGACCACGCTGATATTTTTCCGGATCTGGCAGCGATTGAGACGCAGTTCCACCATCTGGTCCGAACAATTCCTTCCAGCGGACGGCTGGTCGTGAATGGTGGTGAGACCGCCTTGCGTCGCGTGATTGATCGTGGTTGCTGGAGCGAGGTCGAATGGTTCAATGCCGATCAGGGCTGGGAGATGATCGAACATGGCGAAGATCGCTTTGACATTGTTCATCAGGGCGAGCGTGTTGGCGCACTGCGCTGGTCCCTGACCGGAACCCATAACCGTTGGAACGCGATCGCCGCGATCGCTGCCGCGCGCCATGTCGGCGTGCCGCCGTCGCAGGCGATTGTCTCGCTCGCGTCTTTTGAAAACGTGAAGCGTCGTATGGAGACGCGCGGTGTTGTCAATGGCGTTTCTGTCATCGATGACTTTGCCCATCATCCGACCGCGATAGCGACCACAGTCGGTGGCCTGCGCCGCAAGGTCGGCAAAGCGCGAATTCTTGCCGTGCTCGAGCCACGCTCGAACACCATGAAGCTGGGCACAATGAAAGAAGCGCTGCCGGGTAGTCTGGCCGAAGCGGATCTGGTATTTGGCTATGGCGCGAAAGGCGAGGCTAAAGAAGCACTCGGCTGGGATCTGGGCGCAGCGCTGGCACCGCTGGGTGAGCGCGCTCTGGTCTTTGATGATCTGTCGGCACTGGTGACAGCAGTGGTCGCCGCAGCGCAGCCAGGTGACTCAGTTCTTGTGATGAGCAACGGCGGTTTTGGTGGCGTGCACCAGATTCACGGGTTTCGCTCTTCGCCCGCATCGTTCAAGGCGCGCCGTTTGCAGCAGTATTTCGAACAGCGCGGCGAGCCCGAGCGTTTTATCTGTCCGCAGCTGCCGCCCTCGCCAAGTGAGGCTTTTGCATTAGCAAGCCAGTTGGTCAGTCATTATTCTGCTGATGCGTTCGCCGTTGTTGGCTCGTCACTCGGAGGGTTTTATGCGACCGCAATTGCCGAAGCCACCGGTTGTCGCGCTGTGCTGCTGAATCCGGCGGTTTGGCCTGCGCGCGACCTCGCGAAGTATATTGGTGAGCAAACCGCATGGCACTCTGACGATAGATTCTTTTTCCAGCCGGCGTTCATTGATGAGTTGCAGGCACTTACCGTTGAGCGAATAACTCAGCCTGAGCGCTATCTGCTACTGGCCGCAACGGGTGATGAGGTACTCGATTGGCGCGAGATGACGGCGCGCTATGCAGGCGCAACACAACGAGTGATCGAGGGTAGCGATCATGGTTTGTCGGACTTTGAGCAATACATCGATGAGGTAGTCAGCTTTTGCGAGCGATAAGAAGCGAATGAATCTGTTCTTCGAAGAGTCCGGCGATTTTAAAGTGGGCACGATACTGAGCCAGCAGGGTGAGGCTTATCAGGTCGAGACGCCATCGGGCAAGCGCACCAAGGTGCGTGCGCGTGATGTGCTGCTGCAGTTCGAAACTCCCACCGCTGCAGATATGATCGCCAGTGCGCATCGTCTGGCTGAAGAGATCGATGTGACTTTTCTGTGGGAAGTCGCCGGTGAAAACGAGTTCGGCGTCACCGAGCTGGGTCATGAGTATTTTGGTCATGCCCCTAAACCGGATGAGGCTGCCGGCCTGTTGCTGAAGATTGCAGCATCGCCGATTTACTTTCATAAAAAAGGCAAGGGTCGCTATAAAGCTGCACCCGCCGCCACGCTACAAGCAGCGCTGGCCGGTATTGAAAAGAAAAAACAGCAAGCCCTACTGCAGCAGGCCATGGTCGAGCAGTTAAAAGCGGGGCAGTTACCCGAGGCGATTCGGGCGAGTGCGCGTCAGTTGCTGACCAAGCCTGACAAGAACAGTATCGAATACAAAGCACTCGATGCAGCCTGCGCCGAGCTGCAAACTTCACCAGCACGAATACTGCTCTCGATCGGTGCGATTGCGTCTGCAAAAGACTTGCACCTGTCACGTTTCTTGACCGAGCATTTCCCGCGCGGTACCGAGTTTCCGGGCATTACGCTACCCAGTATGCCCTCGCTGCCTCTGGCCGACGTGGCTGCGTTTTCCATTGATGATGTCACCACCACCGAGATTGATGACGCCTTCTCGTTGACACGCGTGAGCGATACCAGCGTACGTATCGGTATTCATATTGCAGCGCCCGGTCTTGGCATCAGCCAAGGCGATGCCATCGATGGTATGGCGCGTGATCGTATGAGCACGGTATACATGCCCGGCGATAAGATCACCATGCTGCCGGATGCATTAGTCGAGCAGTTCACGCTGGCGGCGGGCGATGCCAGACCTGCGTTATCACTCTATGCGACGCTGGATACGCAGACATGGACGGTCACAGCGACCGAGACGCTGATCGAGCGGGTGCCTATCGCAGCCAATCTTCGACACAATGATCTCGATGCACAAGTCACCGAGCAGGCACTCGCTGAGGGCAGTGGCGAGTATCCCTACAAGAATGACATCACGCTGCTGTGGCAATGGGCGCAGCAGCTTGAGCTGGCACGCATGGCCAAGCGCGAGGCGTTCGGACTCCGACCAGAGCAGGTGAATCGAGTCGACTTCAATTTTTATGTGGATGACGACGTAGTTACTATCACTCGTCGCAAGCGTGGCGCACCGCTAGATAAAATTGTTGCCGAGCTGATGATCTTTGCCAATAGTACTTGGGGCAAGCTGATGCATGAGCATGGTGTGCCCGGTATCTACCGAGCGCAAGGCGGCGGTCAGGGTTGGTCATCGCGCATGCAGGTACGTATGCAAACTCATGCAGCACCTCATCAGGGTTTAGGTGTTGATCAATACGCCTGGAGCACATCACCACTACGGCGCTACACCGATCTGGTGAATCAGTGGCAGATCATTGCCTGTGTTCGTGGCGGTGTGACTGCACCTTTGATTGCGCCTTTTAAACCCAAGGATGCTGATTTATTCGCTATCGTCTCCGCCTTCGACAGCGCCTATGGGGCCTATGCTGATTTTCAAGCCACCATGGAGCGTTTCTGGTGCCTGCGTTGGCTGGCACAAAACGAGATTAAGCAGACGGATGCGGTTCTATTGAAAGATGATCTGCTGCGGCTACTCGAGATACCTTTGGTGATCCCGATGACCGGCGTTCGTTATGCGCGCGGTACACAGCTGAAGCTTGAATTGATTGAATGGGACGAAGTGGATCTCGCCGTGCAAGCACGCGTGCTTGAGGTGGTGACGACAGCTGAAACGCTTGCAGAAGCGGTGGAATTAGAAGAGGCAGACGCCCTGAACGAGGAAGAGCAGGTGGCGGAGCAGAGTGTCGATTCAAACAGCCCTGCAAGCGATACGGCGGCGAGTGACAACCCATGATGGCGCAGGACAAGCGCTTGCTCTGGGTTGCTATTTGCGCCTCGTTGGTGTTGCACGCGGCATTGTTGGCTTTGCGTTTCGCGCCACCGGCTGCAGAAAGGGCAGCCCCGTTCAACACAGGGTTGTCAGTAATTCTCGTCAACGCCAAGCATGACCATGCGCCCATGCAGCCTGATGCGCTGGCGCAGGCCAATCTCGATGGGGGTGGCGCAGCTGATGCAGGACGTGCTCGCTCGCCTTTGCCTGATCTTGGTCGCATGAACGAGGGTACCCAGCTAGAGGCGCAGCGTCAGCGTGTCACCGAGCTCGAGCGTACCCAGCGTCGCCTGCTATCGCAATTGAATGAGCGTCAGCCAATGACGACACCCGTCGGTGAGCCCAATGATTCACCGCAGTTCGATACCCGCCATATCCGTTCGGTCGAGCAGATTCAGGCCATGGCCAGACGTGAAGCCGAGATTGCGCGTGATGTTGCTGACTACAACAAGCGTCCGGTGAAATCTCAGCTGACACCGTCAACGCGTGAAGTGAGTCATGCGCTGTATTACACTGCATTGCAGAAAAAAATCGAGCTGACCGGTACCTTGAATTTCCCGCAGCATGACGGAAAAAAAATGTATGGTGATCTAGTGGTCTATATCCCCGTGTATCAGGACGGTAGCTTGTATCTAAAAGAAGGTGGCCCGCGTATCGAGCGCAGCTCTGGTAACTCAGCGCTCGATGCTGCTGCACTTGTGATCGTGCGCCAGGCTGCACCCTTCGGGCACTTTCCCGCGGCGCTGATGAAAGATGGTCGTGAGCGGGTTTGGGAGATCATCACGCGCTTTTCTTTCACGCGCGAGCAACAGCTACAGACGCAATCCGTCGGTGGATAAGCCCATGACAGACCGCTACCTTGTTATTGGTAACCCGATCGCGCATAGCAAGTCGCCGCAGATTCATGCGCAATTTGCGCAGCAGACGGGTGAAGCGATGGTCTATGAGCGCTTACTCGCGCCGCTCGATGGTTTTGTCGACTCGGTGCATAATTTTATCGAGCACGGTGGCCGTGGTGCGAATGTAACCCTGCCTTTCAAGTTAGATGCATTTGCCTTGGCGGAGCAACGCAGCGAACGCGCGCAAGCGGCAGGCGCAGTGAATACCCTCGTGTTCGAGCGCGGTCGCATCATCGGCGACAACACCGATGGCGTCGGATTGGTGCGTGATATCAGCGTGAATGCCGGTGTCGCAATCAAGGGACAACGCGTGCTACTCGTTGGTGCGGGTGGCGCAGCGCAGGGCGTGATCCTGCCGTTACTCGAGCAAGCGCCGCACTCAATCACGCTGTGTAACCGTACCCAGCGTAAAGCAGAGGAATTGGTGCAGCAGTTTTCACATCCTGCTTTGCAAGCGTGTGCTATTGATGCACTCAGCGATGTTTATGATCTTGTGATCAACGCGACGTCTGCTGGTTTATCAGGTGATTTGCCGCCCCTACCTGCTGCGGTGTTTGGCAGCACGACCTTTGCCTACGACATGATCTACGCAGCACAAGCGACAAACTTCATGCAGCTGGCACAGTCGCATGGTGCGCAGACGCGCGATGGCTTAGGCATGCTGGTCGAGCAAGCGGCTGAGTCATTTTATTTGTGGCGTGGTGTACGACCCGACACCGCGCCGGTCTACAAAAGCTTACGCGCGCAGGTATGAGATTGCGCCGCGGATGGTTGTTTTGGTTGGTCGGCGTTCCGGCGGCGCTGGTTATCCTGCTACAGCTTTGGTATTTTGTTCAGGTCTGCTGGTGGGTGAACCATAACCCGAGTTCTACGGCATTCATGCGTGAGCAACTCGAGCGCCTGCGCCAGAAGAACCCCAAGGCCGAGCTGCAGCATCAGTGGGTACCTTATGCGCGTATTTCCAATAATTTAAAGCGCGCCATCATCGCTTCGGAAGATGCGAACTTCGCCGAGCACGAAGGCGTTGACTGGGAAGCGCTACAAAAAGCTTACGAAAAAAATGCCAAGAAGGGCAAGGTCGTACGCGGCGGATCGACCATCACCCAGCAGCTGGCGAAGAACTTATTCTTGTCGAGTGAGCGCAGCTATGTGCGCAAGGTACAGGAGATGCTGATCACCTTCATGATCGAGGCGGTGATGGATAAGCGCCGCATCTTCGAGATTTATCTCAATTCAGTCGAATGGGGCACAGGTGTGTTCGGCTGTGAGGCGGCGTCGCGCAAGTATTTTGGTGTGCCTGCCGCCAAGCTCGGTCCCGCCGAGGCCGCCCGGCTGGCGGTGATGCTGCCGAACCCACGGTTTTTCGGGCGGCATCTGGATTCGAACTATCTCAACAAGCGCTCGGCGTTGATCCTGACGCGCATGAATAGCGCAGATTTACCCTGAGGCTGGCGACTCAAGCCTTGCCTCATCCCCTGTAAAAAAGTAAACTCGTACCGTTTTTAACAACGGAGACTCCTTTGGGCAGTCCCATTTCGACTCACCGGCCGGTATCGGGCGGATTCCTCGCAAGCTGACGCAGCTTCTCGCGCGCCGCTTGCCTGGTTCGGGTGAGCAGGCGTGCATGGCCAATCTCTGGCCACGCTCCCTGATATGTAAAGCAATCGACCTGCAGCGTTCGTGCTGCGGCCATGCCACATCCGTGTGGCGGGAGAAAGCGAATGATCAATGTATTTGTGCTGCAAAACGGCCGGCTCAGCCAGGTCAACATCGAGACGCGCGACGATCTAGAGCGGGCGACGCCGATCTGGGTCGATCTGACCGATCCCAGCGACGAAGAGCGCGACTGGGTGCGCGGCATCTATGGCGTGACGCTGCCGGATGAAGACGAGGTCAAAGACATCGAGGCTTCCGCGCGTTACTACGAAGCCGATAACGGCGATCTGCACTTGCGCTCAGATTTTTTACTGGAAGAGGACGAGGGCGAGTCGCGCGTGGTGACGGTCGCGTTCATTCTCGCCAAAGACATGTTGTTCTCAATGCATAACGACGACTTGCCGGTGTTTCGTCTAGTGCGTATGCGCGCACGTTCGCGTCCCGGCTCGATTGGTGATTTCAAGGATGTACTGCTGGATCTGTACGCCACCGATGTCGAGTACTCGGCCGATGCGCTCGAGGGCGTTTACCAGAATCTGGAGGAAGTCAGTCGTAGCGTGCTGCAAAAAGAATTCAGTGATGCCGATGCGGCCGAGTCGCTGTCCGCCATGGCACGCGAGGAGGATTTGAACGGTCGTATTCGTCGCAACATGATGGATACCCGACGCGCGGTCAGCTTCATGATGCGTGGGCGGTTGCTGAACGCTGAGCAGTTCGATGAAGCGCGACAGATTTTGCGTGATATTGAATCGCTGGACGGCCATACCGCATTTTTGTTCGAGAAGATTAACTTCCTGATGGATGCCACGGTCGGTTTCATTAACATCAACCAGAACAAGATCATCAAGATCTTCTCGGTGGCGTCGGTCGTCTTCTTGCCACCGACCCTGATCGCGAGCATCTACGGTATGAACTTCCGTATCCTGCCAGAGTTGAACTGGAGCTTCGGCTACCCGTTTGCAATGTTGCTGATGGTTGCCAGTGCAATTACGCCGTTTTGGTATTTCAGGAAGCGTGGCTGGTTAAAATAAAAAAAGGCGTGCACTGCACGCCTTTTTTATTAGCGGTGCTGACTTAAGCAGCAAGCTTTGCAAACGACCCACGCGCTGCTGCAAGCGTTTCATCGATCACCGCATCGCTATGCATCGCTGACACAAAGCCAGCCTCAAACGCAGATGGCGCTAGGTACACACCGGCGTCGAGCATGGCGTGGAAGAACTGGTTGAAGCGTTCCTTGTTACCGGCCATGATCTGCGCATAGTTTTCCGGTACCTGCTCACTGAAGTAAATACCGAACATGCCGCCCACGGCGTCTGAACTAAAGGCAACGCCAGCGTCTTTCGCTGCTGCTGCCAGACCATCTACTAGTTTGCGCGTCTGCGCGCCAAGCTTGTCATAGAAGCCAGGCTGCTGAATGATTTTCAGTGTACTCATACCAGCCGCCACCGCGACTGGATTGCCCGACAAGGTACCAGCTTGATACACCGGACCGAGTGGTGCCAGATGCTTCATCATATCGGCGCGACCACCAAACGCTGCAACCGGTAAGCCACCACCAATCACTTTGCCCAGCACAGTCATGTCAGGTTGTATACCGTATAGCGACTGCGCGCCACCCAAAGCCACACGGAAGCCCGACATCACTTCATCAAACATTAGTACCGCGCCATGCTGCGTACATAGGCGACGCATGGTTTGCAAGAATTCGGACGTTGCGCGAAGCAGGTTCATGTTGCCGGCGACTGGTTCGACGATCACTGCTGCGATACGGTCGCCCATGTTGCTGAACGTCTCTTCGAGTTGGGCGCAATCGTTGTAGTCGAGCACCATGGTGTGCTTGGCAAAATCAGCCGGCACACCCGCCGAGGTAGGGTTACCGAAGGTGAGTAATCCGCTACCGGCTTTTACGAGCATTGAGTCCGCATGGCCGTGGTAGCAGCCCTCAAACTTGATCACCATATCGCGTCCGGTAACACCGCGCGCGAGCCGCAGTGCACTCATCGCTGCTTCAGTACCCGATGAAACCAAGCGCACCATTTCAATTGACGGAACCAGCTTGCAGATTTCCTCTGCCATCAGGATTTCGCCTTCGGTGGGCGCGCCAAACGAGAGACCATTTGCTGCTGCAGCTTGTACTGCTTTGATCACCTCAGGGTGGGCATGGCCGACAATCGCGGGGCCCCACGAGCCGATATAGTCGATATACCGCTTGCCATCAGCGTCCCAGAAATAGGGTCCTTCGGCACGGGTGATAAAGCGTGGTGTACCACCAACTGAGCGGAATGCGCGTACCGGTGAATTAACACCACCCGGCGTGGAGCGCTGCGCGCGAGCGAACAAGCTATCGTTTTGAGACACGGTCACCTCTCTCTGGATCAAGATCGTCGAATTTTTAGTTATTTTCCTGCGGCGCCTGGCTCAGGCTCGCGCGACCAAAAGTAACGGTCAGGCAAGCGTTTGCCCATGCCGAGTCGCAGCGCATTACCGAGCGCAGCGTGCGTGAATTCTTCTGCTTCCAGCACCGCCTCCGGTACTGCGACACCATTCGCCAGCATAGCGCTGATTGCAGCGGAGATCGTGCTACCCGCGCCAATGAAGGTTCCCGGCAGTCGTTGTTGGCGGTCGCTACGGACTAAACCTTCGCTGCCGAACAGCAGGTTCTGTACTTGCTGCGCTTCGCCGGGTACACCTGTGACGAGTACGAATTCGCAGCCGAATTCGATTAGCTGCATTGCGTCAATCTCCAGCGTGTCATCGTCACTGGGCTCACGCCAGGTTTCTGCCATGCGTGCCAGCTCGTCGGCGCACAACTGCACCAGTGTCGCTTGCGGAACCAATAGCTGGCGGATCGCGAGCAAGATATCTTCATCGTCACGTTGCTGCGGAAGCAGGGCGGAGAAAGGATCCAGCACCATCGGTGCTTGTGGGTAGTCGGAGATGATTTCTGCGACTGCGGCGATGGTTTCAATGCTATCGAGGTGGCCAAGCTTGAAGGCGGCGACCGGAATATCCTCGAGCAGGGAGCGAGCTTGATCGGCGACCCAGTCCGTATCGATCGGCTGCACATCCTCGACCACTGTCGTGTCACCGACCAGAAGTGCGGTAATTACGCAGACGGTGTGACAACCCAGCGCGCCACAGGTCGCGACATCAGCCTGGATGCCGATCGCACCGACCGGATCGGCGACGCCGAAGCTCAATACCACCGGTGACGATTGGATTTGCACGTGGAAAGCATTAACATAGTCGGCTGAGCATTTTACTTTAAGGGCCGTACCGTGAGTGACAACAAGAACACCGAGCAAGAATACAAGACATGGATGTGCCTCATCTGCGGCTGGGTCTACGATGAAGCCGCTGGTTTGCCCGACGAAGGCATTGCGCCTGGCACCCGCTGGGATGATGTGCCGATGAACTGGACCTGTCCGGAGTGCGGCGCCCGCAAGGAAGATTTCGAGATGGTCGCGATTTAACGGCAAGTTCTGAAAAATCGCCGCAGTGCGTGCAGGGCGACTCATCGCCCTGCAGTTTTTCGTATATCGCCCAAAGAATTGCTAATCGCGCAGTTCATGCGCCGAACTGTCGCCAAAATGACGACAATGCGCAAAGTTTGATTTTTCCTTGTTTGAAGGTGTTGCTCTTTTTGATACAGTCCGCGCCGTTGCTTGCAGATCTGGAGCGGTTGCGCGATGGGGGCTTCACTGGATGGACCGCAGATTCTGGTCATCGATGACAGCAGTACGATACGTCGATCTGCTGAAATTTTTCTGACCCAGGCCGGCTACCCGGTCATCCTTTCCGAAGATGGTTTCGAAGCGCTTGGCATCATTGTCGAGCGCCAACCTGCGCTGATCTTCTGCGACATCCTCATGCCCAGGCTGGATGGCTTCCAGACCTGTGCGCTGATCCGTCACAGCAAAAGCTGTTCTCATATTCCGGTGGTGATGCTGTCGTCGCGCGATGGTCTGTTTGATCGCGCGCGCGGTCTGCTTGCCGGCGCCTCGGATTACCTGACCAAACCATTCACCAAAGACAGCTTGTTACAGGCCGTGCGCAAGTACGCATTGCCAACGCATGCGGCTGCCTGAGGTTCGCTCTTTCACACTCGCCCTAACCAATATGCCAATCAAGCACATTCTTGTTGTTGATGATTCACCGACCGAGCGTCATTTCATCACCGACTTACTGAGCCGTCATGGCTACAGCGTTAGCACTGCTGATAACGCCGAGGTGGCGATGCTGAAGATCAAGGCACAACCACCGCAATTAATCCTGATGGATGTGGTGATGCCCGGCCTGAATGGCTTTCATGCGACGCGCGAGATCGCCCGTGACCCGGTCACGCGCGATATACCCATCATCATTTGTAGCAGCAAGCATCAAGAGACCGACCGTATCTGGGGCTTACGTCAAGGCGCACGCGAATATTTGGTGAAGCCGCTCGATCCCGACACGTTGTTGCAAAAGATCGCTGCGCTGTCGCGCGCATCTGTCTAGTGCGCGTGGAGACATCGACGGTCGCCCGTCTTGGGTCGCTGCAAAGTTTTCAGCAGCAGCTCGCCCAGCGTCTGCAAAACGCACAGAAGTCGAACAGGAGTGCGAAGTCCTATCTGGCTTGCGCGACTGGTAGGCAGCGTTGGCTATTCGATTTGACGCATACCGACGAAATACTTGGCGGCGAACAGCCGACACCGATTCCCTTCACCCGCGACTGGTATCTCGGCTTAGTCAGTCATCGCGGCCAGCTGATCGGTGTGATTGATCTTGAAGGATTCGCCGGTGCCGATCCCAAGCCGTGGCAGCAGAGTGATCGTTTGCTGGCTCTCTCAAGCACGCTACCGGTGCCTTGCGCCATCCGAGTGACCCAAATGATCGGCGTGATTGATCAAGCGCATCTCAATCCAGCGCATTTCAATCCAGCGCATTTCAATCCTAAAGTCCCCAGCACTACGCCACCGAGTTGGGCGCCGCATAGTTTTACCCATAGCGATGGCAGCCAGTATTTCGGTGTCGATCTCTTGATGCTGATGGCACAGCCATCTTTTCTCGACATTGCGCAATACCCAGCCTGATTCATCGTTTTTACCGGAGCACCGCATGGACCCTGACAAACGCCTCGACCTGGCCGCCTTTCCCGCACCATCCCGAATAACCTCTCGGGTCGCTGAGTGGTGGCATCTACTGCGCTTGCGGCCGCCGAAAACAAAATCAACGTGGTTCACGTGGATCAGGCATTGGCCGCTGTTAAAGCTGTTGCGGTCGCTGAAGTGGGGACTTGGATTGTCCTTGATCGTGTGCGCTGCAATGGCATGGTTTTACACCAACGTCACGCTGACTGCGGCTATCAAGACACAAATCGCGAGTGAGCTACTGATGCACTCGCAACGTCTCGGCAAGGCAGCTCCGAATGCGATTCAGGGAAATCGCGATGCATTTCGTCAGCTCGAGCAAAGTCGCAGTGAAATCAATCAAGCGCTCGAGGTACTGGCCCAAGGCGGGCAGTGGCAAGGTCATACGCTACCCAAAGCCGATGATGCGCTGATCATACGCATCGAAGCAATACGCTCGGCCTGGCAGCGCTCGTCGCAAGCATCAGCGCAGTTGCTCACACTGGAAAAACAACTCACAGGTTTTCGTAGCACGCTACAAAAGCTGAACACCCTCAATCCTGTACTGCTGGAGTTGAGTGAGCAGGTAGCTACTTTGCTTGCACAGAGTGGTGCCTCGCCGCGCGAGATTGCGGCTGCGGGTCAGCTCGTGATGCTGACGCAACGCCTGGGCAAAAGCGCGAACGAGTTTTTGACACCGGATGGCATCAACCAAGATACCGCGTTCCTACTTGGCCGTGACGCGGGCACCTTTGATGACATTGTGCATGCCTTCCTCGAAGGTAGCCCGGTATTGCGCATGCCAGCGGTAACGAATACCGATGCGCGCGGACGCTTATCTGAATTACGCAATCAGTTCGCGATTTATCACCGCGAGCTATCCGGCATTCTCGGCAATCTGAAACACTTCATCGCTGCCAAAGAAGCCGAGCGTCGTATTTTTGTTGACAATGAATCTCTACGTGAGCGTTTGCTCGCACTACAGCAAGACTATCGCGGCAGCGAGGGTGGTGGTGCCTTGCGCTGGGCACTGGGTATCAGTGCGGTACTAAGCTTGTCATTAGGATTGTTAGTGGCGGCATTGCAGCTACAGCAAAGCCGACTACGCGCCGTCGAGGCTGAGCAGGCTCGATCGCAGGCAGAGCAGCAACGCCAAAAAGCGCTGGCGGATGAAGAAGAAGCGCGCCGAATCAATCAGCAGAATCAGGCCGCGATATTGCGACTGATGAACGAGCTGCAGGAAGTTGCCGAAGGTAATTTGACGGCACAGGCGACGGTATCCGAGGACATCACTGGCGCAATCGCTGATTCAGTCAATTTCACATTGGATGAGTTACGTCGACTGTTGGGTAAAGTCAGAACGACCGCGCAGCAAGTCGCCAGCAGCTGCGCAACGGCGCAAGGTATTTCCGGCGATTTGTTGGGGCTAGCCGCGCGGCAGTCGCAAGAGATTCAGCAAACGGGTCAGGCCGTACTGCAGATGGCGCAGCAGATTCACCAAGTGTCTCGTGCGGCGAGTGAATCAGCGGATGTGGCACAGGCGTCGCTCAACGCCGCTGCTCAAGGTGAGAGTGCAGTACAGGGAGCGATTGGCAGCATGCAGCAATTGCGAGAGCAGATGCAGGAAAGTGCAAAGCGCATCAAGCGATTAGGTGATTCTTCACTCGAGATTGGTGACATCGTTGATTTGATTTCCGGCATCACCGAGCAAACGCAGGTATTGGCACTGAACGCTGCCATACAAGCAGCGTCGGCCGGTGAAGCGGGGCGCGGCTTCGCGGTGGTGGCAGAGGAGGTGCAGCGGCTAGCCGAGCGCTGCGGCGATGCTGCGCGGCAGATTGCGCAGTTGGTGAAGACCGTACAAGCCGATGCGCAAGAGGCGGTTGCTGCCATGGAGCGCTCGACCCAGCGCGTAGTCGAGGGCGCGCAGCGATCAGACAGTGCGGGTGCAGCCCTGGCAGAGATTCATCGTGTTTCGCAGCACCTAGCTGATCTGATTCGTGGCATCTCGGCTGCCGCAGGTGAGCAAACCACTTTGGCAGATCATGTGGCGCATAACATCGATAGCATTCTGACGGTCACCGAGCATACCCGTCAGGGCACCCAAATGACCGCAGCCTCAGTGAGTGAGCTGGCGCTGCTGGCCGACGAGCTGGGTGGTGCGATCAACCGTTTTCGTATCGACGCCTAATCGACGGTGAAGACTATGGTGGGTGATCGTGTCGCCAATGAAGCACCAGTCGCTAGCCTCGCTGCGCTGGCAGAAGAGATAGAGCGTGACCTGAGTGAGCTCGCGCTCTCATTACGCGAACCAAACGTCGCAGGCATCGACCCAGCGCCATTGATTGATGCCGCACGACGATTGGCGCAGGTTCAAGGTGCGCTGCTAATTATTGAGCAAGAAGGCCTGGCCGCACTCACACAGTTGGTTCGTGATCAGCTGATCACTTCAGGTCAGCAAACCACTACCACCCAGCATTCGAGCTACTTGATCGTGCAGCGGTTTCAAGAGCTGATTCGGCAAGGATTAGCCAATTGCTTACGCGGCCAAACACTCACCGCCGGTGACTTACTTCGGTGCTGGCATCAGCAGCTGGTGATTGGTGGACCGTCGACACTACAACCCGCTATGTTAGTGGCGCTTGATGTTGATCCGAATGCGTTGGCAGATTTGCCGCCGCCGGAGGTCACTGATCAGCTGCCTCCCGACCCTGATCAATCACTGCTGAAGTTTTTGCGGGCGCAAGATGATCTTGATCTGCGTGAGGCTGCAAAACAGATTGCCGCCTTATTTACTCAAGCCGCTGCTCGATTCAAGCAGCGTAATGAGCGCTACTACTGGCAGGCGGTACAGGCATGCTTGCTCGAATATGCGATTGCGGGTGGCGATGCCGCGCCCATCAAAAAAATCGCAGCATCTGGTGTACGTTTGCTGCGCCAGAGAGATCATCAAAACAATGCGTTAGCAGGGGCTGCACTCAGGTCAGTGACCCGCGATGCGCTATTCGAGTTGGCGCAGCGACCAGTGCAGACCGTACTTGCCCGTGCGGTCGTGAAGTTATTCCGAATCGAGCAGCAGTTTGCTGTGACTTCGAATGGCATGGCGACTGATCCTGTCATCGATGAGGGGTTCGCTGCATGGACTAGCGCACTCGTTAATCTGATTTCTGCAATCGAAACCAATCCGGCATACATAGTCGATCCTGCAGCATGGAGTTCATTGGTCGATACGGCTAGCACGTGGGCGTCGCTTTCGCCGGTCGCTGATCTGTTGAAAGACCTGGTCGGCCAAATCGCGTCGCGGTCAGGTGAGCCGATTCATGCCGAGGGAATTGCCGCAGGTTTGTGTTGTTTGCGCGATAGCGGCGATGTTAATGCGCTGCGAGTCGCGATCCAAACCATGAAGCAGCTACTCAGCAGCACTGAGCCTCGACAATGCCTAAACCAATTAGGGCAATGGTCACGTGCTGAGAATGCGCATCGCTTGTTCGTCGCGCTGATATCTGCCATGCGGTCTGACATGACACAGGTAGAGTATTTACTTGATGCTGAGCCGCCGGCGGAGGCAGCCACAACTTTAAAGGCGGCAGTGGCGGTACTAACCCGTATCTCGGGTGCGCTGCAATTGTTGGGTCTGACCGATGAGCGTGAGCGGGTTATGCAACTGCACGATACGCTGGGTCAGAAAAACACGGCTGCCTGGATGGATGAAGCATTCGCGCAGCAGTGGGTGTTACTACAGACGATGTTAGCCCAACTGCCTTGGCAGAAGACGCTGCAAGCAAGCCAACCATCACAGCTGGCGGCTGGGCTAGATACCATCTTTATTGAAGAAGCACGGGCGCTGATTCACCTTATGCGCGACTATGCCGCAGCATCAGATATGGCTGGCATGGCGCAAACAGCGCATACCTTGGGTGGTTGTTCAGCGACGGTTGGGCTCAGCGGTTTAGCGGAGTTATCGCTTACGCTTGAGTCAACACTAGAGCAAATGCTGGCCCGCGGGGGCGTGCTGGATGATGTGCTGCTCGATACAGTGCTGACGACTTTGGCATGCCTGATTGAGGATTTTGCGAGTCATGGTGAGCGCGGTGATGCGTCCGAATTAGCACGGTGCCTGCGTGAGTACTCGGTGGTACCGGGTGCCAACGATACAGTAGAGAAGCTTGACCTCACCATCAATCCATTCGCGCAGCAAGAGGCTGGGACAATACTGATTGATACGTTGGATGAGCCGGTCATCGACAACCTAAAGTACGTAGCTCATGATGCCAGTGATTCAAGTGATTCAACTGATTCAAGCGAGTTAAGCGAGTTAAGCGAGGTAGCATTAGAAATTGGTACAGCACCGTCACCATCACAGGCATCTTCATCTTCGCCTTCAGCAGCTACCCTCACGACAGCAACAATCTCTTCGAATCGGTTAGATGAACAGGAGGAGTTGTTCGAGATTTTCAAGTTGGAAGCCGCCGACTTGCTGCCGCAACTTGAACAGTCTCTACGTCAGTGGCAACTTCATCCTGAAGATGGCTCGCAGGCGGCACAGCTGCTGCGGGTACTACATACGCTGAAGGGCAGTGCGCGGATGGCTGGCCGCGACGACCTCGGTACAGAATTTCATCATGCCGAGGCAGAAGTAAGCGCGCTGTTGCAGCAAGCGCCGAATAGCCGTGTACCTGCTATTGCGGCGCTGTTGCATCGAGTCGATTTCTGGATCTATGGACTGACCCAGACAGCGGATACACTCTCTGGATTAACTCCAACGAGTCCACACCCAGCGACTATTGAAATTGCCGACGATGCGCAACTTGCTGCACGACTGGCTGCACAACGCCAACCCCAACCCCAACTCCTCGAAGCATCAGTAGCGCCGCAAAAAGACTTCGGATCCGACAATAGCGCACCACCGGTTACTTCAAATGCGGAGAAGCGATTGCCGATGCTGCGGGTACGCGCCGACAGATTGACGCAATTTGCAGATACTGGCGCCGAGATATGGAGTAGCAACGCGCGGCTACGCGAGCTACTGCAAGAGCAGCGGCGTTCGTTTGCTGATCTCTC
The DNA here is from genome assembly GCA_026399895.1 of Burkholderiales bacterium. Lineage (GTDB taxonomy): Bacteria > Pseudomonadota > Gammaproteobacteria > Burkholderiales > Burkholderiaceae_D > Pernthalerella. The sequence goes on from JAPLQC010000022.1 coordinate 31,491, forward strand.
TGATGATCTGAGCAGGCTGCGGGCGCAACTACGCGAACTGGAAATCGAAGCGGAGTCACGTGTGCTTGCGCGCGCCAGTCAGGGGGTTAGCACCGACTTTGATCCGCTCGAGTTTGATCGATATACCCGCTTGCACGAGCTGACCCGCATGATGGCAGAGAGCATCACGGATGTGGTGGGCGTACAGCGTGGCTTGGCAAGCCAGTTGGAGCGGCTAACCACAGCAGCTGCTGAGCAGTTGCGCGATTTGCGTCGGCAGCAATCCGAACTGCAAGCCTTGCGCTCTCAGCCTTTGCATTCAGTTGAGGCGCGACTACGCCATGTGCTTAGGCAGGCAGCGCGCGAAATTTGCTGTGAGGTTGAATTAGAACTTCATCATGGCTCGGTCGAGATCGAGCGAGTACTACTCGATCGATTGCTCGGTCCGCTCGAGCATCTGCTGCGTAATTCTGTCGTGCACGGTATCGAGCAAGCGCAACAACGCCTGTTGCTGGGCAAATCAGAAACTGGTCTGGTGATGATTAGTGCCGCGCTGACGGGTAACGAGTTGCAGTTAACTGTGCAGGATGATGGGCGTGGATTGGATTTACAACGCATTCGGCAGCGCGCAGTAGAAGCAGGTCTGCTGCAAGCCGATGACGATCTGGATGAGCGCGCGCTGAGCGCATTGATTTTTGCGCCGGGCTTGTCTACCGCCACTGAGGTAACGGCCTTGTCCGGACGCGGCATCGGCATGGATGCGGTACGAGCCGAGTTACATGCGCTGGGTGGGCAGATTGAGGTTGAGAGTGAAGCGGGTCAGGGGTGTGGTTTCACACTGCGCGTTCCTATGGGCTTGGCCAGCGTGATGGTTGTGTTGGTGCGTGCCGGTCAGTGGCGCATCGGTCTGCCTGCGGCCCTGGTTAAGCAAGCCTTGCAGATAGATGTAGCGACGATTCGCTCAGATGCTCAGCAGCAGATCGAGTGGCAAGGTACAACACTGCCATTGCGTCATCTTAGCCAAACCTTGGGTGACACCACTGCGCCGATAACAAAAGGCCGGGTTCCTGTTGCTATATTGAGCGATGGAGAAAACACAATCGCCTTGCAACTGGATGCGATCGAGGGTCAGCGCGAACTGATCGTCAAGCATCCCGGGCCACAGCTATCGCGGGTGCCGGGTCTGGCGGGTGCGAGTGTGCTGGCGGATGGCACGATTGCACTCATCATTCATCCTTTCCGTTTGCCGGAAACCACCTCCGCGACAGCATTGTCTTCATCGCCGGCGTCAGAGCAACTGGCGACGGTGCTGGTGGTCGATGATTCACTGACGGTTCGTCGTGCCAGCCAGCGATTCCTTGAGCGCCATGGTTACGCCGTGGCTTTGGCGCGCGATGGTGTGGAGGCGCTGGCGTATCTGGGCAATGCTAGCCCGGCACTGATACTGCTGGATATCGAGATGCCGCGCATGGATGGCTTCGAACTACTCGCCACGCTACGCGACGATACACGCTGGCGTGACATACCGGTGGTGATGATCACCTCGCGTATGGCCGATCGGCATCGCGAGCGCGCTATGCAACTCGGCGGCAACGCCTATATGGGCAAGCCTTACCGCGAAGACGAATTGCTCGCGTTATTGTCTACGATGCTGGCCGATGCTCGCTCGAGCAAAATCGTCAGCGACATCGTGACAAATAACCCTCTAAAAACCACGACAAACATCTCGATAAACACCGCGACCGAGATCGACAGCATGACCAATATGTCGACTGCGATCGTGAGTAATTAAATGGTCAGGATTTTTTGACCACGGCATAGCGCGCCAAGGTGTTTTTTCTTGCTTCATCGTGCTGGACAATCGGTGCTGGGTAATCCTTGCCCAGCGTGATGCCCGCCATCTCAAGCGTCATGCTCGGTGCCAGCCATGGCGCATGAATCTGTTTTGCATCTAGCTTATCGAGTTGCGGCAAATAACGCTTGATGAATTTTCCATCGGCATCGAATTTTTGCGATTGCGTAATCGGGTTGAAGATTCGGAAGTAAGGCTGGGCATCGCAGCCGGATGAGGCGGCCCATTGCCAGCCGCCGTTATTCGCCGATAGGTCGAAGTCATTCAACATGCGTGCGAAATAGGCTTCTCCGCGTCGCCAGTCGATGCCCAGATCCTTGATCAAGAAGCAGGCAGTGACCATGCGCAAGCGGTTGTGCATGTAGCCGCTGCGGTTCAGTTGCAGCATCGCGGCATCGACCAGTGGGTAGCCGGTTCGGCCTTCGCACCATGCGGCGAACATCTCATCGGCTTGCGGGCCTTCTTCCCACGCAATGCGGTCGTACTCTGCTTTGAATGCCGCGCCCTCAGCCACCTTGGGGTGGTAGTGCAGAATCATGAAATAAAAATCACGCCACACCAGTTCTGCCAGCCAGACTGCAGCACCATCGGCTCTGGTACCCGAGCGAATCGCATCCATCGCATGTCGGGCCAATGAACGTATGGAAACCGTACCAAAGCGCAGATGTACCGAGAGGTAGGACGGTCCTTTGACCGATGGGAAATCACGCGACTCGCCGTAGCGCGATAGTCGCGGCAGAAAATCATCGATCAACTGCTGACCACCCTGCATACCGGTCGGGAGATGTTGTGCGCTGAGGTCGATATCCTCGAATCCCATCTCGGCTAGCGATGGCATCTTAGGCGCGGGGGAGGGCAGCGCGAGTTGGCCGGTCGCCGGTTGAACCTCAAAGTGCGGCAGTAGCGTGCTATCGAGCACACCGATCGTCGGCTGAAATTTTTTCAGCCAGGCATTCTTGTACGGTGTGAACACCGAGAACGGATTGCCTACCTGCGAGAGGACTTCGTCCTTCTCGAAAATCACTTGGTCCTTGAAGCTGAAAAACTTGCGCTGCTGCCGCGCGAGAGCATCGGCGACGTGTTGGTCACGCTGCTTGGCATAGGGCTCGTAATCATGATTGCAGAACACCGCATCAATAGTGAGTGTCTGCGCCAAGGCTGGGATAGCTTCGGCCGCACGCGCGTGTTGCACGATAAGTCCACCGCCGTACTGCTTGAGTTCTTCATCCAGCTCGCGCAGGCTGGCATGGAGGAATGCCACCCGCCGGTCCATGCTGCCATGGGCGAGCAGTGGGTCCAGGATGTCCTTGTCAAAAATGAAAACACAAAACACCTGTCTGGCGCTGGCCAGCGCATGATGTAGTGCTGCATGGTCGAAGCTGCGTAGGTCGCGGCGGAACCAGACCAGCGCGCGGTCGTAGGATTTCATGAGGTGGTCGGGGGGTGAGATTGATCAACAGACCGACCAGTGTAACGGGGCTGCGGGTGTCGCGTGTAATGCTGCTAGAATGCGAGCTATGGCCACGCAAGGCAAGCCGCATTCCGCCGAGACCACCGCGCCAACCGCGGGCCGCGTCGATTTTTTTCCGAACCTTCCTGAATTACAGCTCGCCGATCACTTTCTGATCGCGATGCCGTCCATGCTCGACCCGGTATTTGGTGGCACGGTGGTCTACCTTTGTGAGCACAACAGCGACGGCGCACTGGGCATGATCATTAACCGACCGACCGATATGACCATGGGTGTGTTGTTCGAGCGGCTCGAGTTGTCGCTCGAGATCGGTACTCACGATATGTCGCCTTCCGGTAAGCCGGTCCTGTTTGGTGGCCCGGTTCAGGTCGAGCGCGGTTTCGTTTTGCATGCACCGCGTGAGCGCTATAACTCCTCGTTGGTGGTGTCTGACGATGTGGTGTTAACCACCTCGCGCGATGTGTTGGAGCAAGCGGCGGCAGGCAATGGCCCGGATCGTTTGATCATTACGCTCGGTTGCGCTGGTTGGAGCGCGGGCCAGTTGGAAGAAGAAATTTTGCGTAATGGCTGGCTGACGGTAAAAGCCGATCCGTCGATTTTGTTTGAGGTGCCGATTGAAGAGCGCTTCTCGGCAGCGATGCACTTGCTTGGTTTTGATCCTTCTGATCTGGCGGGTGAGGCCGGTCATGCATGAGCACCATCATTGCTTTTGACTTCGGCCTCAAGCGTATCGGCGTGGCAGTAGGTAATACCCTGTTGCGGCAGGCAACACCGCTGCCGGTGATTGTGGCTGGCAGTAACGATGATAAATTTGCCGCGATCAGTACACTGCTCGATGCTTGGCAGCCATCGACGCTAGTGGTTGGTTTGCCGCTGCACCCGGATGGCGCCGAGCATGAGATGACGGTGCGGTGTCGACGTTTCGCGAACCAGCTGCATGGCCGTTACGATATCCCGGCGATTTTGGTGGATGAACGTTACAGCTCTGCTGTGCTGCCGCAGCGACGCGGTGAGCATATTGATAGCGAAGCAGCAGCGCTGATCTTGCAACAATATTTTGATCAACATGAACCTAACTGAACTTGACGCTGAAGCTCTGTACGCGCAACTGGAAGCCCAAGTGCTATCCGGTTTGCTCGGCGCTGGCGAGGTCGCCGTGGTCGGTATCTACTCTGGTGGTGCCTGGCTGGCTGACCGACTCGCGCGTCGTCTTGGTAGTACCGACATTGGCTATATCGATGTCTCGTTTTACAGAGATGATGTTGCGGAGCGTGGCTTGTCGGCGGAAGTAAAGCCGAGCCAAATTCCATTCGATGTGGAAGGCGCCACGATCTTGCTGGTGGATGACGTGCTATACACCGGTCGCACCACGCGCGCGGCGATCAACACCTTGTTCGACTATGGACGTCCCGCGAAGATCATGCTCGCGGCGCTGGTGGATCGCGGTGATCGCGAGCTGCCGGTGGCTGCCGATTTCGTTGCGCATACTGTCACGCTCAGTAAGGAGCAGCACCTGGTACTCCACAAAGATGATGAGGGGCGCTTTCGCCTGACGGTAGATCATGTATAACCCGCAACTCAATAAACACGGCGAATTGCAGCATTTGCTGACCCTGGAGGGTCTGCCGGCTTCAATCATCACGCGAATTCTCGATACTGCGGCTTCGTTTGTCAGCGTCAGCGACAGAGAAGTCAAAAAAGTGCCGCTGATGCGCGGTAAGAGTGTGTTCAACTTGTTTTTCGAGAACAGCACGCGCACTCGTACCACCTTCGAGATTGCCTCCACGCGCTTGTCGGCCGATGTCATCAATCTGAATATTTCTGCGTCGTCGGCCAGTAAAGGCGAGTCGCTGCTCGATACCATCGACAACCTATCCGCTATGCACGCGGATATGTTTGTTGTGCGGCATGCGCAATCGGGCGCGCCTTACTTAATCGCCAAACATTTGGTCGAGACTGGGCAAGACCATGTGCACGTCGTGAATGCCGGCGATGGCCGCCATGCGCACCCGACTCAGGGTTTGCTCGACATGTACACTATTCGGCACTACAAAAAAGATTTCCACAACCTGACGGTTGCGATTGTCGGCGACATTCTGCATAGCCGGGTGGCGCGCTCCGATATTCACGGGCTGACCACACTCGGTGTGCCTGAGGTGCGTGCTATCGGGCCGCGTACTTTGTTGCCATCCTCGCTGGAGCAGATGGGGCTACGCGTGTTCAATGATATGAACGAGGGCCTCAAAGGTGTGGACGTCATCATCATGCTGCGACTACAGAACGAGCGTATGACAGGCGCGCTGCTACCGTCGGCACAAGAATATTTCAAAAGCTATGGCCTGACGCCTGAGCGACTCGCGCTGGCGAAGCCCGATGCCATCGTGATGCATCCGGGTCCAATGAATCGCGGTGTCGAAATTGACTCCGCGGTGGCCGATGGCGCGCAGGCGGTGATTCTGCCGCAGGTGACATTCGGTATCGCCGTCAGAATGGCCGTCATGAGCATGCTGGCGTCAGCATGATGAGTACAACTACCACCATGAATATCGAGATCAAGCACGGCCGAGTGATCGATCCGGCCAACGGTATCGACGCGATCAAAGATGTGTACATCGCCGACGGTCGTATCGCAGCGATCGGTCAAGCGCCAGCGGGCTTTCGTGCTGAGCATGTGATCGACGCCACCGGTTTGGTCGTGTCACCTGGCTTGGTCGATTTAAGCGCGCGCCTGCGTGAGCCTGGCTATGAGTACAAAGCGACGCTTGAGTCCGAATTAGATGCAGCAGTTGCGGGTGGTGTTACCAGCTTGTTGTGTCCACCCGATACTGACCCGGTGCTCGATGAGCCCGGCTTGGTCGAGATGCTGGTGCACCGCGCGCGCTTACTGAACCAATCGCATGTCTATCCGCTCGGCGCATTGACCGTTGGCCTTAAAGGCAAAGAGCTCACCGAAATGGCTGAGCTGACCGAAGCCGGTTGTGTCGGTTTCGCACAAGCTGAGGAGCCGGTACAAGACACGACCGTGCTGCTGCGTGCGATGCAGTACGCCAGTACCTTCGGCTACACCGTGTGGTTGCGCCCGCAAGATCCTTATCTTGGTAGAGGTGGTGTCGCGCACGCAGGTCCTTTAGCCTCGCGGCTGGGTTTGTCCGGGGTGCCAGTGATCAGCGAAACCGTCGCCTTGCACACTGTGTTTGAACTGATGCGTACGACTGGCGCCAAGGTGCATATTTGTCGTGTCTCGTCGGCGGCGGGTATTGAACTGGTACGTGCCGCGCGTGCCGAGGGACTGCCAGTTACCTGCGATGTCAGCGCCCATCATATTCACCTCACCGACAATGACATCGGATTTTTTGATCCGAATGCACGTGTCACACCACCGCTGCGTAGTCAACGCGACCGTGACGCCATCCGAGCCGCACTGATCGATGGTGCGATCGATGCGATTTGCTCCGACCACACGCCACTCGACGAAGAAGAGAAATTACTGCCGTTCGGTGAAGCCTCGCCCGGCGCTACCGGACTCGAGTTGTTATTGTCGCTTGCGATCAAATGGGCGCAGGATAGCGAAGTAAGCGGTGCCACGCTGAATGCTGCGGTCGCGCGAATTACGTGTGAAGCAGCTCGTATCGCGGGTATCGCGGCGGGCACTTTATCGGTCGGTAGTGTGGCCGATGTGTGCGTATTCGATCCGGCCACACGCTGGAAGGTTGTGCCCGCTGCCTTCCGCAGTCAGGGTAAGCACACGCCATTTCTGGGCTATGAGTTGCCGGGTCAGGTACGGCACACTATTGTCTCTGGCCGAGTTGCCTTCACTCGCTGATGATGTCAGGCGTTCAATGAAGTATTGGCGATTGAGCCGTTTGGTCGTGCACTTGCTGGTTGGTCTTGGCAAGGTTGCGCTGCTATTTCCTTTTCTGAGTGCAGCCGGCCGCGAGCGTCGGGTGCAGCGTTGGTCGCGCCAACTGGTGGCGATTTGCGGTGTCACTATGCGCTTCGATGAAACATTGCAAAGCACGCCCGCTTCACCTGCGCTGATTATCTGTAACCATATTTCCTGGCTCGATATTTTCGTCATCAACACGCTGCACAGCTGCCGCTTTGTGGCGAAATCGGATATTCGTAGCTGGCCCTTGATTGGCTGGTTATGCGAGCACACTGGCACCATCTTCATCGCACGGGGTCGTGCGCGCGATGTACGGCGCATCTACGAAGGGCTGGTGAAAAGCATTCATGATGGCGAGCGCGTTGCGTTCTTCCCCGAGGGCACTACTGCACCGCAGGGTACGGTGCTACCATTCCACGCAAATTTATTTGAAGCGGCGATTGAGGCCGAGGTGCCAGTGCAGCCCTATGCGATTCGCTATGTTGATGCCGATGGTAGTTTGCACGACGCTGCGGATTTTGTTGGTGAGATGAGTTTCGTAGAAAGCGTGATCGCGATCATGAACAGCGGTGGCATGACGGCTGAATTAGTCAGGTTGCCACCGATTTCAACGAATGGCGCGCACCGCCGTGAGCTCTCGCAAGCAGCACATGATGCTATTGCGGGTGTGTTGCTGCCTAGCCCGGTGTCTGATGTTGTGGGCAATCCACCTGTAGCAAGTAGCTATCCGAAAGCCGCAGCGCACTGAGCTTGCCGCCCCATACGCAACCACTGTCCAGACCGAACAAATTTTCACGTTGCAAGATACCCAGCGTTGACCAGTGCCCGAATAGCACGGGCACATCGGCGGTCAGTCGGCCCGGTACATCGAACCAAGGCATAAAGCCGACCGGTGGCGCGCCCGGCCCTTCTTTGGTGGCGAACTCCATGTCGCCGTCAGCACTGCAAAACCGGATGCGCGTAAGAGCGTTCACGATACAGCGCAGGCGTTCATTTCCTTCCAGTGCATCCGACCAACGAGCGGGTTGATTGCCATACATCGAACGTAAAAAATCTAGCCAATCATCCGCTTGCAGGCGGCTCTCAACCTCGGCTGCGAGTGACAATACCTGCGTTACGCGCCAATTCGGCAGAACGCCGGCATGGACCACCAGCCAGCCGTCTGCCATCAGTGCCAAGGGCTGATGGCGCAGCCAGTTGAGTAAGTCGTCGCGATCAGGCGCATTCAGGATGTCGGCGAGTGTGTCACTGGCGGCCGGTGCGCGCACCCCATGGGCTGCCGCCAGCAGATGCAGATCATGGTTGCCCAACACGGTGCGGGCGCGTGGGCCCATCGCTTTCACCATTCTTAGGGTCTGCAGCGACGCTGGGCCACGGTTCACCAGATCACCGACAAATACCAGCTGCGCGCCAGGCGACAGGGCGTCAATCTGTTGCAGCAGGTGCGTCAACTCGGTGGCGCAGCCTTGTACATCGCCGATCGCAAATGTTTCCATGGTCCTTGAAAATCCCGCGAAATTGCTAAGAAGTGCCATTGTAGTGATTGCAATCTTATAGGGCGACTCACGTAAAATGTCGGCTGTTCTGATTCTCGCGACCTTAGCGAACTTGCAAGGACCTACATGATTCTCGTCACCGGCGGCGCCGGCTTCATCGGCGCCAACTTTGTACTGGACTGGCTGGCCAGCGTTGATGAGCCCGTCATCAATCTCGACAAGCTGACTTACGCCGGTAATCCGGACAATCTGAGCACCTTACAAGGTGACCCGCGGCACCTGTTCGTGCATGGTGATATTTGCGATCGGGCGCTGGTGTCTTCGCTGCTCGACAAGCACAAGCCACGCGCCATTGTGCACTTCGCGGCCGAGAGCCATGTGGATCGTTCTATCCATGGCCCCGGTGATTTCATTCGTACCAATGTTGATGGCACCTTCAGCCTGCTGGAGGCTGCGCGCGCTTATCTGAGCACATTAGACGATGCAGCCAAGACAGCTTTCCGATTTCTGCATGTCTCTACGGATGAGGTGTTCGGTACGCTGTCGCCAACGGACCCTGCATTTTCAGAAACCACGCCCTACGCACCCAATAGTCCGTACTCGGCGTCGAAAGCAGCCAGCGATCATTTGGTACGTGCTTGGCATCACACCTACGGCTTGCCCGTGGTGACTGGCAATTGCTCGAATAACTATGGGCCGCTGCAATTCCCCGAGAAGTTGATACCGCTGATCATCGCTAATGCACTGGCTGGCAAGGCGCTACCGATTTACGGCGATGGTCAGCAAGTACGTGACTGGTTGTATGTGGGAGACCATTGCTCTGCGCTACGTCGTGTGCTGGAAGCCGGTCAGCTCGGCGAAACCTACAACATCGGCGGTTGGAATGAGAAAGCCAACCTCGATGTGGTGCACACCTTGTGCGCCTTGCTCGATGAACTCAAGCCCGCTGCGCAATCGTATAAAGCCCAAATCCAATTCGTGACCGACCGTCCCGGGCATGACCGTCGCTATGCGATCGATGCGCGCAAAATCGAGCGTGAACTCGGCTGGCGGCCAAAGGAAACCTTCGAGAGTGGTATGCGTAAAACCGTGCAGTGGTATCTCGACCATCAAGACTGGGTACGCAAGGTACAGTCAGGCGAGTACCAACAATGGATGATGAAAAACTACGAACAGCGTCAGGAGACAAAAGCATGAACCGACGCGGCATTATTCTGGCCGGTGGCTCCGGCACACGGCTATACCCAGCCACGATGGCAGTATCCAAGCAACTGCTGCCGGTATACGACAAGCCGATGATTTACTACCCGCTGACCACGCTGATGCTGGCGGGTATGCGCGATATTCTTCTGATCTCGACACCGCAGGACACGCCGCGCTTCCAGCAACTGCTCGGCGATGGGAGCCAGTGGGGCCTGAATCTGAGCTACGCAGTACAGCCTTCACCGGATGGGCTCGCGCAAGCCTTCATCATTGGTCGCGATTTTGTCGGTCAGCAGCCATCGGCGCTGATCCTTGGCGATAACCTCTACTACGGTCACGAGCTGGATGTAAAACTAAATGCCGCTAATCGCCGTGATTCTGGCGCTACCGTGTTCGCTTATCACGTGACTGATCCTGAGCGTTATGGTGTCGTGGCCTTTGATGAGAACCGGCGTGCCAATAGCATCGAAGAAAAGCCGGCACAACCAAAATCCAATTACGCAGTCACAGGCTTGTATTTCTACGACACCCAAGTGTGCGACATTGCTGCAGCAATCAAGCCTTCGGCGCGTGGTGAGTTGGAGATCACCGATGTCAACCGCATCTATCTCACGCAAGGTCAGCTGCAAGTCGAGGTGATGGGGCGTGGTATGGCGTGGCTTGATACAGGCACCCATGAATCTTTACTCGATGCCAGTCAATTCATCGCCACGCTCGAAAAGCGCCAGGGTTTGAAGGTGGCGTGTCCGGAAGAAGTGGCATTCCGCAAGCGCTACATCGACGCCGCTCAACTCGAAAAACTGGCCGAGCCCATGAAGAAAAATGAGTATGGCCAATACCTGTTGCGACTGCTGCAGGAAAAGGTATTCTGATTCATGAATATCGTTCGTACCGAAATCCCCGATGTGCTGATTATTGAGCCGAAAGTTTTCGGCGATTCACGAGGTTTCTTTTTCGAGAGCTTCAATCAGCGACAGTTCGAACAACTCACCGGAGTAGCGCCTAGCTTCGTGCAAGACAATCACTCGCGCTCTGCACGAGGTGTACTTCGCGGTTTGCATTATCAGATTCATCAGCCGCAAGGTAAGTTAGTGCGCGTGATTGCCGGCGAGGTATTCGATGTTTGCGTCGATATGCGCCGCTCATCGCCTACCTTTGGCAAGTCAGTGTATGTCACACTCTCTGCTGACAATCACCGGCAGCTATGGATACCTCCGGGCTTTGCGCACGGTTTTTTAGTGACCAGTGAATCTGCGGATTTTGTTTACAAGACCACTGATTACTACGCGCCTGAATATGAGCGCTCGGTGTTATGGAATGATGCAGCACTCGCGATTCCCTGGCCGCTACAGGGCGAGCCTCTGCTGTCGGTGAAAGATAAAGCGGGAACGCCACTAGCACAGGCAGAGACCTTCGCATGAGAATACTGGTGCTGGGACGTCATGGGCAGGTGGGCGCAGCGCTCACACACTCAATGCAAGGTTTGGGCGAGCTGATCTGCTTAGACCGTTCCCAACTTGATCTGAGTAATCCCGATGCAATCCGAACAGCATTACGCGAACTACAGCCGCAGATGATCATCAATGCTGCTGCCTACACCGCGGTAGATGCAGCAGAATCGGATGAGGCAACTGCATTCCAGATCAACGCCGAAGCTCCGCGTGTGATTGCCGAAGAAAGCGAGCGGTTGGGTGCGGCGCTGATTCACTATTCGACCGATTATGTGTTCGACGGTGGCAAGCAGGGCGCATGGCTGGAAGATGATGTGACCGCGCCGCTCTCGGTATACGGGCGCAGCAAGCTGGCAGGCGAGCAAGCTATTACCGATGTCGGTGGGACTCACCTGATTCTGCGAACCAGCTGGGTGTATGGCCTGCATGGCAAGAATTTTTTACTGACGATGCTGAAGCTCGCCGAGACCCGTGATGAGCTTGCGATTGTCGATGATCAGATGGGTGCACCGACTTGGGCTGTTACCATTGCTGACGCGACTGCTGCCATCATTCGAGACGCAGGTGAGCCAGCGCAGTTGGCAGCGTTATCTGGTGTTTACCATCTCTGTGCGGGCGGACGTACCAGCTGGTTTGGTTTTGCCCAAGCGATTTTTTCGCATACGTCCGTACAGCGCAAGCCAAAGCTACGCCCAATCACTACTGCTGAATATCCGACGCCTGCGAAACGACCCTCGAATTCCATGCTGAACACCGATAAATTTCGCCATACCTTTGGCGATCTGCCCGCTTGGGACGACGCACTGCAGACTTGTATGCAAGTGCGCCTTGGCCTGATTGCCTGATCAGATAGATTTACCCGAAAAACTCACCCGATTGATTCACTCGACAGGTTTACTAGCAAGCACATCATGAGTAAAGCGACACTGACCCCTGGCATTTTTAAGGCCTACGATATTCGTGGTGTGCTCGACAATACGTTAGACGCAGCGATTGCTGAGCAGATCGGCCGCGCGTTTGGTACTGCCGTCCATGCAAAAGGCGAGCACACTGTTGTGATTGGTCGTGATGGCCGCTTATCTGGCCCCGAGTTATCCGCGGCGCTGGCAAAAGGATTGCAGTCAACTGGGATTAACGTGATTGATATCGGCATGGTGGCGACGCCGATGCTGTACTACGCCACTCACCAGCTGCCTGCGAAGAGCGGCATCATGGTCACCGGTAGTCATAATCCGCCCGACTATAACGGCTTCAAGATGGTGCTGTCGCAAGCCGCGATTTACGGCGAAGCGATTCAATCACTCTATCGTTGCATCCTGAATCAGGAGTTCAGCCACGGGCAGGGCGAGTATACCCAGCATACTATTCGCGATGACTATCTTGAGCGCATCCTGTCAGACGTCAAACTTGCGCGTCCGATGAAGATTGCGATCGATTGCGGTAATGGGGTGGCTGGCAGTATCGCGGGCGATCTCTACCGTGCACTCGGTTGCGAGGTGACGGAGTTGTACTGCGAAGTTGATGGAAATTTCCCTAATCATCATCCCGACCCCGCCCATCTGGAAAATCTGCAAGATTTGATTGATGTGCTAGCCGAAGGTGATGCAGAAATCGGTCTGGCTTTCGATGGTGATGGTGATCGGCTTGGTGTGGTGACCAAAGATGGGCAAGTGATTTTTCCGGACCGGCAGTTGATGCTATTCGCACAGGACGTACTGACTCGGCACCCGGGTGGCGCAATTTTGTATGACGTGAAGTGCACACGACATATCGCCCCATGGGTCAGTGCAGCGGGTGGTCAGCCGCTGATGTGCCAAACCGGCCACTCACTGGTGAAAGCGAGAATGCGTGAAACCGGCGCGCCATTTGGTGGCGAGATGAGTGGCCATCTGTTTTTCAAAGATCGTTGGTACGGCTTTGATGATGGCTTGTATGCGGGTGCGCGATTGCTTGAGTTGGCCAGCCGTATGCAAGACATTACCCAGACCCTGAACGCATTGCCACAGTCAAAGTCCACACCCGAGTTGCAAGTGGCGCTAGGAGAGGGTGAGAACCACGCACTGGTGGCGCGCATGCAATCCGAGGCACAGTGGCCGGGCGCCTCACAAGTGATCACTATTGATGGTGTGCGCGTCGAGTACCCGGATGGCTTTGGTTTATGCAGAGCCTCGAATACCACCCCAGTACTCGTATTGCGCTTCGAAGCAGAGAATGACGCTGCGCTGGCACGCATACAGCGCGCGATCGGTGATGCAATCACGCGCATCAAGCCAGATGCGCAACTTCCTTTCTGATCTATCTTGGTGACGGGTTCGCTTCGCCTTTACTCGCTGCTCTGGTGGTGTCTGCTGCCATTCGTCGTAGTCCGTCTGCTTTGGCGCAGCCGGCGTGAGCCGGGCTATCTCCAGTACCTTGCAGAGCGCTTTGCTTTTTATTCGGTTCAGCCATCAGCGCCGTTGATCTGGGTTCATGCGGTCTCGGTAGGTGAGACCCGTGCTGCCGAACCATTGCTGCGCGCGCTAGTATCTAGATATCCTGATCATCAAATACTGCTGACCCATATGACGCCAACGGGGCGCGCTGCTGGCAAGGCGTTGTTTGGCACTGAGCCACGCTTGATCCAAGCTTATCTTCCCTATGACACGCTATCGATGATGGCGCGTTTCGTTAAGTACTTTCGTCCGCGCCTATGTGTGCTGATGGAGACTGAAGTCTGGCCGGCATTAATCCAAGCGTGCAAGGCGGCTGAGCTGCCGGTTGCGCTGGTCAACGCCCGTCTCTCCGAGCGATCCTTGCGGCGTGGGCAGCGCTTTGCAGGGCTGTTGGGTCGCGCCGCAGGGCAACTTACATTAGTCGCTGCACAAAGTGATGCCGATGCGCAGCGCCTACAAATGATGGGTGTGCGTGAAGTTCAAGTCACGGGTAATCTGAAGTTCGATGTCACCGTGCCTGCGGTGATGACAGCTGCTGGTGAATCACTTCGGCAGCAGATCGGTAATCGCCCGGTGTTGTTATGTGCCAGCACACGCGAGGGTGAAGAGGCTTTACTGTTAAGTGGCTATATGAAAGCCACGCTGCCATCAGATCTATTGCTGATGATCGTGCCGCGGCACCCGCAGCGTTTCGCTGAAGTCGCCAAGCTGTTCGAAGATCAGGGCTTGCGTGTGGTTTACAAGTCGCAACTCCGAGGCGCCGCGGTGCCCGCTGATACGCAGCTACTCATCGGCGACACCATGGGTGAAATGTTTGCCTATTACGCCGCCAGTGATCTGGCGTTTATCGGCGGTAGTCTGTTACCGACGGGTGGGCAGAATCTGATCGAGGCCTGTGCATGCGGCAAGCCGGTGCTGCTCGGGCCGCACACCTACAACTTTGCTCAAGCAAGCGAAGATGCCATCGCGCAGGGTGCCGCCATCCGCGTGTATGACGCTGCACAAGTTTTCAAAATGACTTTTGAATTGTTGGTCGATCAAGATCGCCTGCAAAGCATGTCGCAGGCAGCGCGTCGTTTCGCAGAGACCGAAGGCGGGGCGACCCAAAATACATTAGAGCTACTTACGCCCAGTCTAGGCTGAGCCACCAAAAACAGAGCCGTTCTTCCGAACGGCTCTCTGTGCTTACCTAAGCATATTGACATTAACCCTCATCAGTCGACCGGTAGAACGTCATCGAAGTCATTATCATCGCTATCTGGGTCGTTCTCCTGAATACTCCTTTCATGCAATTTTGTGATCGGGTGATTGCGTAATTTCTTCGTAACTTCCGAATATATGCTCACCTGAGGCGTGGAGTAGTATTCCTGCTGCAGTTCGTCGTATTCTCGTTTCAATGCATTCCAGTCGATGTCGATGTTATCAGCCAGTATTCCGTTGGCTGGAATTGAATAAATACTGCTTGTTGAAGAGCTGAAGTACGAAAGTTCGGCGGTATGTTGCTGCAGCGATTTCTTAAGCATCTCTATATGAGTGTCGGAAGCATTGTGCTGATCGATATCAATAGTTTGTACCAGATGTGGGTGTTTCAGAGAATCGCAGATCGATTGAACGCATACATCATTGAATCCGGTATTCTTCAACCGCAGATGATAGAGCGGTCGAATTTTTCCAAAAAGAAGATTGTAGAATTCTTTTATTTCTTGCGGGTTATCCGAAAAATCTGGGTTGTCGCTAAGGTTAATGCGATAGAAATTATTCTTCTTATCTATCAGTTTGAGCAATTCAGTCGCATTCCCTGCGGACAGCGCGTTTGATGACAGGTCAAGTATAAGAATATTGCTATCAGATGAGTTAGCCAGGGCTGGGAAAATCGTAGTCTGCAATGCTTCCATGCCGATAGCCGAGGCATTAATTTTTATGAACGAACCACTCGTCTTGCCAAGAACCTTGATCTGGAAATCCCAGTGCTTGCCATTCGAGAAATCAAAGCAGAAAGAATTCAATTTATAGATATCAGCTTCCGCGTTCGGCGTTGTTTTCTGCTGATTGGCCAGATGGAGTATAAATTGAGAGCTAATTCTAAAATCTTCCTCGCTACAGTTTTCTCGAATAGATTGAATATTATCTGACCACGTGTGCATTGTTTTGTACGTGCGGCCATTGCTATCGCGGTGAATAAATGAAAGAGCAGTCTCGTACATCGTTTTTGATGTCTTTGCCACATTACTTAAACTGGTGTTAAAAAGTCTTGGTTGTTGTAGCTGAATGAAGATATTGCATAGTGCCTCGGGTGGCAGGGATTCAAGAAATGATTCTTGTGCCACCGTTGAAGTTGTTTGCCGCTGCATCAGCGTTATATCCGACGAGGTGGTTTGTGAACTGATCGAAGAAGATGAAGAACTGCTCGCTACGGTAGTTGGCACGTGGGAATGCCATTCATTCAGCCACGCTGGTTGTTGTTCTAATTGATTGGTCGTCATCAGCGGTGGCGTCGATGTCGGAGGGTGCTCTGACTCAGATTCTTTCTTTGTATCAGTAGCAACGGTAGTGGTGGCAGCTGCGGTAGTAGCAACACTAGCAGTAGGTATTGTTGTTGAGAAAATCGGTACGGAGCTAGGCGGATTGGCGCTGACGGGTGGCGTACTCATAAAGATTTTTCCGGAATGGGGTAAGTTAATAAGCATGGTTTGCGCCTTTAAATGACACGCGAAGCTTCAGGAACCATCTTTGAGCTCAGGTTCAATGATTGATTGCAATGCGGTTGCTATATCCGAATCGGAATAAAAAAAGGCCGGTCATATGACCGGCCTTTTTTATCTGAGTGATCTCAGTATTTACTGCTTACCCATCTCATTAAGTCCACCACCCAGTGATCGGTACAGATCCACTGCATTCGTCAGTCGCAGCAGACGGGTGGATAGCAGCGTCTGCTCGGCGCTGTACAACTCGCGTTCGGCATCGAGTACGTCGAGATAATTCGCTACACCATTCTTGTAGCGGACTTGCGCTAGCTCCAGTCGTGCTGATTGCGCATCACGCATCGCTTGTTGGGCTGAAATTTCGCTGGCCAGCGTGGCGCGGGCGTCGAGGGCGTCGGCCACTTCGCGGAAGGCAACTTGAATTGTCTTCTCGTAGTTGGCTACGGCAATATTAGCGCGCACTGTGGCGAGATCGAGATTGGCTTTGTTACGGCCACTGTCGAAGATAGGCAGCGTGAGCGCAGGCGTGAAGTTCCAGATACCAGAGCCGCCATCAAACAGATTGTTCAGCGATGAGCTTGCCAGACCAACACCGGCGGTCAGCGAGATGCGCGGGAAGAATGCTGCACGCGCTGCCGCGATGTTCGCTTGATTGGCACGCAACACTTGCTCGGCTGCCCGAATATCCGGGCGTTGCTCCAGCAGATCAGAGGTCAGGCCAGCGCTGATTTCTGCCGTAATCGACTGCTCCGAAAGCAAGGCCTGCTGTTCGGGCAGTTTGCCGCCGCTACCTACCAGCAGTGCCAACGCATTCGTACTCTGTGCATGCTGCCGACGCAGCGCAAGCACGGCAGCGGATGATGATTGCACCAGGGTTTCGCCTTGACGTAACTCGAGTGCATTTGAAATGCCGGCATCAAAGCGCTGCTTCACCAGATCATATGAAGTCTGGCGTGCCTTCAGCGTACGTTCGGCGATCAGGAGTTGCTCCGCGAGTGCGCGCTCATTCAGCCATACCTTGGCCACCTCACCCACTAAAGCAATTTGCGCTGCGCGCCGTGCTTGTTCAGTGGCGAAGAATTGGGACAGCGCGGCTTCAGAAAGATTTTTCACGCGGCCGAAGAAATCCAACTCGAAAGCCGTCATGCCCAGACCAACTTGATAGGAGGTGTACTCGACCCGGTTAGCGCCGAGCAGGGCGCGTGTGTTGATGCCGCCCGCTGTGGCATTCACCGTAGGGAGTTGGTCAGCGCGTTGAATACCGTACAGCGCTCGCGCTTCTTCGATACGGAGCGCGGTTGTCTTCAGATCGCGATTGTTGGCCAACGCCTGTTCAATGACTTGCTGAAGTTCGGCATTTTGAAAAAACTCGCGCCAGCCTATGTCTGCAGCGCTGGGTGCATCATTAATGGACGTTGCGAATTTTTCCGGAATCGGTGCCTTCGGAGAAATAAACTCGGGCAGGATCTGGCAGCCCGCGAGTGTCAGGAGCGCACCGGTCAGCGTCGGATATAGCAAACTTTTTTTCATTTACGGCTCCTTGCTTGTATCGTCCAGATGCGCTGCATACAGCTTGCGCTGGCGCTCATTGCCTTTGAATATGCTACGCACGACGATGAAGAACACCGGCACGAAGAACACTGCTAATACGGTCGCTGCGATCATCCCGCCCATGACGCCGGTACCGATGGCACGCTGGCTAGCGGAACCGGCGCCAGTCGCGATCACTAACGGCAGCACGCCGAGAATGAAGGCAAACGAGGTCATGATGATCGGCCTGAATCGTAAGCGAACGGCCTTCAAGGTTGCCTCTACCAGATCCATCCCGGTGGCTTGCAAGTCTTTAGCAAACTCGATAATCAGAATCGCGTTTTTCGCCGATAGGCCGATAATGGCGATCAGGCCGACTTTGAAATAAACATCATTCGGCATACCGCGCAGCATGGTGAACGCTACCGCGCCCAGCACGCCGAGTGGCACCACCAGCAAAACGGCGATAGGGATGGTGGTGCTCTCATACAGTGCGGCCAGCACCAGAAACACAGACAGCAGCGCCAGCGCGAACAGTAGCGTTGCAGTGGAGCCCGCCGCTTTTTCTTCTAGTGACTGACCGGCCCATTCATAGCCGATGCCTTGCGGTAGTTGTGCCACCAGACGCTCAACTTCAACAAGCGCATCGCCTGACGATTTGCCCGGTGCCGCATCACCCTGAATCTTCATGGCGGGGTAACCGTTAAAGCGCACCAGCTGCACCGGACCATTTACCCACTTGCTGCTACTGAAAGCCGAGAAGGGCACCATCGTGCCCTGGTTATTCCGCACGAAGATTTTTTCCAGATCTTCTGGCATCAAGCGCTTTTCAGGAACAGCTTGCACAATCACACGCTGCTGCCGCCCGAGATTCGGGAAGTCATTCACATAGACCGAGCCAAACGTACCCGACAGTGTGGCGTTGATGTCAATGAGCGATAGGCCCAGCGCATTCGCTTTGTCACGATCAATATCGAGACGAAGCTGCGGTGAATCTTCCATACCTTCAGGGCGCGCACTTTTGATGACTTCGTTTTTGCTCATCATGCCGAGCAACTGATTACGCGCGGCGAGTAGTGCGTCATGGCCAAGACCGGCGCGGTCCTGCAGTCGCAATGAAAAACCAGTGGCGTTGCCCAGCTCGCGAATAGCGGGTGGGTTGACGGTGAATACAATCGCATCGCGAATAATCGCCATCAGCATCATTGCCTTTTTCGCGATCGCTTCTGAACTCAGCTCGGGTTTGTCGCGCTCTTTCCAATCTTTCAGTGGCACGAAAAGTAAGCCGCCGTTCTGGCCATTGCCGGAGAAGGAATAGCCTAGTACCGACACAATGCCTTGTACGCCGGGTTCTTTCAGGAAGTACTGCTCGGCCTGCTCCATCACCGACAGCGTACGCGCAGTGGATGCACCCGGCGGTAGCTGGACGTTAGCTAGCAGATAGCCCTGATCTTCAGCTGGCAGGAACGAGGTAGGCATACGCACAGCGAGTAGTGCCACTGCAGCAACGATCACGCCGTAGATCACCATGTAGCGGCCAGTGGTCTTCAGTATGCGCGACACCCAACTAGTATATTTATCGGAGGTACGGCGGAACAAGCGGTTGAACGCGCCGAAAAACCCTGTGCGTTCATGATGGCCCGGCGGAATTGGTTTCAGCAGCGTTGCGCACAGCGCTGGCGTGAGGGTCAGCGCCATGATGGCGGAGAACACCATCGATGCGATCATCGACATCGAGAACTGGCGGTAGATCGCACCTACGGATCCGGTGAAAAATGCCATGGGTATAAACACGGCAATCAGCACCAGCGTAATACCGATGATCGCGCCGGTGATCTGCCCCATCGCCTTGATCGTTGCGTCACGCGGCGACAGATGTTCTTCGCTCATGATGCGCTCGACATTCTCGACCACCACAATCGCATCGTCGACCAGAATACCAATAGCTAACACCATACCGAACATGGTCAGCACATTGATCGAATAGCCAAACATGGCCATCACCGCGAAGGTACCCATCAGCGACACCGGCACCACGATCGCTGGAATGATGGTGTAGCGCAGGCTCTGCAAGAACAGCAGCATCACCAAGAACACCAAGATCACTGCCTCAATCAGTGTTTTTACAACCTCTTCAATCGAGATCTTGATGAATAGCGAGGTGTCATAAGGGATGACGTACTCGATACCGGGC
Organism: Burkholderiales bacterium; assembly: GCA_026399895.1. Classification (GTDB taxonomy): domain Bacteria; phylum Pseudomonadota; class Gammaproteobacteria; order Burkholderiales; family Burkholderiaceae_D; genus Pernthalerella. Next base: position 51,687 of record JAPLQC010000022.1, read on the forward strand.
GGGAAGAACTTCTCCAGCTCCGCCATTTTTTCTCGTACCAGTCGCGCGGTCTCGAGTGCATTGGCGGTTGGGGTCAGCTGAATACCAATCGCTGCGATCGGCTTGCCATTCAGTCGCGCCGAAAAACCATACGATTGCCCGGCAACTTCAACTCGACCGATATCGCGAATACGCACCGTCGCGCCGCCTGGCTGCGCGCGTAACACAAAATTGCCGAATTCTTCGGGCGATGCGAGCTGACCGGTAATCACACTCGAGGTCGCGATTCTATGAGATTCTCGTGCCGGAAGGTCACCCAGCACACCCGCAGAGAACTGCGCGTTCTGTGCTTTGATCGCGGCCACTACATCACTCGGGGTTAGCTTGAAGCCCACCAGTTTGTCCGGGTCAATCCAAATGCGCATCGCACGCTCGGTACCGAATAGCTGCGCAACGCCCACACCGGGAATCCGCTTGACCTCGTTCAGAATGTTGCGCGCGATATAGTCGCCCAGTGCGACGGGCGTGACCGAATCACTCGTTGCACGCAGGTTCACGAACATCAGTAAATTGCTGCGCGCGCGCGTGATCGTCACGCCTTGCTGCACTACGGCCTGTGGCAGCCGTGCCTCGATACGCTTCAAACGGTTTTGCACATCGACTGCAGCAAGCTCAGGGTTAGTGCCGGTCTTGAAAGTTATAGACACTTGTGAGCCACCATCCGACTGACTTTGCGATTCGATGTACAGCATATTTTCTGCGCCGTTCATCTCTTGCTCGATCAAGCTGGTCACGCTCTCGTCGACGGTTTGCGCAGAGGCGCCCGGATAGATCGCATTCACGATCACTGTCGGCGGTGCAATCACCGGGTACTGCGAGATCGGCAGCTTGGGAATTGCAAGAACACCGGCGAGCAGAATGAATAGCGCGATCACCCACGCGAATACTGGGCGATCAATGAAAAACTTGGCCATATCACGGCCTCCTTATTTTTTTGTAGGCGGTGCGTTCGGTGTAGCAGCGGGTGCCGCTGCGGGTGGCGTGGCGCCGGCGCCTGGCGCGGAAGGCGCGCCAGCAGGTGTCCATGGCAGTGGTTTGACAGGCGCGCCCGGCTTCACTTTTTGCAGGCCCTCAACGATCACAGTGTCACCGGCTTTCAAGCCTGAACCGATGATCCAATTGCTGCCGTACGCACCGTCGGTCTTGACAGGTCGCGGCGCGACTTTGCCTTCCGCATCGACCGTCATCACCATCGAACCATCTGCGGTACGCATCACGGCTTGTTGCGGCACCGTGATGGTGCCGGGGCGTACGCCCTGCTCAACACGTACGCGCAAATACATGCCCGGTAGCAGCGTGCGCTGCGGGTTCGGAAACTGTGCTCGCAGAATTACTGAGCTGGACTGCGGGTCGACGACGGCTTCCGAGAATAGCATTTGTCCCGGCTGTGGATAGGGACGACCATCTTCTGTAACGAGGGTCAGTTTGGCTTTGAAGCCATTGCGACCAGACTGCGCCATGATGTCGCGCAGCCGAGCCATCTCTACTGATGATTGGGTCAGCGTGATGTAGATGGGATCCAATTGCTGAATGACGGCGAGTGCGTGTGTGTCATTCGCCGTTACCAGCGCACCCTCGGTAATCAGCGTACGGCCGATACGTCCTGAGATCGGGGCTGACACGTTTGCCCATGACAAATTCAGCTTGGCGATATCGAGCGCAGCGCGCGCAGTATCAACGGCAGCACGCGTAGCGCTGACATCGGCAGCGGCTAACTTCTGTGCGCTACTCAGATCATCAAATTCTTGTTTGCTAACAGCGTTCGACTCCACCAGATTACGGTAGCGGTTCACCTTGGTCGTCGCTTGGGCGAGATTGGCCTCGGCCCGTGTGACGTTGGCCTCGGCTTGTCCGACACTGGCTTGGGCGCTGGCCACGGTCGCCATGTAGGGCGCCGGATCAAGCTGATACAGCGGCTGACCGGCGCGTACCTCGCTGCCCTCATTGAAGTGGCGTCGTTGCACGATACCGCCTACTCGCGCGCGCACCTCGGCGGTACGAACTGCCTCAACTCGTCCAGGTAGTTCGCTGATATTCGTGACCTGCTCGGGCGCTACCGTAATCACCGATACCATCGGCGGCGGTGGTGCGGCATTGGCGGGTGCTTTCGATTCCTCTTTTTTGCCACAGCTACTGATAGCAAGCAGCAGAGCGGGGAAAAGGAGTGTGCGTGCTGTTTTGTTTGTATTCATGATTATTCGCACCAAAGAAAAAATAGCCTGCAGCGGGTCGGGCGCTAGCCGGACCGCTTAACAAGTCACTACCAGCGGCGCCTAAGCGCCGTACGTTTAGCGCGCTTCGAGGAGCGCGTTGATTGCTTCCAGATCAGCTTCCGACAAAGTGCCCGAAGCTGCTTTCAGTTTCAAACTGGCGACCAGCGTGTCATAGCGCGCTTTCGCCAGATCACGGCGGGTTGAGTACAGCTGTTGCTGCGCATTCAGCACATCGATATTGATGCGAACGCCAACCTCATAACCCAGCTTGTTGGCATCCAATGCGAGCAGGCTCGATCGCTCGGCAGCTTCCAGTGCGCTGACTTGCGACAAGCCACTTTGCACGCCGAGATAAGCGGTGCGTGCACCTTGCGCTGCACTACGACGTGCAGTATCGAGATCCGCGCGGGCCTTTTGCTCCAGCGCGACAGCTTGCGTCACCTGGCTACTCGTGGCGTAGCCGGAAAAAATCGGGATATTCAATTGCACGCCGACATTGGTCACGGTGCTTGAGAAGGGCGAGCTCAGGAATGCGCTTTTCGAGTCGGTGTAGCTGGCTATGGCATCCAACGTAGGAAGGTGACCGGCGCTGGCCCGACGGATATCGAGTTTTGCGATTTCTGCAGCGAGGCCTTGTGCCACCACGCCAATATTGCCCGACTCGGCATTCGTTACCCATTGCTCGACCGCTGATGGCTCGGGTGCCGATAACTTCACGCCCGGCGAGAGCCCACGCAAGACTTCTGGCGTATGGCCAGTGAGCAAAGCGAGCTGATTGCGCTTGACCTCCAGATCATTCAGCGCGGCGATCTCCTGTGCCTGTGCGAGATCGAAACGTGCTTGTGCTTCATGCGTATCGGTAATGGTGGCGGTACCCACTTCGAAATTACGCTTGGCTGATGCGAGCTGCTCGGCGATCGCCGTTTTCTGTGCTTGGATGAAGGCGATTGCGTCTTGCGCAGCTAAAACCTCGAAGTAAGCCTGAGCAACTCGTAATGACAAATCTATCCGCGATTGCTCAAATTGAACTTCGCTCGCCGCAACCTGTAGCTTGCTTTGATCATAGGCGATGAAGCTAGCAAGGTTGTATAGGGGCTGCTTAAGTTGCAGCGCATACTTCTGGTCGGTGTAATCAAGTTTAAATGGCCCGGTGGTGCTAGAGCCATCACCATTCACTTTGGCGACAGTAGCATTGAATCCCGCCTGGGGTAGCAGCGCGGAGCGCCCTTGCACCTGACGCTCACGCCCGGCGTCCCGTTGCAGCTTGGCGCTAGAAAACTGGCTGTCATAGACCAGCGCATCACGATAGGCCTGCAGCAGATCCGCGGCCGAGGTAGCACTCGACATCAATGCTACCGAGAGGAGCGCGCTTAGTTTTTTCTTACGCATGCGACTTCCTAAGTTGAATGACCGTACTATTGGTCGGAGCTGATGACCGGATGCCTGAGGCCTTGGTTGCGAGCTCAGAACTTGAATGATGAAGGCCGCTCGGCATTACGCAGCGGTGTGATGTTGGTCTCGAACAGCTTTTGAGTATCCCAGGCACCTTCAGCGGTGCGTATCACCAGGCACGCCGACATGACGGGTGCTTCACCAACGACGGCAATAATCCGACCACCGATCTTTACTTGGCTCAATAGCGTGGCCGGTAGAGTGGGTACAGAGCCGGACAATAGGATCACATCGTACGGCACCGACAGCGCGCCATGTCCTGGCCAGCCACGAGCGCCGTCGCCTAATTCAACCGTCACGTTCTCGATGCCGTAAGCGCGCAAATTATTCTGCGCGAGGGTTTTCAGCTCCGGCTCAATTTCAACTGTCACCACATGTCGCGCATGACGCGCTAGCAGCGCCGCCATGTAGCCAGAGCCAGCGCCGATCTCCACCACCAACTCGTCATCCTGCAGCGCCGCCTCTTGCAGCAAGCGGGCTTCCAGCTTGGGCGACAGCATTTGCTGACCGCACGGTAGTGGGATCTCGGTATCAACGAAAGCAAGGCTCTGATATGCCGCAGGCACGAAGGCTTCACGGCGTACATCGACCAGAGTTTGCAGCACGCTTTGATCCAGCACGTCCCAGGTGCGGATCTGCTGCTCGATCATGTTGTGACGGGCTTGTTCGAGTTTCATGGTGTGGTTAATCAGAGCCAAAAAATTGTCGGATTTTATCAAACGGGGTCATTGTTTCTGGGTGCAGTAGCGATTGTTGATGCACTATCGCCGCCAGCGGAATGGGTTGCGGGTGGGCCAAAGCGTTTGCGTGCCCATAAAGCGAAATCATCGAGCCAGGTATAGATCACGGGCACCACCACCAGGGTCAGAATCGACGAGGTAATGATTCCACCGATCACCGCTTGACCCATCGGCGCACGTTGTTCCGAACCCTCGGCAAGACCAAGCGCGAGCGGCACCATGCCGAACACCATCGCCAGCGTGGTCATCAGGATTGGACGCAGCCGCACGCGTGCTGCTTCCAGCAAAGCCGCGCCGCGCTCCATGCCCAGGCCACGTGCATGGTTAGCGAAATCAACCAGCAGAATTGCGTTCTTCGTTACCAGTCCCATGAGCATGACGAAGCCGATGATCGAGAATAGATTCAGCGTCGAGCGGAAGAACATCAGCGACAAGAACACACCGATCAGGGTCAGGGGCAGTGCCGACATGATGGCGATCGGCTGCAAGAAACTACCAAACTGCGAGGCAAGGATCATATAAATAAAAATAATCGCCAGCAGCAGCGCCTGAAGCGCGTAGCCGAATGATTCCGCCATGTTCTTACTGGCGCCGCCTACTTGATACCGATAGCCCGGCGAGAATTGCATCTGCTCCAGCGTCGTTTTTATTTCAGCGCTCACCTGTCCGGCGGAACGCCCAACCACGTTGGCCGAGAGTTCAACTTCACGGTTCAGATCGCGACGATTGATTTGGTTCGCGCCAGTGGCAGGTGTGATATCCGCCACTTGCCGCAGAGGCACCATCTTGGGAGAGCCATCACTATTCATCTGCGTACTGGCCAGCATCAGTCGCGATAAGTCAGCGATATTCGTGCGATCGCTCGGTGGTAAGCGCACATAAACGTCGTAATTCTCATCGTTCGGTGCGCGCCAGCTAGTAGTTATTTCGCCGCCTAGTAACGGGCGCAGGGTTCCACCAATCTGTGCCACGCCTACACCCAAGTCGCCGGCCAACTCGCGTCGTGGTTCGACCCAGATAGTGGGTTTACCGGGTTTCAGGCTGGTCTCGAGATCAACCACGCCCGGAATTGCGCGGATACGTGCGGTGGCCTCTTCCGACAATTTGCCGAGCTGCTTCAGATCAGGGCCGAGCAGCGAGAGACGAATCTGCTTATTGTCACCGCCAACACCATCCAATGCGCCGACATGCGTCACGGTGATGCCGGGTATGCCCGCTAACTTGTCACGCAGCGGCTGGTTCAACTCCTTGGTGCTGCGCTTACGCTCCGCGCGCGGTACTAGCCGCGCAAATACGGTTGCGTAGTTCTTACCCTGCGCGGTACCCGTATTGATGGTGGTGTATAAATCGCGCACTTCCGGCAGCTCACGCAGCGCCGACTCGACCTGACGCGATTTGCTCTCAGTGAACTCCAATGAAGAACCAACTGGCGTATAGAAGATCACACCAGTTTCCGAGTAATCAGCTTGTGGCACAAATTCGGTGCCTATCAGCCCAGCGGCTGGAATCAGGAAGCCACCAAAGAAGGTGGCTACAGCCAGCGCCAGCGTAGCAATGCGATGTCGTAGTGACCACTGTAGTGCGTGCTGATACTGATCGGAGAACCAGTTCACTAAGCGCTCGAATTGATTCAACACGCGACCAATGGTGTTGGCATACCAGCCGCGCTTCGCATGTTCGCCGCGGGCTTCGGGATCATGCCAGACCGAGGACAGCATTGGATCCAGAGTAAACGAGACAAACATCGAGATCAGCACTGCTGCGGCGACCGTCACGCCAAACTGATGGAAGAAGCGCCCGATGATGCCGCCCATGAAGCCGACTGGCAGAAAAACCGCGACGATCGACAGCGTGGTGGCCAGCACTGCCAGTCCGATTTCTGCGGTGCCTTCCAGTGCAGCTTCGCGCGCACCTTTGTAACGACCATTCACCCGCATGCCAGCGTGACGGACGATATTCTCGCGAACCACAATCGCGTCATCAATCAGCAGACCGACGCACAGTGATAGCGCCATCAGCGTGATCATGTTGATCGTAAAGCCGAACATATCCATGAACAGGAAGGTGCCGATCAGCGATACCGGTAGCGTGAGTCCGGTAATGACAGTCGAGCGCCAGGAGTTCAGGAACAGGAACACAATCAGGATAGTCAGCAAGGCACCTTCGATCAGGGTGCGTCGAACATTTTCGACGCCGACTCGAATCTGCCGCGATCCATCTTTCACCATCTCGAGTTTCATGCCAGGGTGTAGCTGATCCAGTGTGGCCTGCAGCTCAGCCATGGATTTTTTCAGATTGTCGACTACATCAATCGTGTTCTGACCCTGCGCTTTGAGAATATCTAGCGCGAGAATACGTTGACCGTTATAGCGCGCCAAATTTTCCTGCTCATGCTGGCTATCGACAACCGACGCAACCTGTCCCAGCACAATTGATTGACCGCCGCGACGGGCGACCACCACGCGTTCAAAATCTTCCGGCCGCTTGATCCTGCCTTGTACTTGCACCATCTGTTCGTTGGTCGAGGTGCGGACTGAACCAGCAGGTAGTTCCTGATTCTCGCTGCGAACGGCCTGCATCACTTGATCGACACTGATACCTAGCGCTTCCATGGCAGCAGGTTTCAGATAGATTTGAATCTCGCGTTTGACGCCACCGACCAGCGTTACCGAGCCGACACCGCGCACATTTTCAAGACGTTTCTTGACCAGTTCGTCGGCGACACTGGTCAGTTCTCGCATGCTGTAGTTGCCCTTGTCGGGCATATTACTCACCGCCAGCGAAAAAATCGGGCGATCCGCCGGGTCATAGCGCGTCACACGCGGCTCTTTGACTTCCTTGCGGAAGGCGGCTTTGATGATGGCGACTTTCTCGCGTACATCCTGCGCAGCCTGTGCCGGATCGATCGTCAGCTTGAACTCGATAATCACGACCGACAGACCTTCGTAGGAGCGCGATGTCAGCGAATTGATACCGTTGATCGTGTTGACTGCTTCTTCCACCTTGCGAGTGACATCCGACTCGACAGTCTCCGGTGCAGCGCCCGGATACTCGGTCTGCACCACCACGACCGGGAAGGTGACATCCGGGAACTGGTCGACTCGCAGTCGCTGATAAGAAAACAGACCCAGTACGACGAAGGCGAGCATCATCATCGTCGCCAGGACGGGGTTGCCGATGCTGATTCGCGTAAACCACATGATCGTTAGGCTCGGTCGCTTAGCGCTTAGGTGTTGCGTTGACGCGCACAGGTGTGCCCGGCGTGAGATTGCCCATATCGGCACGAATCACTTGAGCGCCGAATTCCAGCCCGCTAGTGATCTCTATATGGTGGTCATCGCCCACCAGGCCGGTGCTGCCAAGCGTGACGGGCAGGCGCTCGATTTTGTTATTGACGATGGCGAACACGAAGCTACCGTCATTGACCTTACGTACAGCGCTTTGCGGCAGCGTCACTACGCCCGCTTTGCTACTCAGGAGTAATCGTCCGTCTGCAAACATCCCGACCCTCAGCAGATTTTGCGGGTTGGCGATTTGTACATACACTGGCACCGAGCGGGATCCGGCCTGTGTCGCCGGGTTAATGCGAACGACTTTGCCATCAAACCGTTGCGAAAGACCCTCTATCCGTAGCTCGACTTTTTGTCCAATCGCGACTTTCGATATCTCGCTGCTAGGTACGGCGGCTTCCAGTTCGAGCTGTTGTAAGTTCACGATTTCGAGCAGACGGCTATCCATCGCTACCTTCTCGCCCGGTTGTACATGACGCACGGATACCAGCCCAGAGATCGCGGCTCGGCTGACGGTGTCATTGAGAGATTTCAGTACGATATCGAGCGCGCCCTGCGCTGAATCGACACTAGCTTTGGCGGCAGCGTATTGGCTGGCCGAGTTGTCGAATGCATTTTTTGAGATAAAGCCCTTTTCGACCAGCACGAGATTATTGTCGCGTGCCTTAGTCGCAATTTCCATTTGCGCACGTGCGTTGTTCAGATTGCCACGCGCCTGTGCAACACGCGCCTCGTATTCGCTGGTATCCAGCTTCACTACGACTTGTCCGGCTTTAACCGATTCACCCTCACGCACCATCACTTCGCGCACTTCAGCCGCCACCTTCGCCTTGACCGTCACCTGATCAACGGCGCGCAGTGTTCCCGTCAGTTGCATTACTTGTCGCAGCTCAGTCGGCTCGGTGGTCACGACTTCACTCGCCAAGAACTCCAGCGCTGTCGGTGCGCTTGTTTTTGCTGCAGCAGCCGATGCCGGCGCAGGATTTGCTGGCGCCTTGGCTTTGAACCAAAAACGAGCACCAACTACCGCCACTAGGAGCAGAACAATAATGAGGACAATATTGCGTGTACGCATGTCGATAAAGAGTGTTAGGTGGAGCGACCGCTCGGTGTCTCGAAACCGCGCGTCAATAAATCAAATAGGCAATCAAGGAAGGCGTCTGGGTCGATAGGGTCCAGGTGACAAGCATGTAACGAGTGGCGCCACATGGTCAGCATCAGCATCGGCGCAATAATCACGCGGGTAGCCATCGCGGTGTCGACTGGTCGGAACTCATCGAGCGCGACACCACGCTCGATAATGCGCGACAGTAGCGCCCCGCCGCGCGACACCACTTCTTCATGGTAGAACCGCGCCACATCCGGGAAGTTACCTGACTCGGCCATCATCAGTTTCGATATGCCTGACAGTTTGGTAGCGCCGATACGCTGCCACCAGCCATCAATGCAGAGGCGCAGCAAGTCGCTACTGCGTCCTTCGAAGTTGTTAATCAATTCCTCGGCATCGGCCAGCGGCGGCACCATATTCTCTCGCACCACCGCTTTGAATAGCTCTTCCTTGTTCTCAAAGTAGAGATACAGCGTGCCCTTCGACACACCCGCCCGCGCCGCCACTTCATCCAGCCGCGTCGCCGCGTAGCCGCGCTCCACAAACAGATCCAGTGCCGCCGCGAGCAGCTCCTGAGGACGAGCATCTTTGCGGCGTTCCCAGCGGGGCTTGCTACGAGCTTCGATCAGGGTGGGCATGGGGGTGTGACGCGTTACTAACCGGGGGGTCAGCAATATAGGCCGCGCAGTGAAATAACGTCAAGCAATTCAGTCCGGATCTTTGGGCAGGCCTTCAAAAACACTAGGAAACCGCTTTCAACACGGGGTTACCAAGTCCTTCGATGGGCCGACGTTGTCAGTTTGAACACGATTTGCGCGTCAGTCTTCTTTTCCACGCAGGCAAGTTCTAGCCGCCGCAGGCCAATGCAGACACGTACTAGATATCACCTCCCACCTCTGAAAGGAACACCATGACCACACCAAAGCCGACGCTTAGCCGTCACTCTTCGCGCACAGAAATAACTGCGCAAAGTGAGGAAAGTAGTGCCGAAGCATCATCTGAAGACAGTCAGTCGGGCAGGGGTACTAATAAGGCCAAAAAGCCGCCCGCGCTCGAGCAGCGCCAACGGCCGCGCGCTGGTACCTGGGTGGCGGCAACGGCCAGCAGCGGCGCCCCCTCAACCAGTGAAAAAGCGGCCAAGCCTCATGAAAAAGCCAGCGAGCCAGTGCTATCGTCACGCGGACCCTTGCCACCTTTACCCAAATCTCCCAGTGGCGACGCGCCCAGCAGCTCGACACCAAGTAATTCAACACAAAGCTCCTCAACACCCAGCACCTCAACACCCAGCACCTCAACACCCAGCACCTCAACACCAAGCCCATCGCAATCGGCTACTTCAAAACCCGCGCCCTATGTGAAGAGCAAGGTGCCAGCGCAACGGGTGCCGCCAGCACTCGCGAGCGTCTTGACAGCCGGCTACCAAGGGACAAAGTCGGTACCTGATCCCAATAATCCCGCCAAAGTCATTCAAGTGCATGTGTTTAACATTCCACCCAAGCAGATCGCGCGCTTGATCATTGGATTGGAAAGCAATTTCTATGACAACCAACCATCGGGCGATAACCTTGCCAAGCCTTTGAGAGACAGATTCGGCATCGTGGGGTTTGAGGTGAGTAGCGCGAAAACGCTGGATGAGATTAATGTGATCGAGCAGATCCTGCAGCCATTCATGCAGCGCATATTTGACAGTCCGGAGGCGGAGCAAGCAAGGGTCGGGGTGCGTGAGCGATTTAATGTGTTTGTAAGCGGCCCCTACAAAAATTTGTTGAACACAGAGGAAGGAAAAAATAGCAAAGAGGGTACCTTGCAAAACCTCAGCTTCCGTAATCAATTCGACACAGTCGTTCAGCCACTTGAAAGCTATATTTGTGGCCCTGATCGCAGACTTGAATCATCACCGCTTCCTGCGGAATTCAAATCGTTTTTAAAAGAAGTTGTGAGAAGTTACTGCAGCTGGTCTGAAAAGCAAAACATCTCACCCCAGCAGCTCACAGGTATGATCAAAAGCGCTTTGGTCGGCTTGTTGTTTATCCGTGGCCTGCTGCCCAATTGGAACACGAAGTTCGAGGCCGATCTTCAGACCAAGCAGCAGGGGGAGCGTGAATGGAGTCAATTCAAAGGAAAGCTTACCGCCCAGCTTGCGCATTACACCTCTTTTTTGTTTGACGACTTTGTGTACGACATTATTGCTGCGACCGACGGAAAGCCGGAAGCATTTGAGCAATATTTCAGGCCGACACAGAAGGCTACCGAACTACGACGCAAAGAGGCGATGGCCGCGAGCCATAAGCAGCAGGGCAGTAAGAGAGTGCTCACGCGTGGCTCAACAATTTCTGGCGGCGCGAACAGTAACACCGAGAAACGCACCACGATCGGAAGCTTTATTCAAGGCTTGGTGTCACCCAGAAAGAAAGAACCTTCGAGCTCAAACGCAATCCCAGTTTCTCCGCGTGTAGAGTCATCCAAAGGTTTGCTGCTAAAGAAAACCGATATTCGTAATACGAAAGCTAAGCGTGGGCAGGTGCGGGAACTAGATAAATATCTGAAGTCGATTAACCTACCGAACCGTGATCCCGGGTACATTAGGTACTTGAACGAGGCTATCGCGAAACGTGCCAACTACGAGACTTTTGAGTCTGAACCCGCTGCATTTTGCTTACAGCAATTGAATCATTATCTTATTTCGTTGAAGCAGGAAGGCCAAGAATCTCCAGAAAATCTCAAGCAGACTCAGGACTTGCTGTCAGCACTGGTGAATCAAGAACGTAAACATGCCGAGCGGGATGCGCAGCAAGCCAAGCGGCAAGCGCCCGCAAGTCAATCGGTCGCGACTACAAAAAGCTCATCTAGCAAAAAACCATCGCTAGTTCCGGGCCTAGATTTTGAGAAGCTTAAAACTAGTCCATTCGCTGAGGATCCGGTCGAATCTGAAAATGCATCCGCATCGTCCAAGACCGAACCTAGCGAAAGTACCGAAGTTGAAACCGAGGGTGGTCAGGATGAACAAGTTGCCAATAACAATGTCGGCAATGTTGAGAATGAAAAGAAAAACGACTGACCGCTTTTGTGACCTGAGTGTTGAGTGACACCAGCTTGAAGTTGTAAGCTAGTCGTCGTTGTAAGACTACTTAATAACCCCCACTTCTTCGGAAGCTGGGGGTTTTTACTTTGATATGAATGAGTCTGCCCGTGATAAGCTTCGCCCTCTTTTCTGCTTCGCGCGCACTCGGTATGGAACTCACGCTATTGATTCAAGTTGTCATCATGGGCATCGTCGAGGGCTTGACCGAGTTCCTGCCAATTTCTTCGACCGGTCATTTGATTCTTGCCGGTAGTCTGCTCAATTTCACTGGCGAGAAAGTCAAGGTATTCGAAATCGTCATTCAGGCGGGCGCTATGCTCGCCGTTTGTTGGGAGTATCGCGTCAAGATAGCGCGCGTGATTCTTGATTTCAGAAGCGATATCGCTGCGCGTCGTTTCGTCGTTAATTTGATGGTGGCTTTCTTGCCAGCCGTGGTACTCGGGCTGGTTTTCGGCAAGGCGGTCAAGGCACACTTGTTCAAGCCGATTCCGGTTGCACTGGCATTCATTCTCGGGGCTTTCATTATTATTGTTGTGGAGAAGCGTCAGCGCCGCGTGATGTATTCCCGCGTTGATTCAGTCGATGACATGAGCGTGGTCGATGCGTTGAAAGTGGGATTAGCTCAATGCTTTGCCCTGATCCCCGGCACCAGCCGATCGGGTGCCACCATCATAGGCGCCATGGCGTTTGGCCTATCGCGCCGCGCAGCCACCGAGTTTTCCTTCTTCTTGGCGATTCCCACCTTATTCGGTGCAACCGTGTACTCACTGTACAAAGAGCGGGCATTGCTGTCAGCAGCCGATTTGCCGATGTTCGGGGTGGGGGCACTATCTGCATTCATCTCGGCCTTCTTCTGCGTACGCTGGCTGCTGCGCTACATCAGTTCGCACGATTTCATGATCTTTGCCTGGTACCGTATTGTGTTTGGCGGGATTGTGTTGGTAACCGCGCTTACCGGCTGGGTACAGTGGGCTGAATAATTCAAAATAGTGCGGCCGTTGTTGGCGGCACCGTGCCGGATGTTTTGCACTGTCTGAGGTGCCGCCTAGTCAGCACTATTTTGTAAGTCTTATTGTCATTGTCGTCGGTACTGCGCTAAACGTCTGCCGGTTTCAGCGCCGCTGAAACACTAAATCCCAAACACCGTGACCGAGTCGTAATCCGCGCCGCTCGAATTTTGTGACTGGCCGGTAACTCGGACGTTCTGCATACGCTTGTGCCGTATTGATTAGTCTGGGTTCGGATGACAGTACTGTCAGCATCTGCACCGCATAGTCTTCCCAGTCGGTCGCACAATGCAAATAGCCGCCAACTGCAATTCGCGAGGCAAGTAGCTCTACAAAAGCCGCTTGAATCAGGCGACGCTTTTGGTGCCGCGCTTTGTGCCACGGGTCTGGGAAAAATACATGTACGCCAGCTAGTGATGCGGGCGGAATCATGTGCGTCACGACCTCGACAGCGTCATGCTGAATCAGTCGCAGGTTTTGCAAGCCATGCTCATCAACGAGTTTCAGCAAGCTCCCGATACCGGGTATGTGCACTTCAACACCCATGAAATTCTTCTCAGGCATGAGCCCGGCAATATGGGCAGTGGTCTCACCCATACCGGTACCGATCTCGAGCACGGTCGGCGCTGTGCGGCCGAATACCTTGCTGAGATCAACTGCCGATTTTTCATACGGTATGCAGTAGCGCGGGGCTAGCGTTTCCAGTGCGCGTGCTTGCCCGTCCGATAGTCTGCCCATGCGCGTGACAAAACTACGGATTCGACGCTCGGTTGGGTCGTAGGGCAGGGTGCGGTTGCGATCGCGATCGCGATTGGGCTTGGGAGGTTCGTTCATCGAGGCAGAGAGAGTGGAGCGGGTGAAGGGAATCGAACCCTCGTATGCAGCTTGGGAAGCTGCCGTTCTACCATTGAACTACACCCGCGAGACCTCGGAATTGTAACGGATGAGACGAATATTAATATCAAAATAGTAATTTGATATCGACTGATATGGATAAATTTTCGATTAATCGCCGATTTCCGTATCGCTAAACTAAAATAGGCGCTGCTTTTTAGTGTGGGCTTGGACTTGAGCGCGCCGGCCTTAGATCAACTCGCACCGTTCACTATGCCTTGAGCTTGACCGGGTGCTTATTGGAGACCATGAAATGAAAACACTTAAAAATTGCCTCAGCGTTTCAGTTTTGTTGGCGGTGGTCGTGCTGTCATCGGGCTGCGAAACCATGTCGTCAGCCTATGACTCAACTAAGGATACGGTCTCGGGCTGGTTCGGTAAGGGCGAGAAAAAAGCAGATTAAGTCTGTGTCTGCCTAAATCAAGCCGCTCTGATGAGCGGCTTTTTTTATAACGGTAATATGCAGTGGATTATTTGCGCGTTGAGTGCAGCAAATCCAACCACCTCCAGTCAGCCTTGATTGCCAGCCGACTCGCGTCGATTCGATCCCGCCACCATCTCGAAGCGGAATAACCTGCACTCAATAGCGCCGTTGAAAAACGGCGTTTTTTTCGATTCTTTTAATCGCAGCATACGCGCCAGGGTCAGATCGGCCGTAAACAAACAAACCGTCCAGCCGGCGAAGCGCTGTTTCAGGGTGCTACCAAATGCATTAAAGAAGGAAACTGCCATTGCATCGGGTTCTTGCGATCGGTCGCCGCGCATATCAATTCGTTCGCCATACGGCGGGTTTGCGATTAACAAGCCCGGAAGCCCTGTGGGGGGCTTCACTTCCTGTGCTTCAATCTGTTTAAGTGGAACATCGAAGCTAATTCCTGCGCGTTCCAGGTTGTTACGCGCCATCACCAGCATGTCGCCCGATATATCGCTGCCGAAAATCGTTGGTGCAGTAGGTAGTGGCAAAGGCTTTACCGCATGACGAACCGCATCCCATTCGGCTTGTTTGAAGCTCTTGAATTTTTCAAAGGCGAAGCGACGGTTCATGCCGGGCGGCATACCGGCTAGCATTTGCGCTGCTTCTATCAGCAGTGTGCCCGAGCCACACATCGGGTCAAATAAGGGCGTACCGGGTTTCCATCCAGCGGTGCGAAGCAGGCCAGCGGCGAGATTCTCGCGCAGCGGCGCGTCACCGGTATCCAGTCGCCAGCCACGCTTGAATAAAGATTCGCCCGAGGTATCCACATAAACTGTAACCGTGCGCGCATCTAGAAAGCCCCAAATCCGCATATCTGGCGAGCGCGTATCGACCGATGGGCGTTGTCCGACACGATCGCGGAAGCGATCACAAATACCGTCTTTAATGCGCAGGGTTGCGAACTCGAGACTCTTTAGGGGCGATTTGATCGCATTCACATCAACCCGGATGGTGTGCTCGAGGTCGAACCAATCTTCCCAGGGTGCCCCGAGCGCGAGGTCGTAGATATCGTTTTCGTTGATGTAACCGGACTGCGCGATGCGTAGCAGCACGCGCGATGCAATTCGGGAGTGCAGATTCAAGCGCATGGCATCTTGCAAGGTGCCGGAGCAATGCACTCCACCGGGTACGCTGTTGTGAACCTTTAACGTAGGGCTTTGTGCCGAGATCTCATGGAGTTCTTCAGCGAGCGCTATCTCGAGCCCGCGCGGGCAGGGGCAAAAGAAAGAATATGACATGGCGTACCTTTTATCCGTGATTGTCGGGCTACGGTAAGCACGACAAGATGTAGCAGGGTATTACTTTGTTCAACTGTCCTGCAGCGCGCGTTCAACAAATTCTAGGCGGTCTTGGCCCCAGAACCCTTCGCCATTAACGCGGTACCAGGGAACACCAAAGGCTTGTGCTGCGATTGCTTCTTCCGTATTTCGCTGCAGTTCATCAGCCGCTGTTTGGCTGCCTGAGTATTTCAGTAGCTCGTTACCATCCAAGCCAACGGCATTCGCGACGGCCACTAAAGTGTCAGGGTCGGCGATATTTTTTTCTTCTGCCCAGCAGGCGCGGCCCAGTGCGCCGAGCAGCGCCATCGCCGCATCGGTGCCGTTCTGATGAAGTGCAGCGATAATGAGTTTCGAACCGGGATCTCCCGCCACCGGAAAAAATGCCGGGTGAAGAGTCAAAGGCATCTCTAAAAATTTACTCCACCGCGTCAGCTCCGCAAGGCGATACGCCTGACGCTGCACAGGTCGTTGCGCAACTGGCACGCCACCACTGGCGGCGAACACCTTCACCATATCTGCTGGCTTGAGCGCTACTTGTGCATGATGCTTCTTCACGATAGCGATGAAACGTTGATGCCCCATATAGGTCCAGGGCGACTGCGGCACAACAAAATACTCAACGATCTTTGCCATTAGGTTTCTCCCGAACTTAAACAGGTTTGATGATGACGAGGGCGACCGCGGCGAACATACCAATCACGGGTAGCTCATTGAACCAGCGGTACCAGACATGGCTGCGGACATTCTCGCCGCGCTCAAATGCTTTCAGTAATCGTTTGCAGAAGTGGTGATAGCCAACCAGCACCAGAACGATCAGTAGCTTCACATGCATCCACAGGCTCTGCTGCCCGACGCCGTAGTAAAGCCAAAGTATTAATCCGAGCGCGAGCGCAGGAATCATTAGGATGGTCATGAAGCGGTATAGCTTGTTCGCCATTAGCAGCAAACGCTGCGTGGCTGCTGGCTCGGTCTCCATCGCCAGGTTGACGAAGATACGCGGCAGATAGAACAGACCCGCGAACCAGGACGCTATCAGAACAATATGAACGGTCTTGATCCAGAGATAAGCCATCGTTTAGACCCGTACCTCGCCATGGCCCAGCACGACGAATTTCACCGAGGTGAGCCCTTCCAGACCCACGGGGCCACGTGCATGCAGCTTATCGTTCGAGATACCGATCTCGGCGCCGAGACCGTATTCGAAGCCGTCGGCGAAGCGTGTCGAGGCATTTACCATCACCGATGCTGAATCGACTTCGCGCAAGAACTGCAGCGCGCGGGAATAATCTTCCGTGATGATGCTATCGGTATGCTGCGATGAGTAGGTGTTGATGAAGTCAATAGCTTCATCGACGCCCGAAACGATCTTCACCGAGAGAATCGCATCAAGGTATTCGGTGTGCCAGTCTTCTTCGGTCGCTGCTTTCAGCAGCGGGTAGCCGGTCAGAATTTGCATCGCTTCAGCATCAGCGCGCAGCTCTACCTGTTTTTCAGCAAACAATTTGGCTAACTCGGGTAGTACGAGCTGGGCGATGTCACGCGCAACAATCAGTGTCTCCATGGTGTTGCATGTACCGTAGCGGTGACATTTCGCATTGAATGCCACTGGTAGTGCTTTGGCGATATCCGCCTTGTCATCGATGTATACATGGCAGATACCGTCGAGATGTTTGATCATCGGCACCTTGGAATCTTTCATCAGGCGTTCAATTAAGCCCTTGCCACCACGTGGCACGATAACGTCGATGAACTCGGGCATGGTGATCATCGCGCCGACCACTGCGCGGTCTGTCGTTTCGATGATCTGTACCGCTTCAGACGGCAAGCCAGCACCTGCCAAACCTTCTTTTACTAATTTTGCGAGCGCCTGATTGCAATGAATCGCTTCCGACCCACCGCGCAGAATCGTTGCATTACCGCTCTTGATGCAGAGCCCGGCGGCGTCGACGGTAACGTTTGGTCTGGCCTCGTAAATAATGCCGATCACGCCTAGCGGCACCCGCATCTGGCCGACTTGTATGCCGCTCGGGCGGTACTTCATGTTCGTGATTTCGCCGATGGGGTCGGGCAGTGCGGCAATTTGCTCCAGACCCTCGGCCATGGTGGCGATCGCTTTTTCGGATAGCGTCAGGCGATCGACGAGCGCAGCGGCAAGGCCATTGGCGCGTGCTGCGTCCAGATCTTTTTGATTCGCTGCGGTCAGTAGGGCTGCATCGCGCCGAATCGCTGCTGCAATTAGCTGCAGCGCACGATTTTTCGCGGCTGTATCGGCTTTGGCCATGGCGCGTGATGCTTTGCGCGCTGCGCGGCCGATGTCGGTCATGGTTTGTTGAATGTCCATTGTTTTCATTTCCTTGCTACCACCAGCGCCAACTGCAGCAGCGCATCCCAAGCGTCGCCGGCAAAATCTTTGGCGCGTAATCCTTTGATCATACGATCAACCTGCGCCGCTTTACTGAGCGCATCGCGCAGGCTGGCGATTTTGACCCGCGAAACTGCCGGTGCCATCAGCCGCTCGCGCGGCCCCCAGATGCGGTACTCCTTCAGCATAGCCGCCAGCGGTCGACCTTCATCGCTACCGATTTTCAGCTTCAGCAGCGTGCGTATTTCTTCACTGACCGCCCACAGCACCAAGGGCAGCGCCTCGCCTTCACCTTTCAAACCGTCGAGCATACGGGTGACCCGGCTCACGTCACCCGACAGCATCGCCTCTGAAAGCTTGAATACATCGGAGCGTGCGACGTTCAGTACCGCATCTTGAATCTGATCCAGCGATAGCCGGCCGTCAGGATACAGCAAGGATAACTTGCGGATTTCCTGGTGCGCCGCCAGCAAATTGCCCTCGACACGATCCACCATGAACTCTAGCGCATGCTTGTCGGCGCTCTGGCCCTGTGCAGCCAGACGTTGCCCTATCCAGGACCCTAGCTGGTGCCGCTCGATGTTTGGAATCTCGACGTAAACCGCATGCCGCTGCAAGGCAGTGACCCAGGCGCTTTTCTGTGTTGCCCAGTCGAGCTTGGGTAGCGTGATCATGGTCAGTGTGTCGCCCGCTTCGGACCCAACACAAGCGGCCGCATAGTCTTGCAGCGCCTGACCACCTTCCTTACCGGGTTTGCCATTCGGGATGCGTAGCTCGATCAGCTTGCGATCACCAAACAAGGACATAGACTGCTGCACCGACTGCAGCTCACCCCATTTAAAGTAGCGCTCGGCGATTAGTACCTCGCGCTCGGAGAAGCCGGCTGTGCGGGCCTTGGCGCGAATACGGTCAGCAGTTTCGAGTAGTAGTAGCTGCTCATCGCTACTAATGACGTACAAAGGCGCCAGTGATTTTTCAAGATGCGCATCGAGCGCGTCGGCGCGCACCTGCATAGCTTATAGCTGGTCCGGCTTGACACGCGCTAGCTGGCGCATGATTTGCGCAACTGCATCGCGGCGTAAATCTTCGAAGGTCATGCGTTCTTCTTGTTCCTTGGCTAGCGCCTGTTCTTCACTATAAGACAGGATAGATTGCAGCGCGATCTCTGGTGGCTCTAGCAGCTTTTTATTGCTTCCATCGGCCACTTCGAAGCGCACCCGATAAGTCAGACTGAA
Organism: Burkholderiales bacterium; assembly: GCA_026399895.1. Taxonomy (GTDB): domain Bacteria; phylum Pseudomonadota; class Gammaproteobacteria; order Burkholderiales; family Burkholderiaceae_D; genus Pernthalerella. The sequence continues at coordinate 70,864 of JAPLQC010000022.1, forward strand.
TTCACGCACCTTACCCTGCGCATTGAGCGTCAGTACTTTTTTCTCCTGAGCTTGCGACAGTACCCGTAGCGTTACCGGTGCAGATTTCGCATCTGCCGCGAGTTGTGTGCTACTGGCGCGCAGTACGGTACGCAGATCACGCTCCAGCGGTGTGCCAACCGGCGCATCGAGATAAAGTGATTCAAAGCCTAGGCGGGTCTCAGGGGTTGAGCCGCGCAGCTGGAAGCCGCAGCTGGCGAGTAGTGTCGCCATCAAAATGATAGAAAACCAGCGCGTGAACTTATTCAAGACGTTCTCCCTCAGGCCACGATGTTCACTAGCTTGCCAGGCACGATGATAATTTTCTTCGGCGCACCCTCAACGAATTTCTTCACATTGTCATCGCTGAGCGCAGCGGCTTCGATGCTGGCTTTGTCGGCGGCTTTGGCGACGGTAATCTTGCCGCGTAGCTTGCCGTTCACTTGTACCATCAACTCGATATGGGATTGCTCCAGCGCGGCGCTGTCGACTTGCGGCCACGGTGCATCGAGCAAATCGCCATGGGCCTTTGCATAACCCAAGGTGGCCCATAGTGCATGGGTTAGATGCGGCGCAACCGGGTACAGCACGCGCAAGAAAATACCTACGCATTCGCCCAGTGCAGCACGCGCCGCAGGGCTAGCTTGAAGTGTCGTTGCCTCCAGCAGATTCAGCATTTTCATCGACGCTGAAACCACCGTGTTGTATTGCAGTCGGGTGTAATCATGATCGGCTTGTTGCAGCAGTTTGTGCATCTCGAGCCGAAGCGCCTTGATGTCGGCGTCATCAGTGGCGCTGACGCTTAATACCGGATCGATGTCTGCTACATGTGACTGCGCATAATTCCAGACTCGACGCAGAAAGCGGTGCGCACCTTCAACGCCCGCGCCTGACCATTCCAGCGTCTGCTCGGGCGGTGAGGCGAACATAGTAAAAAGGCGCGCAGTATCAGCGCCATACTGATCGATAATGGCTTGCGGGTCGATGCCGTTGTTTTTGGACTTCGACATTTTCTCGGTGCCGCCGATCTGCACCGCTTGACCATCGCTACTCAACTTGGCTGCGACGGGACGACCCTTGTCGTCGAAGGTCAGTTCAACATCTGCCGGGTTGAACCAGGTTTTTTTGCCAGCACTGTCTTCACGATAGTAGGTTTCGTTCAGCACCATACCTTGTGTCAGCAGATTGACAAAAGGCTCATCGAATTTGACCAGCCCGAAGTCGCGCATGACCTTGGTCCAGAAGCGCGCATACAGTAGATGAAGCACAGCGTGTTCAATACCACCGATGTACTGGTCCATCGGCATCCAGTAGTCATTGCGCGTATCGACCATAGCATCATTCGAGCCCGGCGAGCAGTAGCGCATGTAGTACCAGGATGAATCAACGAAGGTATCCATGGTGTCGGTCTCACGCCGAGCAGGTTTGCCGCAGCTCGGGCAATCCACCTTCAGGAATTTTTCATGCTTGTTGAGCGGATTACCGCTGCCATCCGGTACACAATCTTCCGGGAGTACGACGGGTAGATCTTTTTCCGGCACCGGAACATCACCACACGCTTCGCAGTGAATCATCGGAATCGGTGTGCCCCAGTAACGCTGCCTTGAAATTCCCCAGTCGCGCAGTCGGAAGGTCACCTTCTTCTCGCCAGTACCTTGTGCAGCAAGATCACTAGCCACGGCATCGACTGCCGCTTGGTAGCGAAGTCCGTCGTATTTCCCCGAGTTCACGCAGATGCCATGCTCTTTATCGGCGTACCACTCTTGCCAGGCATCGGTGCTGTAGGTCTTGCCATCGATCGCGATGACCGGTTCGATCGGTAATTGGTATTTCTGGGCGAATGCGAAGTCGCGCTCATCGTGCGCGGGGACACCCATTACAGCGCCATCACCATAGGTGATCAGCACATAGTTGCCGACCCAGACCTCGACTTGCTTGCCAGTTACGGGATGCGTCACGAACAAGCCGGTCGGCATACCTTTCTTTTCCATCGTCGCCATGTCGGCTTCGATTACGCTACCTTGTTTGCACTCATTGATGAATGCAGCGAGTGCAGGATTGGTACTCGCCGCATGCGTTGCCAGTGCATGCTCAGGCGCTACGGCGCAGAAGGTCACACCCATGATGGTGTCAGCGCGCGTAGTGAATACCCACAGCTTGCCGCCGCTGATCAGTTGACTATCCTGTCCTTTGATTTCATGTGGGAAGGCAAAGCGCACGCCGGTCGATTTGCCGATCCAGTTGGCCTGCATGATGCGAACGCGTTCTGGCCAGCCGGGTAACTTGTGTTCAACGCAGTCGAGTAATTCTTCCGCATAGTCGGTAATGCGGACGTAGTACATCGGGATTTCGCGCTTCTCGATCAGCGCACCTGAGCGCCAACCACGGCCGTCGATTACCTGTTCATTCGCGAGTACGGTTTGGTCAATCGGGTCCCAGTTCACCGTACCGGTTTTGCGGTAGATGATGCCCTTCTCGAGCATTTTCAGGAACATCCACTGATTCCACTTGTAGTACTCAGGGCTGCAGGCCGCCATCTCCCGCGACCAGTCAATCGCCAGCCCCATCGCTTGCATCTGCTGCTTCATGTGCGAGATGTTGGCGTAAGTCCATTGCGCAGGTGGCACACCATTCGCCATCGCTGCATTTTCTGCGGGCATGCCGAACGCATCCCAGCCCATCGGCATCAGTACGTTATAGCCTTTCATGCGCAGCTGACGCGCCATCACATCATTGATGGTGTAGTTGCGTACATGGCCCATATGCAGCTTGCCCGAGGGGTAGGGCAGCATCGAGCAGGCATAGAATTTTTTCTTCTCATTGCCTTGGGCGTCGCGTGCATGCTCGACGACCTTATAGGCATCAATCGCTTGCCAGTGTTCGCGCGCAGTGCGCTCGACATCTGTCGGGCTGTATTTGTCTTGCATGGATTGATCTACAGCGTTCACTTAGCGACTCACATCTTTAGGATTGGTGACGAAACCGATTTTTGTCATGCCATTGGTTTGTGCGGCTGACATCACTTGCGCAATGACCTCATAGCGCGTCGACTTATCAGCGCGTAGTTGAAGTTCTGGTTGCGGCTTTTTTTGCGCAGCGGTTGCGAAGCGCGTACCCAATTCATCGAGGCTCACCGCAGCGTTGTTCCAGAACAGCTTGCCCTCGGCATTGATCGATAACGTGATGCTCTCGGGCTTTTCAGGTGCCGGCGCTGACGATGCAGTCGGTAGCTCAAGCTTGACCGCATGCGTAAACAGCGGTGCGGTGATGATAAAAATCACTAACAGCACCAGCATCACGTCCACCATGGGCGTGACATTAATCTCTGCCATCGGTGCTTGGTGGCTGTTATCGTTGAATCCGCCGAATGCCATGATCGTCTCCTTGCTTAGCTCAAGCGGCCGCGCGCAGTACCGATGCGTGCACCTGTCGTCAAGAAAGCGTGCAGGTCATGCGCGAACGCATCCAACTCGCCCAGTGTGAGTCGATTGACTCGGGTGAATGCGTTGTATCCGAGCACCGCTGGAATCGCGACCACTAAGCCGATCGCTGTCATGATTAGCGCCTCACCCACCGGTCCGGCTACTTTGTCGATTTGAATAGTGCCCGACATCGCAACGGCTGCCAGCGCGTGATAAATACCCCAGACGGTACCAAACAGACCCACAAAAGGCGCAGTTGATCCGACCGACGCGAGTAGCGTGAGTCCGCTTTCCAGGCGCTGCGATACGCGGTTGATCTGCTGGCGCAAGGTTCGGGTGACTAACTCACCTTGGTCAACCGTCGCATTCAATGAGCTGCTGTTGGCTTTGACTTTGACCGCGTCGACTGCATGCGTTGCCAGTGGTGAGTACACCTTCTCAGTATCTGCGTGGGTCAGCAGCGCGATCGCATCATCCATGCTCGGCGCGTCCCAGAAATGCTCGACCGCATCCGCGCTCTTGCGAATACGCCATGAGGTCCAGGCTTTTGAAAGGATGTAATACCAGCTGGCAATCGACATGATCAGCAGCAGGTAGGCAACGCTGTGCGTTACTGCATCGCCTTGGGCCCAGTAGTGAGCGAAGCCTAGGCTTTGGGTCATGGTGTCATTCATGGTGGGTCAGTTTGGGGGTTTGAAGGTGATCGGAACTTCGTAGGATTTGTCGACTGCTTTGCCGTCAATCGTGGCGGGGTTGAAGCGCCAGGTTTTTACTGCATCCGCGGCGGCGCGGTCCAGTCGCGTAAAGCCACTGGTGGATTTTACTTCCACGTCGCCGGCGCTACCGTCGCTCTTCACCATTACCGTTAGTACCACGGTCCCCTGTTCGCCCAAGCGCAGCGACATTTTTGGGTACTCTGGTTTACGGTTGGCGGCGGCGTAGCTTGCAGAGATGCTGACTTCAGTGCGCGCACTTGGCTTGGCCACGGATGGCGCGGGCGGTGGCGGCGGCGCTGGCGGAGCCGGTGGTGCAACCGGCGTCGGCGCGGGCGCAACTGCTGTGGCGGGTGCCTCGATCTTGACTGGCTCAGGCCGCACTTCCGGCTTGGCGGGCTCGGGTTTGGGCTGCTCAGGCCGAGGCGGCTCTGGCCGTGGTTGCGGCTTGACCGGCTCCGGCTTGGGTGGCTGGGGTTTCGGGGGTTTCGGTTTTGGCGGTTCAGGCGTCGGTGGCTCGAGCTTGAGCGGCGGCTCTGGCGTCAGCAATTGCACGATGACCGGTGGCGGCTCGACTTCGGTGTGGGGCTTCTCGAGCGCGCCGGACACTACAAAGGCGATCAGTGCCCCATGTAGCGCGATAGCAACAGCAAGCGCGGACGGCCTCATGCTTGGCACGGCAAGGCTCCGGCTGCGACTCAGCGCAGACCGAGCACGTCCTGCATGTCGTACAGGCCAGTGGCTTTGTGCTGCAGGAAACGAGCGGCGCGCAAGCTGCCATGCGCATAGGTGACACGGCTGGAAGACTTGTGCGTGATCTCGATACGTTCACCAATACCGGCGAACAAGACGGTGTGATCGCCCACGATATCGCCGCCACGAATGGTGGCAAAGCCGATCGAGGACGGATCGCGTTCTCCGGTCACGCCTTCGCGCGCGAACACGCCGACTTGTTTCAGATCACGGCCCAGTGCATTGGCTACGACTTCACCCATTTTCAGTGCGGTGCCAGACGGTGCATCCACCTTGTGCCGGTGGTGCGCCTCGATGATCTCGATGTCATAGCCGTGCGAGAAGCTCTTCGCTGCCAGCTCGAGCAATTTCATGGTGACATTGACGCCAACGCTCATGTTGGGCGCGAACACGATGGCAGTTCGCTTGGCGGCCGCTTCAATCGCTGCCTTGCCAGC
>JAPLQC010000022.1:76296-157699 GCA_026399895.1 Burkholderiales bacterium
AGATGCGCCAAGGTACCGGCAGGTCGGGTGAAATCAATCAGGAATTCGGAATTAGCAAGCCCGGCGTCGAGTGCTGATTCAATATTCACGCCCAGCGTACGACCCAAGGCGCTACCAGCGTCAGCGCCCAGCCCGGGCGCGCCGGCGACATCCAGCGCGCCGCTCAGCTGGGTTTCTGGGTCGGCATCAATGGCTTCGATCAGCATGCGGCCCATGCGGCCGGATGCGCCGGCCACCGCGATCTTCAGTGGGTTCATGGGAGTCGTCTCAGTAGGCTTTATTTCTTCGGCGCTGCAATCAGCCGAAGGTATTCTTTTTCATTCGGGAGTTCGGCGCCCTCAAAATGCGAAACACGCCCATCTTTGAAATGCACCACAACATTACTGTTGGTGACGGTGCCATCGCCGCGCTTGAGCATGAACGGATAATCCCAACGCTCTGCATGAAATACATCATTGAGCAGCGGTGTGCCCAGCAGGAAGCGAACCTGCGCTGGTGTCATGCCGACCTGTAACTGAGCGACTTGTTCCTTGGAGATGAAATTACCCTGCTGAGTGTCGGGGCGATACACCGGCAGCACGCCAAATAATTTACTCTGCTGAACCCGCTGAGTAATGCCGGCGGGAGCAGCCTCGAGCGGCTTTTCACCCTCAGTGAACAGCTTGCTGACACAGCCGCACAGCAGAAGAGAAAAGACGATCGTACTCGCGGCAGAGATTCGGCGAGATACACGAAGAAACGGCTGGGGCATGATGAGGACGCTAAAATGGCGCGGAACGCGAAACACTATATGATAAGGCAGTTCACGCTGCTCACTGATAAATCATGCCGCATCAAACTCCCGATCTGAAATCGAGCGGGCTCAAGGCCACGCTACCCCGACTGAAAATTCTGGAAATCTTCCAGGGCAGCCAGGTCCGGCATTTGTCGGCAGAAGATGTTTACAAGCAGCTACTGGCCGAAAACCTTGATGTCGGACTGGCAACCGTTTACCGGGTACTTACCCAGTTTGAGCAAGCCGGCCTGTTGTCACGTAATCATTTCGAGTCCGGCAAGGCGGTGTTCGAGCTCAATCTGGGCGCCCATCATGATCACTTGGTCTGTCTGGATTGTGGCTTGGTGGAAGAGTTTTTCGATGAGGAAATCGAAAAGCGTCAGCAAAACATCGCGGCCGAGCGTGGTTTCAGGCTCGCAGAGCACGCGCTTTCACTCTACGGCAACTGCACCAAAGAGAACTGCCCACATCGGGGCAGCTGACAGCTTAGCTGATAGCCGCTCTGCGTAGATTCAGCGCCGATAGTCGCCCTTAGGGGTGCGATAGGGCGTTTGATAGCAGGCGCGCAGTAATATCCACGATCGGAATCACACGCTCGTACGCCATGCGGGTTGGCCCGATCACGCCTAGGGTGCCAACGATGCGCCCGTTTGACTCATAGGGTGCGGTGACGATACTCATCTCGTCGAGCGGCATCAGTGTTGACTCACCACCAATAAAGATTTGAACGCCGCTCGCTTTGCTGGACGTATCCAGAAGCGTCGCCAGGCTGGTTTTTTGATCGAACAAATCAAACATTTTGCGCAGCGAGCCCATATTCGAGGCCAATTCCGAGACTGACAGTAAATTGCGCTCACCCGAGATCACCACCTCGTCTTCGCCAGTATTCATGGCGTCGCTACCGGCCTCGACAGCCGCTTGCATCAGTTGTGTGATGTCATCACGCAGCTGACGTAATTCATCGTTCAGTTTGATGCGAACTTCGTCAAACGGTAAGCCGGCATAGTGCTGATTGATATAGTTAGCTGCTTGCACCAGTTCGGATGGCGAGTAGTCACTCGCCGTCAGTAGCAAGCGGTTTTGCACGTCGCCATTCGGCGCCACGATCACCAGCAATATGCGTTTCTCGGACAGCCGCAAGAACTTGAAACGTGCCTTCACGCCGGGGCGCCAGCACCACGCCTGCGAACTGGGATAGCTGCGACAGCACTTGGGCTGCGCTGGCGATGGTTTTTTGCGCCGATACGCCCGAGTGCAGCTTGGATTCGACCGCGCTCTCATCAATGGTTTGTACGGTCAGCAAGCTATCGACAAACAAGCGGTACCCGCGCGGTGTCGGAATTCGTCCAGCTGAGGTGTGCGGGCTGGCCACGAGACCAAGCTCTTCAAGATCCGACATGATGTTGCGGATCGTGGCCGGCGACAGATCAAGGCCGGAAATTCGCGCCAAGGCCCGCGATCCTACCGGTTGGCCATCGGAGATGTAACGCTCAACCAGTGCTTTGAGCAGCGTTTGTGCGCGATTATCGAGTTGCATGGGCTTATTCTATCGGGCGTCGACGCATGATTCCAGCGACGAGTGCAATTATGGTCTAATCGGCAGCATGTCGACGCCGTCCGCTTTCCCTACCGTTGCCATCATCGGCAAGCATGGCGACCCGCCGGCGGTCGAGGATTTGCTTGCGCTTGCGCGTTTCTTGGAGGGCCGTGGCCACCGTGTGGTTTTTGAGTCAGCTACGGCAACCGATCTCGGCAGAGTAGCGTCACAGTCGCTAACGCCACAGCAAATTGGCGAGCAGGCACAGCTCGCCATTGTTGTGGGCGGCGATGGCACTATGCTCGGTATCGCTCGCCAGCTAGCGCCATATCGCGTGCCGCTGATTGGGGTCAACCAAGGCCGCCTTGGGTTCATGACCGATATTCCCTCCGACAAAATGCTGCCGGTACTGGCCGACATGTTGGACGGTAAGGTCGAGTCCGAGCAGCGCTCATTGCTCGCGGGTACCGTGATTCGTGATGGTCAACCCAGCTTTCACGGGCTGGCATTCAATGACGTGGTGGTGGCGCGTGGTTCCGGCGCTGGCATGATCGAATTACGGGTGACGGTCGATGGCCAGTTCATGTACAACCAGCGCTCCGATGGGCTGATTGTGTCTACACCGACCGGTTCGACCGCGTATGCGCTGGCTGCCGGCGGCCCGATTCTGCAGCCGCAGTTGGGCGGCATTGTGATGGTTCCGATTGCGCCACATGCGCTGTCGAATCGACCGATCGTGCTGTCGGATGATCGCGAAATTGAAATCGAACTATCCAGCGGCCGTGACTGCAGCGTGAACTTCGACATGCAATCCGTCATCACGTTACACGTGGGCGACCGGGTCTTACTGAAGCGTTCGAGCGATGTCGTGACCTTTTTGCATCCGCTGGGCTGGAATTATTTCGATACATTGCGCGAGAAGCTGCACTGGAACGAATATCCATCGACCTCCGGTCAATTAAAATAACGTTTTTTCCACTCGCCTCACTGATGCTGCGCGCGCTCGCAATTCGTGACTTTGTGATCGTCGACTTTGTCGAACTCGATCTGTCGTCGGGTTTTACCGTGTTTACGGGGGAAACCGGCGCAGGTAAGTCTATTTTGATTGATGCACTCACGCTTGCATTGGGCGGGCGTGCTGATGCCAGCGTCGTGCGCGAGGGTGCCGCACGTGCCGATATCGTGGCCGAGTTCACGGGTGAGCTGGATGCTTCGCTACAAAGCTGGTTAAGTGAGCATGCTTTCGATAATGATGAAAGTAGCTTGCTGCTGCGTCGCGTGATTGATAACGCCGGTCGCTCAAAAGCCTTCATCAATGGCGTCACCGCCACCATCACACAACTGCGCGAGCTCGGTGAGATGCTGGTGGATATTCATGGACAGCATGCGCATCAGTCGCTGTTGCGAGCCGACGCCCAACGTGATCTGCTCGACGCGCATGCCGGATTACAAGAGCGGGTGAAAGAGGTCAGCGCTGCCTTTAAACAATGGCGTGCGCTCACCAAGCAGCGTGAGGAGTTTGAGCGTGATACCAAACAGGCCTTGCTCGAGCGTGAGCGACTTGAGTGGCAGGTTAGCGAGTTACAGAAGCTGGCACCGCAGTCGGGCGAGTGGGCCGAGGTGTGTAGTGAGCATAGTCGGCTGTCGCATGCCGCCAGCTTGATCGAGGGTGCGCAGCAGGCACTTGATCTGCTCTCTGAATCTGATTCATCGCCGATGCTGTCGCAGCTGAGTACGGTTGAGCAAAGGCTGGCAAAGCTAGTCGATATTGACGACAAGCTGAAGCCAGTGATCGATGCCCTGGAGCCTGCGCGCATACAGCTGCAAGAGGCGGTGTACGCATTAAATGATTATTTGGGGCGCATCGAACTCGACCCTGCGCGTTTACGCGTGGTCGAATCAAGAATGGAAGCCCTTCATTCCGCGTCGCGCAAGTTTCATGTTGCACCGGAGGCGTTGTCGCAAGAGCTAGAGCAGTTGTCAGACCGCTTGCAACAGTTGTCCGATGCGACCGATCTGGATGCCATTCGCGCACAAGAGGAAAAGCTGGCAGCGGCTTATCAAGCCAGCGCCAAGCAGCTCTCCAAAGCGCGCGCCGCAGCTGCCAAGTCGTTATCAGTTGCGGTCACCAAGGCGATGCAAGAGCTATCCATGAGCGGTGGTCGTTTCGAGATCGCGCTGAATACGAGTGAAGCGGCGGCGCATGGTCTTGAGCAGGTCGAATTTCTAGTCGCCGGTCATGCCGGCACAACGCCGCGACCGCTGGCAAAAGTGGCCTCCGGTGGCGAGTTGGCGCGTATTTCGCTCGCGATTTCAGTGATCGCTTCCAGCGCGACAGCAACCCCCACGCTAATCTTTGATGAGGTGGATAGCGGTATCGGGGGTGCAGTGGCTGAGGTGGTCGGGCGCCTGCTGCGCAAGCTCGGGCAGGATAGGCAAGTACTCTGCGTCACCCACCTGCCCCAAGTGGCCAGCCAAGGCGCGCAGCATTTTCAAGTTAGCAAGAATGCTGCGCCGGATGGCCGTACTGTGTCGCGTATTACCCCGCTGGCGGGTGCCGAGCGCGTCGAAGAAATTGCGCGTATGCTCGGCGGCCTCGAGATTACGGCCACTACGCGCAAACACGCCAGAGAACTACTGGCGTCCTAGTAAAGCCCAAGGTTGGCGGCTTGCTAAAAAGAATAGAAAGGCATCACTGATGGGCTTCAACTCCGAACCGTCTTACCGCCACGGTACCGTGGGCAAGGTTGGCGTCATTCTTGCCAACCTGGGCACCCCGAACGCACCAACGCCTGAGGCGGTACGCACCTATCTGAAAGAATTTTTGTCGGACCCGCGTGTGGTGGAGATTCCCCGCGCAATTTGGTGGTTCATCCTGAACGGCATCATTCTTCCGTTCCGCTCGCGCCAATCGGCCCATAAATACGCATCGATCTGGACTGACGAAGGCTCTCCGCTCAAGCTGCACACCGAGCGACAGGCACACGCCCTGCAAGCCGAGATGACTGCGCGCGGTTTATCGATCCAAGTCGCCTACGGCATGCGCTATGGCAGCCCCGCAATCCCGGATGTGCTCGAGCAGCTGAGAGCGCAAGGCTGTGATCGCATTCTAGTTTTGCCTGCCTACCCGCAATACTCCGGTACCACCACTGCTTCGGTTTTCGATGCACTGTTCCAGCATCTTTTGAAAGTACGTAACGTTCCGGAATTGCGTCTGATACGCCACTATCACGACGACCCGGGTTACATCAACGCGTTGGCAGATACCGTGCGTCTGCATTGGTCACAACATGGCCGCCCAGACAAACTGGTGATGAGTTTTCACGGGGTACCCAAGCGTACCTTGTTGCTCGGTGATCCCTACCACTGTGAATGCCACAAGACCGCACGCTTGCTCGCTGAGCGTCTGGGCATCAGCAAGAGCGACTACATAGTGACTTTTCAGTCGCGCTTCGGGCGTGCCGAGTGGCTGCAACCCTATACCGCGCCAACACTGGAGCAACTCGCAGGTAGTGGCGTTGGTCGGGTTGATTTGATCTGCCCCGGCTTCACCAGCGACTGCCTGGAGACGCTAGAAGAAATTGCGATGGAGGCGAAAGAAGATTTCCTCGCCGCCGGTGGCAAGAGCTTTCACTACATCCCCTGCCTCAACGAGTCACCCAGCTGGATCGCCGGCATGGCCGCGCTGATCGAAGCCCATACCGGTGGCTGGCCCGTGTCATCGTCGCCGCAGGTTCAGGCAGCGCGGCAGGCAGATGCTGAGGTGGGTCGGGAGCAAGCACTCGCCCTAGGCGCCCTCGACTAGAACCTGGCAGGTTGGGCCGCTGGCGGTGTTGGCAGCATCTTGTCGTACGTCTTGTACTGTCTGCGATGCTTCCGCCTAGCCACCGACCCAACCCAGCCAGGTTCACCTTAGCCACTTGGGCCGCCGGCGGTGTTGGCAGCCCTTGCCTCGCGTCCAGTACCTCTGGCGGCGTCAAACGCCGCTTGTCTTGAAAAGTTACACAACATCCCCATATCTCCTGCATTGCTCTGCAAGTCTATGTATTTACTGGAGATTTTATGACCCAAGGCGAACAGCATCCGAACTCGGCGGAGTCCCAGGCGGCTCCCGCAGCCGCTACGGAACCATCGAATGCTGAAGCTGCGGCAGGGCCGCAGCTTGAGGGCGTGGAAGCGGGTGACGCGCTAATGATTCAACTGGCCGAGGCGCAGGCCAAGCTAACGGAAATGCAGGATGCCTATCTGCGCGCCAAGGCAGAAGCAGACAACACCCGGCGTCGCGCTCAGGAAGATATTGCAAAGGCGCATAAGTTTGCGATCGAGTCGTTCGCCGAGTCGCTCCTGCCGGTGAGGGACAGTCTTGAGATGGCGCTGAAGGTCGAGACGCCGTCGATCGAATCTTTGAAAGAGGGCGTCGATATGACCCTCAAGCAACTGGTGGCCGCTTTTGACAAACATCGTTTGATCGAGGTGAACCCGCAGCAGGGCGAGAAACTCGATCCGATGAAGCATCAGGCGATTTCAATGGTGCCGGCCGAGCAAGAAGCGAACACGATCGTCACTGTGCTGCAGAAGGGCTACATGATCTCCGATCGGCTACTGCGCCCTGCATTGGTTACCGTCTCGCAGTCGACTTGAAAAGTATTGCACTCGCCGCATATCGGTACATATTCGGCATCTAAACTGTTTCAGATTCATAAGGAATATCCATCATGGGCAAAGTCATTGGCATCGATCTGGGAACCACCAATTCCTGCGTTGCGATCATGGAGGGCAACCAGCCCAAGGTGATCGAGAACTCCGAGGGGGCGCGTACGACGCCTTCCATCATTGCCTATCAAGATGACGGCGAGATTCTGGTCGGTGCGCCGGCCAAGCGACAGGCGGTCACTAACCCAACGAACACCCTGTTCGCGGTCAAGCGCCTGATCGGTCGCAAGTTTGAAGAAAAGGAAGTTCAAAAAGACATCGGTCTGATGCCGTATGAAATCGTAAAGGCCGATAACGGTGATGCTTGGGTACTCGCGCGTGACAAACGTCTCGCACCACCGCAGGTATCCGCGGAAGTGCTTCGCAAGATGAAAAAAACTGCCGAGGATTATCTCGGCGAGGAAGTCACCGAAGCCGTGATCACGGTGCCGGCTTATTTCAATGATGCGCAGCGTCAAGCCACTAAAGACGCAGGTCGTATCGCTGGTCTGGATGTCAAGCGCATCATCAACGAGCCAACTGCAGCGGCGCTCGCGTTTGGTCTCGACAAGGCTGGTAAAGGTGATCGCAAGATCGCAGTGTATGACCTTGGTGGCGGCACTTTTGACGTGTCGATCATCGAGATCGCTGACGTCGATGGCGAGATGCAGTTCGAGGTGCTCTCCACCAACGGTGACACCTTCTTGGGTGGCGAAGACTTCGACCAGCGTCTGATCGATCACATCATCGAGGAATTCAAGAAGATCAATGGCCTGGATTTGGCGAAGGACCCGATCGCGCTACAGCGTATCAAGGCCTCGGCTGAGCGTGCCAAGATTGAGTTGTCATCGTCGCAGCAAACGGAAATCAACGAACCCTACATCGCCATGGCTAATGGCGCGCCGGTGCACTTGACGCTGAAAATTACGCGCGCCAAGTTGGAGTCGCTGGTCGAGGATTTGATCTCGAAAACTATTGAACCTTGCCGTACCGCGATTAGTGATGCAGGTGTCAAAGTGTCTGACATCGACGATGTGATTCTGGTCGGTGGTCAGAGCCGCATGCCGAAGGTACAAGACAAGGTCAAGGAGTTCTTCGGCAAGGAGCCGCGCAAGGACGTCAACCCCGATGAGGCAGTTGCCGTCGGTGCTGCGATTCAAGGCTCAGTACTTTGCGGTGATCGCAAAGATTTGCTGCTACTCGACGTTACACCGCTGTCGCTCGGCATCGAGACGCTGGGCGGCGTGATGACCAAGATGATCAAGAAGAACACCACCATTCCGACTAAGTTCAGTCAGGTGTTCTCAACCGCCGAGGATAACCAGCCGGCAGTGACTATCAAGGTATATCAGGGCGAGCGCGAGATGGCCTCGGGTAACAAGGGATTGGGTGAGTTCAACCTCGAAGGTATTCCGCCATCACAGCGCGGTATGCCGCAGATCGAGGTGACCTTCGATATCGACGCCAACGGCATCTTGCATGTGTCGGCTAAGGATAAGGCGTCCGGCAAGGAAAACAAGATCACCATCAAAGCCAACTCGGGTCTGACCGAGGAAGAGATTCAGCGTATGGTGCAAGATGCCGAGGCGAATGCTGCGGAAGATCATCGCCTGAAAGAACTGGCTGAGTCACACAATCAGGGCGATGCACTAGTGCACTCGACCAAAAAAGCAATGGGTGAGCACGGTGACCAGCTGGAGTCTGGCGAAAAAGAAAAAATTGAAGCGGCGATCAAAGACCTTGAAGAGGCCTTGAAAGGCACTGATAAGGCAATGATCGATGCCAAGATCGAAGCGCTTTCGACTGCGGCACAAAAGCTAGGCGAGAAGATGTACGCCGACATGCAGGCACAGCAGGCCGCAGCCGGCGCTGGTGCTGGTGCTGGTGCTTCATCAGCCGAGGCCGCTGCGCCAGGTGAGAAGAGTGCGCAAGACGATATCGTTGATGCCGACTTCAAGGAAGTGAAGGACAAATAATTACCACTGCACACAGCGAGGCTGTGTTGCTTATGCCGGGTCGGGGCGTTTTGTTCCGCCCGGTTTTTTGCTTAGATGGGGTTCGCCCTGTCCGAGCGTAGTAAGGATATTCAACCATGGCAAAACGCGATTTTTACGAAACGCTCGGTGTAGCGAAGAACGCTTCGGACGAAGAAATCAAAAAGGCCTATCGCAAGCTCGCCATGAAATTCCATCCGGATCGTAATCCGGATAGCAAGCAGGCAGAAGACAAATTCAAAGAGGCAAAAGAAGCCTACGAGATGCTGTCTGATCCGCAAAAGCGTGAAGCCTATGACCGCTTTGGACACGCCGGAGTCGACCCGAATGTGGGTGGTGGAGGCGGTGCGGGTGCCGGGTTTAGCGGTGGTTTCTCGGATGCCTTTGGCGATATTTTTGGCGACATCTTTGGTGGTGGTGGTGGCGGTCGGCAGCGCGGTGGCCCGCAGGTCTACCGAGGCGCGGATCTTCGCTACAACCTCGATATCACGCTCGAGCAAGCAGCGAACGGCTTCGACACCACGATACGAGTGCCGTCGTGGGATGAGTGCGATACATGCCACGGCTCGGGTGCAAAGCCGGGTACTTCAGCGACCACCTGTGGTACGTGCGGAGGTCATGGTCAGGTCCGGATGCAACAAGGTTTTTTCAGTATTCAGCAGACCTGCCCGAAGTGCCATGGCTCGGGTAAGGTGATCGCAGATCCTTGCAGTCCTTGTGCTGGTTCAGGCCGCGTCAAGCGCAACAAGACGCTTGAGGTCAAAATCCCGGCAGGTATTGATGACGGCATGCGGATCCGCTCAACAGGCAATGGTGAGCCTGGTATGAACGGTGGTCCTCCCGGCGATCTCTATGTTGAAATTCATATCAAGCAGCATGCTGTTTTCCAGCGTGACGGCGATGATCTGCATTGCGAGATGCCGATCTCGTTTGCGAAGGCAGCGCTCGGTGGAGAGATCGAGGTGCCAACACTTTCTGGCAAGGTGTCCTTCAGCGTTCCTGAAGGCACTCAAAGCGGCAAGACTTTCCGCTTGCGCAGTAAAGGCGTTAAAGGTGTGCGTTCCGGATTCCCCGGTGATCTCTTCTGCCACGTGGTTGTAGAAACACCGATCAAACTCACTGATCGGCAAAAAGATCTACTGCGTGAGTTTGAGCAGCTTACCGCTGAGGGCGGCGCCAAGCACAGCCCGCAAAGCAAGAGTTGGATGGATAAAGTGAAGGAATTTTTCGAGTAATCTGTTCTAGCCGCTCAGGCTATTCCAGTCCTCGAGAATCGTCGCACACTTTCCTCTCCACCTAATCAGAAAACGCCGACGCTCTGTCGGCGTTTTTGTTGGTGCCCCTGTCCTTCGTCATTGCGGTTCGATCTACGCACTGCGGTTCGAGATCATGCTCATTAAGCCACTGTCATCTTGCGTGATGCGCATAGGGATTTGCACATTTCAATTACCACGCGAGATTCCTCGCAGCCGAGGCTAGACTTATCGCTTCAGGTGTTGTGGAGGGTGCCCAAATATGTTGCAACGAGCTATCTCGCTCGCGGATGCTCCGAGTCCTATCAGATACCTGTGGAGGACCATTGTTAGGTACCGTAAGGGGCAACGCAACAGCGAGCTTGAGCAATCAGTTGTGCGCATCCTTATTGGTACCGTATTGTTGTACTACTTCGAGTACTTCAATGACTCCCTAAAAGTATCGACACCACAATTAACAATCGACCTTCGATTGGTGCTCACGGTATTCCTTTGTGCTTCGGTGTTCATTTGCATCAGCATTCTCATCAAGACAGGTGAGGTTCCGATACGCCGTATCTTTGCAATTCTGTTAGATACCGGTGCGCTTACCGTTTTGCTGACAGTTGGTGGTGTGCATGCTGCGCCCCTGTATTTTCTTTATCTGTGGATCATCATCGGTAACGGTTTTCGCTTCGGGCAAAAGTACTTATTAGTTTCATTGGGGTTTACGCTGCTGGGCTTTGGTGTTGTGGTGACGACCGAGCCGTACTGGGCGGCAGAAAAGAAACTATCGATCGGACTTTGGCTAGGCACCTTTCTGATCTCGATGTATTTCAATTTACTGGTTGGTCGCCTGTTCGCTGCATTGAATCAAGCCAATAGCGCCAATCTCGCCAAGCGCCAGTTTATATGCGCCGTTAGCCATGAACTGAGAACGCCGTTGAATGCCATTATTGGCATGGTAGATCTGCTGAAAAGTACCAAGATAGATCGCGAGCAAAGGGAAATGCTCGACTGTATGACCACCACGTCCCAACTAATGCTTTCCCAGATCGAGGATGTGCTTGATTTTTCCAAGATAGAAGCCGGGAAAATGGTGGTAGAGCAGGTCGAGTTTGATCTGTATGCCTTGATTGAAAACATTCTGGCAGTGTTTAGCTACCGGATTGACGCCAAGACGGTACGACTAATACGCCAGATCGACTGTGCAGTCCCGCCGATACTACGAGGGGATCCACATCATTTACGGCAAATACTAATCAACCTCATCGGTAACGCAGTTAAGTTTACTGAGCAAGGAAGAATTTCGCTCAAGGTTCGGCTATGCCACAGCAAGGAAGACTCAGTCGTACTACATTTTGCGATTGAAGATACAGGTATTGGTATTCACGAGTCAGTCCAGGATCAGATATTCGAGAGCTTTACACAGGCCGATAGCGCCACTGCCAGAAAATACGGCGGAACTGGTCTTGGAACCACGATCTGCAAGCAGCTCGTTGAGTTGATGGGTGGGCAGATCGGATTGCACAGTCGACCTGGCGTCGGTAGTGAGTTTTGGTTCGAGATCAGCTTTGGCAAAGTTTTGGACCTCGATGACACTTGCTTGCTGAGTCGGGAGCAAAGCATAATCATCGACCCCGATGGCGGCTGCTGGCGATTAGCAAAAGAATTGGCGTTCTTGGGCAAGGTACTTCCATTGACGGTCCAAGATCTTAGCCAAGCAGAAGATATCCTTAGTCAGCGTCATCTGCAGGGCACATTCCTATCGATGATCTACTTGCGTGTCAGTATGGCAGGGCATGTCAGTACTGAGGCTTTTCAGGCTTGGCTAAGCAGCGCTACGCAGCGCCTGATGCGCCTTGAGGCCGATAGGTCGATGATGATTGTACTGGTACCCGCTGCAGATCTACCACTGGACGACGTAAGTCGCATAGCTGAGCAGCTAGGATTTTTCTCAATACTGCCAGAGCCATTCAGCATAGATCATATTCGTCACTTACTTCATGCACAGTCGGCTGCGTTAAGTACGGTGTCGCGAATGCGCCAACCTACGCCGGCACCGTCAGATACGATTACAGTTGGGGAGTCGCACTACGTCCCAGGCGCATCACACAGCAAGCGTCACGATGGTTTATCGATCTTGATTATTGAAGACAATCCAACCAATCGAAAAGTGCTGCAGAAAATCCTGGAGCGTGCAGGTCACCATTGCACCCTCGCTCAAGATGGCGAAGGGGGTCTCGATATCATCGCTACACAACAGTTTGATGCCATGGTCATTGATATGAACATGCCTAAAGTCTCTGGACTCGAAGTAGTACGTTTTTGCAGAATGATGGGCGGGACATTAGCAAAAACGCCCATCATTATTTTTTCAGCGAGTGTTACTCAAGAAGCACGAGACGAAAGCTTTGCAGCAGGTGCAGACGCTTATATTTCTAAACCCATCGAAGTCTCACAATTTCTAAATACACTCAACCGACTGGTTCAGGAAAAACGTCCAATACTTTCCTCGAAGCAGAGTGAGCACAGTGCTGAATCATATGCGGGGCAAGAAATTAATATTTCCATTCTTGATACGGTCAAGCTCAAAAATCTGGAGTCGATGAGCCAAGATCCCGCATTTGTCGACGAACTAATTGCAGAATTTATTAGCGAGGGAAGGCGATTGATTGGCAACTTTGATCGAAGTCTTATGAGGTCGGACTATGCCCAAGTTTCTTCTGCCATGCACGCGCTACGTGGTTCAGCCCTGAGTATTGGCGCCAATTCACTCAAGCAGCTATGTGCCCACATCGAAAAACTCTCTGATGAAGCGCTGCAGGAAAAGCAAGCAGATATCAAATGTCAGTTAACCGATTGCTTTCAACAGCTTTGTCAGGCATTGGAGATTTATCGACGCAATCGCACTAGTCTAAGGTTGTATGCGATTTGAATAAAAACTAATGAGATCAAGAGACAAGATGGATATCGATAACCTAAACGGAGATATTCGTTCATGAATAACTTATTGACCGAAGCAACGAGTCGATACCGGCATCAAATGGAAGCATTGCCGCAGTTACAAGCAATGCTCGGTGGAAATTTTTCAAAATCATCGTATGCCAAATTTCTTATCGAGCTCTATCCGATCGTGTCAAATTTCTGTCCTCTGATGGCCGCAGCTGCGGGCCGCTGTGCAGATCGGTATGCCAATCTACGGCATTATCTCTATGAGCATATCGAGCATGAGAAAGATCATGAAACCATGGTCATCAATGATCTCGAGAAAATCGGATATAAGTGTGACGATTTGCCAACCGTAAATCCTGGCCCAGCAGCACGCGCGATGCTTGCTTATAACTATTACGCAATCGATCGTATCGATCCACACTATGTCATCGGAATGCTTTATGTGCTCGAGCTCATGTCTTCTGGCTACGCATCAAATATCGCGCAGTCGATATCAAGAGCGATCGATCATCCAATGACACGAGGATTTAGCTTTCTTGATTCACATGGCACACTGGATGATGACCATCTTGCCGATCTGATTGGATTAATTCAATCGATTGAATCGCCAGAATTGGTTGAGAAGGTGGTCGATAGTGTCGACATGAATTTTTATCTATTTCGGCAAGTTATCAGCGATTTGCCTCAGAATTAATGGTGTCTTAGTAGCTGAAATGGAGAGTCTTTAAACAAACAAGACTCTCCGGCTATCTCAGGCGGCAACTTGGTCGGCCGTCTCTACAGGATTTACTGGGTTTGGATACCGATAGTTTGAGTGCTGTGTGCTTTGGGCCTTGAGCAGGCGTCTCATCATCCTTAAGTCTATTTCTTGAATTTTCAGCGCGGCATCTACCCACATCACCGCGATATCGGTGAGTTCCTTATGCGTGATCGGCCACACATTTCTCCGGCACTCATAGATTGAGCGCATTCCATTGTGGTGATGATGATGCTTCCTGATCCATTGTTCGACGGTGCGCTTGCCCTCACCAGCGGGAGCGACAATGTCGACTACCCCCATGTCTGCTAGTTGCTCCGCAGTATAGATATTGCCACTTAGCAGCATCGCTTCTGTTTTTCTGGCGCCAATACGACGTGCCAAAAAGCTGTAGGCACCCATTCCAGGAAAAAGATTAAACAAAATTTCTGGAAATCCTAAGCGTGTACCAGCCTCTGCAATGATGAGGTCACTAGCGAGTGCTAATTCAAAGCCACCACCGAGTGCATCGCCTTGCACCAGTGATATCGTTACAGTCGATGCGTCGTGACCAATGATGCGCGTATAAAGACTATCAATACAATACATCGCATAATTCAGTAAACCTTCGCGATCCTTTTCCCGAATCAGATTTAGAAAGAGCATCAGATCGCCGCCCAAGTTGAAAACTCCGCTGCGCAGTGAGGCGATGATCGAATAATCGACCGGTACCCACTCGGCACCATCAATCGTGTGACCTTGATACGTGTGTAGCTCGGTGAAAAGGTGGTGCAGTTCTTCCAGCATATTCTGATTAAAGCAGGGAACACCAATCGGCTTCATGTACTTCCAGAGTGCGCGTAAGTTTGGGTCATAGTTCGTGTCAACTTGCTGCATCATGCGTCGCGACCAGGCCGGTAGTGGTGTTTCGGAGAGCCGATTTGCGTAGCTGACTTTTTCAGTGGTCATCAACATTACTTCCTCCTTCATTGTTAGGATTCCAAATGTCCCTGCTTGATTTTTCCTAGAACTTTGAGCGATGCTGTTTGGCTTTGCTCAATGTATTCAAGCGCGAAGTCAGTTTAGGAAGTTCGTGCGATGACTCAATAGATGTTAAGGTTTTCGTAAGCATGGCTAATTATGCTTGCCTCAAATATCAATTACTTGCACGTCTTTGTAGAGACCAGCGATCGATGGCCGCACCTAAAAGGTGCCGAAAAGTGCGGTCTGCTTGGCCCAGACGATTGATGATGCATTTATCTGTTGGCGCCAGAGTGGCTCAGTTACAATCCTTTGCAGATTTGAGATGAGGTAGCGATGACTAATAAAAATTTATTCGACAAGGCGCTCGGGCAGCTAGTCGAAAATAATCGGCAGTGGGCAGCGTCGATGATTGAACAAGATCCGGATTTCTTCAGCAATCTGGTATCTCAGCAGGCGCCGGAATATCTCTGGATTGGTTGCTCGGATAGTCGTGTGCCAGCAAATTCCATTGTTGGTTTAGATCCGGGCGAGCTTTTCGTGCATCGGAACGTGGCCAATGTGGTGGTCCACACTGACCTCAATAGTTTGTCAGTTCTGCAATTCGCGATCGACCTGCTTGGGGTAAAGCATGTGATGGTGGTCGGTCATTACGGCTGTTCAGGCGTGCGCTGCGCGATGGAAGGCAAGCGAGTCGGGCTTGCAGATAACTGGTTGCGCCATGTGCAAGATGTGTTTCAAAAGCATGAACATTTATTACCGGCTTCGATGGATGACGTAGCCAGACACAACCGCCTGTGCGAGTTAAATGTCATTGAGCAGGTATTGAATGTCTGTCAGACCACTATCGTGCAAGATGCGTGGGAGCGCGGTCAGGATTTGACCATTCATGGTTGGGTCTACAGCCTGGATGATGGCTTGGTCAGAGATTTGGGTATGTCGGTCGGTGCTGCGAATGAACTAATGCCACAGATGCGGGCATCGCTGGCGCAGTATTAACGTTGAGAAGTGTCAGTGCCAATAAGCACGGACGTATAGAAGTTCCTAGGCTGAGAACTATGGATGATCAGAAGCTATGCTCGGCAGCGGGGAACGTGCGCTGCTTGACTGCGTCGACATAGGCGCGGATCGCGCCGGGGACGCTGGATTGTCCGTGCATGAAATCGCGCACGAATTTTGGTCGCCGACCTGGGAATGCGCCAAGCATATCGTGCATCACTAGCACCTGACCCGAGCAGTCAACACCTGCCCCAATGCCGATGGTGGGTATCGCCAGTTTGGCGGTCACGTCTGCGGCTAAAGCTGCGGGAATCGCTTCCAGCACCAAAATGGCTGCGCCCGCTGCTTGTAGTGCGAGAGCGTCAGCGATCAGGCGTTGTGCTTCATCGTCTTTCCGAGCCTGAACTCGGAAGCCCCCAAGTTGATGTACCGACTGCGGTGTGAGACCGAGGTGCGCGCAGACCGGTATGCCGCGTGCAACCAGCATTTGCACCGTCGGCAGCAACCACTCACCCCCCTCAAGTTTGACCATTTCAGCACCGGCACGCATCAGCACGGTAGCGTTATCCAAGGCCTGCTGCGGTGTGTGATAACTGCCAAATGGCATATCCGCAATCAGCAGAGGGCGCTTGGCGCCACGCGCAACGCAATCGGTGTGGTACGCGATATGGTCCAAGGTCACCGGCAGCGTAGTGGGATGTCCTTGAACCACCATACCCATCGAGTCACCGATCAGCAGCGTATCAACACCGCAGTTATCCATCAGCGCAGCAAAACTCGCGTCATAGCAAGTGAGCATCGCAATTTTTTCACCGCTTGCGCGCATTTTCTCTAGCGTCGTGAGCGTGACTTTTGGCTGCGTTGTGCTGGATGACTCGGACATCATTATTCTCCGCGGTTGAAGAATTCGCGTTTCCCACGCATACCTGCGATACGTTCCATGAGCAATGCAAAGTCATCGCTACGCTCAATCGGATTGAGGTGCTCGGCATTGACCATCAGCAGCGGGGAGGTATCGTAGTGATGAAAGAAGCGGCTGTAGCTTTCGCATAAGCGCTGTAGATAAGATTCCGAGATGCCGGATTCCATCGGTATGCCCCGGCGTCGGATACGTTCGGCCAAGGTTGACGGCGCCGCTTGCAGATAAATCACTAAGTCGGGACGTGGCGCTTGCTGGGTCAGATGATCAAACATCTGGCGGTACAGGTTGAGCTCGTCATCGGCTAGCGTGAGCGTCGCAAAAATCGGATCTTTCTCGAGCAAGAAATCGGAGACGACCGGTGCAGAAAACAGATCGGTCTGCGCAAGGTCACGCAGTTGGTGCATGCGCTGAAACAGAAAAAACATCTGTGTCGGCAGCGCGTAACGTGTCGAATCGCGATAGAAGCGCTCAAGGAAGGGATTTTCCTGCGGCTGCTCCAACAGTGGCTGCGCCCCGGTTTCGGTCGCAATACGGCGTGCCAGGCTGGTCTTACCGACGCCGATTGGCCCCTCAACGACGATATAGCGGTATTTTTCTAAGTTCATAGACGTTGATGATACGTCATGGTGTCTCAGCGATCAGAACCTAGTTTTTCGATCGCCTGATCCCCGACCAAGGCCAGCAGCGGCGCGATCGGCCCCAGACCGGGAATCTCCAGATCCGGGGTCAGCTCATGCAGCGGCAGCAGGACAAAGGCCCGGTTTCCCATACGCGGGTGAGGGACCTCGAGGACATCGTCTCGGATGATGTCATTGCCGAACACCAGCAGATCCAAATCGAGGGTTCGGGGCGCATTGCGAAAGGGTCTTTCGCGACCGAAATTGTGTTCGATGCGCTGT
This sequence comes from Burkholderiales bacterium, assembly GCA_026399895.1. Lineage (GTDB taxonomy): Bacteria > Pseudomonadota > Gammaproteobacteria > Burkholderiales > Burkholderiaceae_D > Pernthalerella. Next base: position 94,019 of record JAPLQC010000022.1, read on the forward strand.
AATTCAGTCAGCAGCGTATGCGCATCAAGCTGCGTCTCTAAGTGCACGGCCGCATTGACGAAGTCGTCGCCTGTGGCATCAATCGGGGCGGTGCGATACAAAGAAGAACAGGCGCTCAAGCTTGTTTTCGGTAGCTGAGCGAGTAAATCGATGGCGATGCGCACCGAGTGCGCTGCATCGCCAAGGTTGGCGCCGAGGCCAACGTAGGCAGATACGGTACTCATCATTCAGTACCGCCTTCACCACTGCCTTCAGTAGCGCCATCTGCACCACCTCTGCCGCGACCTCGACCACTTCGGCGCCGGCGCCGCTTGGCAGCGGGTTTGTCGGTCTCGCCGGGTTTGCGTGTCAGCAGTGCCTCACGCTGCGGCCCATCGGCGGCCATGAAATCAGTCCACCACTCACCCAACTCGGACTCGATTTCACCCGAGGCGCAGCGTAGCAGCAGAAAATCATAGCCAGCGCGCAGTCTGGGGTGTTCGAGTAATTTGTAAGGCGATTTGCCAACTCGTCGCTCGAAGCGTGGTTGCATAGCCCAGATATCGCGCATGTCGGTGGCAATGCGGCGTTGAATTGCCAGCTGTTCGGTTTGACCATCAAGTACATCGTCTGCAGCCAAGTGCAGTGCTGGGATCGGTGCCTCGCCAGCCGCCTTGTACGCCTCCCACCGTTCCAGCACCTGATGCCAGAGAAGCGATGCAAATAGAAAGCCGGGCGATACCGTCTTGCCCTCGCGTACCCGCTGATCGGTGTTGTTGAGGGCAAGCGCCACAAAGCGTTCGCCCAATGGCTGCTCAAGTACGACATCGAGTAGGGGTAGCAAGCCGTGATGCAGGCCCTGTTTGCGCAACTGCTGCAGGCAGGCCATGGCATGCCCGCTCATCAGCAGCTTGAGCATTTCGTCGAATACGCGTGCTGCGGGCACGTTATTGATCAGCGGCGCCATCACTTTGATGGGTGAACGCGTCGGCGCAGCAATCGAGAAACCGAGTTTCGCTGCAAACCGTACTACGCGCAGCATACGCACCGGATCTTCACGGTAGCGCGCTTCCGGTACCCCGATGATGCGTAGTGTCTTGCTACGGATGTCTTTCATACCACCGTGGTAATCGAGCACCTGCTCACGTGAAGGGTCGTAGTACATAGCGTTCACGGTGAAATCACGGCGCTCGGCATCTTCATGCTGCTCGCCAAACGTGTTATCCCGCAGCACACGGCCGTGCGCATCTTTCGGCGCTTCATCAGTCGATGCACCGCGAAAGGTGGTCACTTCAATCAGATCTTGGCCGAACATCACATGCACAATCTGAAAGCGTCGACCGATGATGAAAGCGCGCCGAAATAATCGTTTTACTTCTTCCGGTGTGGCATTGGTCGCTACGTCGAAATCTTTAGGGCGGTGTTGCAACAGCAGATCACGTACAGCGCCGCCAACGATGAAAGCCTTGAACCCTGCTTGTTGCAGGGTCTGCGTGACTCGGATCGCGTTGTTCGAGACATCGTCAAGCAAGATACCGTGCGCCGATTTTTCATAGATGTCTGGCGCAACAGCATTGCCGGCAGCAGACCCGGTGCCGAGAATTCGACGGATCAATTTCCTGATCATGCGTCGGTCACCGGGAAAAGTTGCAGCACGGGCCAGCCTTGGTTTTCAGCATGACTTGCCAATGCAGCATTCGGATTGGTAGCTACCGGATGTGTGACCACCGACAATAGCGGAATATCGTTTTGCGAGTCGCTGTAAAAAGTGCTGCGCTCGAAGTCAGCTAAGGTCTTTCCAAGTGAGCCCAGCCAGTCGTGCAGATTACTTACCTTACCAGTGCCGAATGGCGGCCTGCCGACCAAGCGTCCGGTGATCTCGCCATCCGGGCTGAATTCCGGTTCAGCGGCGATCAGATGCTCGACACCGAATGCCTGGGCAATCGGCCCGGTCACAAAGCGATTAGTGGCGGTGATGATAACGAGTAAATCTCCTGCTTGACGATGCGCTTCAACGAGTTCAACTGCCTCATTGCGCATGGCGGGTTGTATCACCTCTTGCATGAACTGCGCGTGCCAATGATCTAACTGCGTCCGTGGAAAGCGTTTCAATGTGCCGAAAGCAAACTCTAGGTACTCCACCGGATTGAGCGTACCGGCGACGTATTGCTCGTAGAACGCATCGTTACGTGCGGTAAATGCCTCGCGCTCGACGGCGCCAGCGCGGCATAAGAACTGGCCCCACTCATAGTCGGAGTCCAGCGGTAGCAGGGTATTGTCCAGATCGAACAGCGTCAGATTCATGTGGGCGTTGTGGTATCACCAGTTTGTAGTAGCTCTCGCAGTAGCGGTAGCGTAATGGGCCGCTGTGTCTCCAGCGAGTAACGGTCTAGCGCATCTAGCATCGTTGAGAGTGACTGCATGTCGCGCCGGAAATGGGTCAGTAGGTAAGGTAGTACACCAGCGGAGAGTGACAAGCCGCGTGCCTCTGCAGCCTTCGACAAGGCATCGATTTTTTCCTCATCAGACAGGCCATGCAGTTGATACACCAAACCCCAGCCTAAGCGGGTTCGCAAATCCTCGCGCAAGGCTAATTGCAGCGGGGCTTGCTTCGCGCTTGCGATCAGGATGCCACCGTTATCACGCACCTGATTAATCAGATGAAACAGCGCTTGCTGACGCGTTTCATCAAGTTGGTCGCAGTCATCGACTAGATAAAGCGAAATAGCCACTGACCAGGAAAATGCATCGACCGAGGTTGCAGGGGCCAACAGTTCTGCAGCGGGATTCACGCTCATCGCATTTAGCAGGTGCGACTTACCAGCACCTGCCTCACCCCACATCAGCACCAGCCGATGGCCAGCTACTTGGGCCGCATTCGCTGCGATCTCTCGCAGCAGGGCAGCGAGTTCGAGATTTCTGCCGACCACAAAACTGTCCAGCGTCTGCGGCCGTGCCGCACCCCAATCCAGCAGCAATTGCCTCATGCTTGATTATAAAAACGGCTGTTCAGGTAGTGCCGACGAAGACGACCGAAGGCGACGGAAAGTATAGCCGACGCCGGTAGCGCCAAAAGTACACCAACAAATCCAAACAACTGCCCGAATGCCAATAGCGCAAAGATGACGACCAGCGGATGCAGACCAATACGCTCGCCAACTAATCGCGGCGTCAGCAGGAAGCTTTCGAGGAATTGTCCAAGGCCATAAATAATGGCCACGGCAGTTATTCCGTTCCAGCCGTCAAATTGCAGCACCGCGGCAATGAATGCCAGTGCCAAGCCTAGCCCGAAGCCAACATAAGGAATAAACACCAACAAGCCGGTCACCATGCCGACCGGTAGTGCGACATCGAAACCAGCGATGGTGAGTGCGGTCGAGTAATACGCTGCCAGCAGGAACATGACCAGTAATTGCCCACGCAGATACTGCGCCAGCAGGGCATCGGTTTCGACGGTCATGTCAGCGACTAATGCCGACCAGCGGCGAGGTACGGTTTCGCTGACGCGCTGAATGACACCGTGCCAATCCAGCAGCAAATAGAACAGCACAATAGGAATCAGAAACAGCGTCCCAACCCAAGTGATCAGTGCGCTACCGCCAATGCGCAGCCAGTTCAGCAAGGCCGTCGCCGATCCATCACCCGCCGCGAGTTTGGCGGCGATTGCTTTCTGCAAGGCCATGAAGTCGAGACGACCACCAATACCCAGCTGCCGCAAGGTCGGACCGAAAGCGGCATCGATCCGCGATAATAGGGCGGGGAGTCGTTCACGTAGCACAGGCAACTCTTCCGCCAATATCGGTAGCACGATCAGAGCCAGCGCAGTCACCAGCACAAAGACTGACAGCATTGCCAGCAGAACCGCGAGTACGCGCGGCAAGCCTCGCCCATGCAACCAGTCGACGCCCGGATTCAGTACATAACCGAGGACGAACGCAGCCACGAAAGGCGTAAGTACCGGGGTCAGCAGCCACAGCAGGGCCAGAAAGCCGAGACTTACCGATAGCCACAGCAGGTTTTGGCGAGATTCGGGGCCGGTCAGGGGGTTCATTGGCGCGGTTGGCGGGGCTATTTTGATAAAATGTCGAGCCCCTCAGGTCTTGTCATCAGGGCAAGCACTGATTCTACCGTTTCCTCAGCCCAGCGCCCCTATCCTTTATGTCATCCCAGACCCCGGTTTCACTCTCTTATCGCGATGCAGGTGTTGATATTGATGCCGGCGATGCGCTGGTCGAAGCGATCAAGCCCTTTGCCAAGCGCACCATGCGCGAGGGGGTACTCGCCGGTATTGGCGGATTTGGCGCGCTATTCGAGGTCAGCAAGAAGTTCAAGGAGCCGGTGCTGGTGGCTGGCACCGATGGTGTCGGAACCAAGCTGAAGCTGGCGTTTCATCTCAACCGCCATGACACCGTCGGTATCGATCTGGTCGCGATGAGTGTCAATGACATTCTGGTGCAGGGTGCCGAGCCACTGTTCTTCCTCGACTATTTTGCTTGTGGGCGGCTGGATGTGGCGGCGGCGACCGATGTCATCAAGGGTATCGCTCAGGGCTGCGAGCAAGCAGGCTGCGCATTGATTGGCGGCGAAACCGCCGAGATGCCGAGCATGTATCCGGACGGCGAGTATGACCTCGCTGGCTTCGCCGTTGGCGCAGTTGAAAAATCCAAGATCATCGATGGCCGCAAGATTACGCCGGGTGATGTCGTGCTTGGACTGGCCTCGTCCGGTGCGCATTCGAATGGCTACTCGCTGGTACGCAAGATTCTCGACGTGGCTAAGCCCGACTTGAGCGCCGATTTCCATGGTCGACCACTGGCCGATGTCTTGCTCGCGCCAACACGTATTTACGTCAAACCTTTGTTATCGCTGATGAGCACGATGGAAGTGCGCGGTCTGGTACACATCACCGGCGGTGGCTTGGTTGAGAACATCCCCCGCGTATTGCAACCGCATCTCACCGCCGAATTGCATCGCGACGCCTGGACTATGCCGCCTTTGTTCGCTTGGTTACAGCAACACGGTGGCGTTGCCGATGACGAAATGCACCGCGTATTTAACTGCGGCATTGGCATGACAGTGATTGTTTCGAAAGAGCACGCTGATGCTGCTGAGGCTGAACTCAAGCGCTTAGGTGAAACCGTTAACCGCATTGGTGTGATTCGCGAACGTCAGGGCGACGAGGCGCAAACCATCGTCATCTGATCCAACGCTACCCTTATTTGTCAGGGCGCGCGCAATTGATCTACCAAGGCTAACTGCCGCTCACTCGGTGCCGGCGTTAGCAGGGTGACGATCACCATAGCGGTGAAGCCTGCGGGTACGCCGAAGACACCTGCCGATACCGAGGCAATGTGAAACCATTGATTGGCCGCACTGCCGCCAAACGCCGGACTGGTTTGTACCAAATAAATCACGCAGACTAAAAATCCGACCAACATGCCGGCGATTGCCCCTTGTTGGTTCGCGCGTTTCCAAAAAACGCCCAAAACTAGTGCGGGAAATAGTGTCGAGGCGGCCAGTGAGAACGCTGCGCTCACCATCGAGAGAATGTCACCGGAGCGGAACGAGGCGACATAAGCGGCTAACAGCGCCACCACCAGTAGCAGTAGTTTGGATGCTGTCACTCGTCGCTGCGCCGAGGCTCGGGGGTTGATCATCTTGAAATACGTGTCGTGCGAAAGTGCGCTGGCAATCGTCAGCAGCAAGCCATCGGCGGTGGACAATGCTGCGGCCAAAGCACCAGCGGCTATTAACGCCGACATGACATACGGAAGACCCGCGATCTCCGGTGTCGCTAGTACGATCATGTCGCCATCGATCAGAATTTCAGCAAATTGAACCAAACCGTCAGCGTTGATATCGGTAATGCTGATCATGGGCTTCTCGCGATCGATACTTGCCCAGTAGCTCACCCATGACGGCAGGTTCGCGAAGTCACTGCCCACTAGAGTGGTAGTGATCTCATATTTCACTAGCACCGCAAGCGCAGGGAGCGCGGTGTACAGCAGCAAGATAAACGCCAACGCCCAAAAAACAGAACTCCGCGCTTGCGATACCGAGCGCGTGGTGGAAGATCGCACGAGTACATGCGGTAAGGCGGCAGTGCCGAGCATCAGGCAAAACACCAGTGCAAGAAAATTATTCCGTTGAATGTCAGACGCCGCCTGGGTACTGCCCGCAAAGGCTTGCGTATGTGGCTGCAGTGGTTGCGCGCGCGCGATGGCGCTATCCCGTTGTCGTTCCCAAAGCCGGCGTGCTGCATCTGGGCTTTTCGGGTAATCGCTCAGTGCTCGGTTGGCGGCTTTAATGTCGATCAGTGAGGCATTACTGGTTTGTAGATCCTGTAATCGTCGTCGAGCTTCGGCACGACCGGCATCCCATGAGCGCGGTAACGCTGCGATTTTTTCGTCAAAGGCTTGCGCCTGTTTCAAGTAGAGATCACGCACCTGCCGCTCGCTATCCTTCTCGGCGAGTAACTGCTCTTGTTTCGCCAGCCGCTCAAGTGCAGGGCCGTAGGCAATTTGGGGTAGCGGTATGCCGGTCTGCTTCAGCGCTAGCCAAGACACCGGGATCATGAAGGCGAGGATGATAATCACGTACTGCGCGATCTGTGTCAGCGTGATTGCGCGCATACCGCCAAGGAAGGAACACACCAAGATACTGGCGAGCCCAAGGAAAATACCAACTGAAAAATCAATTCCCGTGAAGCGCGAAGTGATCAGTCCCACGCCGTAGATTTGTGCCACCACATAGGTGAATGAAATAATCAGCGTTGCGATCACCGCGATCGTTCGTACTGCGCCAGCGCCATCCGCGCCGGCGTAGCGTGCTGCAAGGTAGTCCGGTACCGTGTATTGCCCAAGTCGACGCAAGTAAGGCGCGATCAGCAAGGCAATCAGGCAGAAGCCGCCAGTCCAACCGAGGATATAAGCTAAGCCATCGAAACCGTGCAGATACAAGCCGCCTGCGAGTCCGATGAAACTCGCGGTTGAAATCCAATCGGCGGCAGTCGCCATGCCATTGAATACGGGCGGGATGCGGCGCCCGGCGACAAAGTATTCGTCGACATCCGTGGTGCGACTGAATACGCCGATCGCTGCATACACCACGATGGTTGTGAATAGAAACAAATAGCCAAGCCAGAAGCGCGGAAAGCCTTCGAGCTCGAGAATAGCGAGTGAGCCCAGCAGCGCACAGAAGCCAGCGGCATACAGCCAAAAATAGCGTCGTAGCTGGCGTGTTGGTGGATCAGCGCTCATCATGACTTTCGCAATTTACGGCCGCATCCAGTCGCTGCATGACCCATGCGTATACGCCGACGATTACGAGATACACCAAGGTCGCGCCTTGCGAGGCAAAGTAATAATGCAGTGGCCAACCCCACAGGGATACCGTCGCGAGCTGGCGCGCAAATGCCACCACGCTAATCGTGGTCAGCAGCCAAATCGCAAGCAGGATTAGCGTGAGGGTGCGCGCGCGTCGCCAATATTTTTCATGCGATGCATTCATGCCGTGTCGGTCTGATCAGGGTCGCGTAGCAGTTTGAAGCTGATACGGAACAAGCAGCCGGGAAAGCGGGGGTCTTGGCTACGTGGGTTGCTGAAAATGTCGACCTCGGCATCATGCCGCTGCGCGATTTCACGCACAATCGCAAGACCTAGACCGCTACCTTCAGTGTCGCTGCCAAGAATTCGATAGAAGCGATCAAATACTAATTCACGCTCGCCCGCCGTAATGCCAGGTCCGTTATCCTCGACTTCAATAATGGCAAGCGCGCGCTCCTGATCTTCCCGCACACGCACGGTGACGCTGCCTTGTTGTTGCGTATAGCGCAGCGCGTTGTCGATCAAATTGTTCAGTAGCTCTCGCAGCATGGTGGCGTTACCTGCCACGACCAGGCTGTTGTCATCGGCTTCAAAACCGAGATCAATGTCGCGCGCCTGCGCCGCTGCAAACCAGTCTTGTACTGTGCCACGCGCTAGCGCGTTTAACTCAAGCTGCAGTAGCGGTGTTGATTGCGGCGAATCATTTTCGGCACGGGCTAATGCCAGCAGCTGATTCACTAGACGTGTGGCAGAGGCCGAGCTTTTCGCCATTTGCTCGAGTGAGCGCTGAATCTCCTCGCGCGCGTCTTGCCGCAGCGCGAGCTCGGACTGCATGCGCATACCCGCCAGCGGTGTCTTCATCTGGTGTGCGGCGTCGGCAATAAAACGTTTTTGCGATTGAATACTCTGCGCTAGGCGTGACAGCATCTCATTTAAGGAGCGCACTAGCGGGGAGATTTCCTCCGGCACACCGCGCGAATCAATCGGTGATAAATCGTCGGGGCGTCGCGCGCGAATACTTTCCTGAAGGGTGGTGAGCGGTGATAAGCCACGCGATAGTGCGAACCATAACAAGGCGATAGCCACCGGCAAGATAATGAACTCCGGCAGGATCACGCCCTTGATAATCTGGTTAGCGAGTAGGCGTCGCTTCTCTGTGGTTTCGGCCATCTGCACCAATGCGTAGCGAGGCTTGCTGAATGCTTTTGCTTCGCGTTCGTTTGGCTGCAGGTTGACGTAGGTGTAGGCGATACGCACTTCGGCGTTGCGCATCTGTGCATCGCGCATCATCACCGCCCATGGCACCGGAGCTTCTTCGTCCTCTGGTAGTGGAAGGTCGCTATCGCCGGCTACCAGCTCGCGCTTGGGGCCGCTGACCTGAAAGTACACGTTGTCGACATCATCAGCGCGTAGCATGTCGCGCGCCGCAAACGGTAGTTGCGCGCTCAGCTCACCGTTTACCTCTTTCACCTGCTGCGCCAATACGGTCACGCGATCTTCCAGTGAGCGATCAAACGGCTCATTGGCAATGGATTTCGCGGCTAGATAGGTGACCCCGATCGAGAGCGGCCACACCAGTAGCAGCGGCATCAGTAACCAGTCGAGAATGTCACCAAACAGTGAGCGTGAGCTTGCCTTCTCCGGGGAAGGCTTGGAAGGTTTGGCGAGTGGCTGATTCGCCTGATCGGCTTGCACGATAGGACTCAGGCGTGACCGGCATCGTTGGCTGCGATAGAAGCAGCATTGAATTTTTCAAGGCAGTAGCCGAGACCACGCACGGTGGCGATACGCACACCATCGACTTCTATTTTTTTGCGCAGGCGGTGCACATAGACCTCGATCGCGTTATTACTGACCTCTTCGCCCCACTCGCACAGGTGGTCGACCAGCTGCTCTTTCGAGACTAAACGGCCGCTACGCTTGAGTAAAACTTCAAGCAAGCCGAGCTCGCGCGCGGAAAGATCGATCATCTGATCGTTGAGGTAAGCGATACGGCCCACCTGATCAAATGACAGCGGGCCATGTCGAATCACGGTCGGCCCACCACCGACGCCGCGTCGGGTTAATGCTCTGACGCGCGCCTCCAGCTCCGACAACGCAAATGGCTTGGCCATGTAGTCATCGGCGCCCAAGTCGAGCCCTTTCACCCGCTGCTCGACAGAATCATTGGCGGTCAGGATCAACACCGGCAGCAGCGACTCACGCGCGCGCAAACGGCGCAGCACCTCCAGCCCCTGCATTTTCGGTAGGTCAAGATCAAGAATCAGCAGGTCGAAGTCTTGCGTCGACAGCACGCTGTCAGCCGCCTCACCGTTGTTGACGCAATCGGTGACATAGCCGGACTGTCGCAAGGAGCGGGTCAGGCCGTCGGCAAGCACACTATCATCTTCGGCAAGCAGGATGCGCATAGCGGTTTAGGAGTGTTTATTGGGGCGCCGACGTCAATCGCCGGCTTGGTTCAGTCTATTGGGTTTAGAAGTTGCCAGCAACCAAGCACCGCGCCCGCGGGGCTGCCAAGCTTGCCAATTCAACAAATCCGAAAAATCTGCTTGCGCTTTTTACTGGATTTTTATACAGTACTGTCCAGTTTCCACCGCATTGAGAGAGCAAGCATGGACGACAAGAAATTAGGGAATACCGAGAAGGCCAAGGCACTAGGCGCGGCGCTCGCGCAGATCGAAAAGCAGTTCGGTAAGGGTTCGGTCATGCGGATGGACGGCGCGGTTGCCGAGGAAGTGCAGGTGGTATCCACCGGCTCACTGGGCTTGGATGTTGCGCTCGGCGTCGGCGGTCTGCCGCGCGGTCGGGTGATCGAGATTTATGGCCCGGAGTCATCCGGTAAAACCACCATGACCCTGCAAGTCATCGCCGAGATGCAAAAGCTGGGCGGTACCTGTGCCTTTATCGACGCCGAACACGCGCTGGACACGGTGTATGCGCAAAAGCTGGGCGTCAACCTTGAAGACTTGTTGATTTCCCAGCCCGATACGGGTGAGCAGGCACTGGAGATCACTGACGCTTTGGTGCGCTCGGGAGCCGTTGATCTGGTGGTGATCGACTCTGTCGCGGCACTGACGCCACGCGCCGAGATCGAGGGCGACATGGGTGACTCACTGCCAGGTTTGCAGGCGCGTCTCATGTCGCAAGCGCTGCGTAAGCTGACCGGTTCCATCAGCCGCACCAACACCATGGTGATCTTCATTAACCAGATCCGGATGAAAATCGGTGTCATGTTCGGCAGTCCCGAGACCACCACCGGCGGTAATGCGCTCAAGTTCTATGCGTCGGTGCGTATGGATATCCGCCGCACGGGCTCCATCAAGTCCGCTGATGAGGTGATCGGCAACGAGACCAAGGTCAAGGTTGTCAAGAACAAGGTCGCGCCACCGTTCAGAGAAGCGCACTTCGATATTCTGTACGGGGAGGGCACCTCGCGTGAGGGTGAGATCATCGACCTTGGCGTTGAAGCCAAGGTCGTCGAAAAGTCCGGTGCTTGGTACAGCTACAACGGTGAGCGCGTAGGGCAGGGTAGGGACAACGCCCGTACCTACCTGAAAGAGCGGCCAGAGTTGGCCCGCGAAATCGAAAACAAGGTACGTGCGCATCTGGGTGTGCGCGAGCTGCCGCCCGCACAGGGCGCAGCCCCAGCGGCCGGTGAGGCACCCGCTGCCTCGACCCGCAAGGCCAAGGCCGCCGCTGCGGCAGAAGAGTAAGGCAAAGATCTAAAAGGCGAGGCGGCTCAGTGGCCCCTCGCCTTGTTTTTTTGGATCATTTCAGCCCGACGCTAGCAATGCCAGCCTAATGCCAGCCAATAAGCCGAGCCTGAAGGCGCGTGCCCTGCGCTACCTGTCAGCGCGCGAGCACAGTCGACAAGAGCTATCGCGCAAGCTTGCGCGTCATGCGCAAGAAGGTGACGATATCAACGCCGTTCTCGACTGGTTAACGGCTCAGAAATTTCTCTCCGAGGAACGCTTCGCCGAGTCGCTAGTAAATCGCCGAGCAGCCCGTTTCGGTAACGCGCGCGTGCTTTATGAGCTAAACAGCCATGGCCTCGATGAAGGTACCGTAGGCACAGTGAAAGACGAGCTGCTGGCGGATGAAGATGAGCGTGCCTGGTCAGTCTGGCAGAAGAAATTTGGTACACCGGCAGAAAACGCAGCCGATGCCGCCCGTCAGCAGCGGTTTCTCCAGCAGCGTGGTTTCTCGAGTACGTCGATCCGTGCCGTCATGCGCCGCGCTGCCCGGCAGGACGTCGCTACAGGGTAAAGGCCGCACAGGCGTGGTTTATTACGGCTCGGCTGATCAAACGGCTGCTGCACCATGTTAAACTTCGCCCGTTTTAACGCGCCGCAAAAGCGGTACTCTTCGCAGAAGCTGCGACGGTCACTCCAACTGAATTTGAGCGCGCCAGTGCCACACTGCGCCTCGCCTCTATGCCCTTGCCTGCCCCAACAACCTCCCGTGCGATGCGGCATGTCCGCAGTATCACCGCACAAGCTTTCGAGCGTGAGGATGGCTTATGGGATATCGAAGCCCGTCTGACCGACACCAAACCGCGCCCCATCGTACTCGCATCAGGTACCCGCGCCGCCGGTGAGCCGGTGCATGATCTCTGGCTGCGTGTCACCGTAGATACCGCCCTAAACATCGTCGATGCCGCTGCCGCATCCGATGCGATGCCTTATCCCGGCCATTGCGATAGCTTCTCCGATGCCTATAAGCAGCTCATCGGCTTGAACCTCATGAAAGGTTTTCGCCACGCAGTACGCGAGCGCTTGGCGGGGGTCGCTGGATGTACACACCTGACTGAGCTCGCCGGTGTTCTGCCGACCGCCACCATTCAGGCGTTTGCCGGTGACGTGATGCCCACCCGAGATGGGCAACACGATGACGAACAAAGCCAACCGCCATTTCAGCTGGATCGTTGCCGCGCCCTGCGACGTGACGGCGCGGCGGTCGCCAAGTACTACCCGCGATGGGCCATCGAGCCGCTTGATCAAACCTGATCTCGGCATGTCAGCATTCTCATCTATCTGCTTCAAAGGAAATACCGTATGAAGATTCATGAGTACCAAGGCAAAGAAATCCTCAGACATTACGGGGTCACGGTGCCGCGTGGTATCCCCTGTACGAGCGTCGACGAGGCGGTTAATGCAGCTCAGACCTTGGGCGGCCCGGTGTGGGTGGTCAAGGCGCAGATTCATGCAGGTGGCCGCGGCAAAGGCGGTGGCGTCAAAGTCGCCAAATCCATCGATGAAGTGCGCCAGTACGCCAGCAGCATCTTGGGCATGCAATTGATCACGCATCAGACCAGTCCAGCGGGGCAGAAGGTGCGTCGCCTCCTGATCGAAGAGGGCGCGGACATCAAAAAAGAGCTCTACGTTTCCATGGTTACCGATCGTGTGTCTCAGCGCGTAGTGCTGATGGCGTCGAGTGAAGGTGGTATGGACATCGAGGAAGTCGCCGCATCGCACCCTGAGAAGATTCATAAGATTGCGATCGATCCGGCCACCGGTTTGAAAGACGGTGAGGCCGATGAGATTGCTGCAAAAATCGGCGTGCCACCTGCATCGATTGCGCAAGCGCGAACCCTGCTGCAAGGGCTTTACAAGGCATATTGGGAAACCGATGCCTCACTCGCAGAAATCAATCCGCTGATTCTTACTGGCGACGGCAAAGTGATCGCGCTCGATGCCAAGTTCAACTTTGACTCAAACGCCTTGTTCCGTCATCCGGAAATCGTTGCTTATCGCGATCTTGACGAGGAAGACCCAGCCGAGATTGAAGCGTCCAAACATGATCTTGCCTATATCTCACTCGACGGCAATATCGGTTGTTTAGTGAATGGTGCAGGCCTGGCGATGGCAACTATGGACACCATCAAGCTATTCGATGGCGAGCCCGCGAACTTTTTGGATGTCGGCGGTGGTGCCACCGCAGAAAAAGTGACTGAAGCTTTCAAGATCATGTTGCAGCATCCTGGGCTGAAAGCGATTCTGGTCAATATTTTTGGCGGCATCATGCGCTGCGATGTGATTGCCGAGGGTGTGATTACCGCCTCACGCGCCGTCAAGTTATCGGTACCTTTGGTCGTGCGTATGAAAGGTACCAACGAAGACCTGGGCAAACAGATGTTGGCTGACTCTGGTTTGCCGATCATTTCTGCAGACACCATGGAAGAAGCAGCGAAAAAAGTCGTCGCTGCCGCAAACGGTTAATCCATCAAAAGGAAGCATCGCAATGTCGATCCTGATCAACCAAGATACCAAGGTCATTACGCAGGGCATTACCGGCAAGACCGGGCAGTTTCATACCCGGATGTGTCGTGACTATGCTAATGGCAAGCAGTGCTTTGTCGCCGGTGTGAACCCGAAAAAAGCGGGCGAAGATTTTGAAGGTATTCCAATTTTTGCCAACGTGCGCGAAGCCAAGCAAGCCACTGGTGCAAATGTCTCCGTTATCTATGTACCGCCTGCAGGCGCAGCGGATGCGATTTGGGAAGCGGTCGAAGCGGAATTAGATTTGACGATTTGTATTACCGAAGGCATCCCAGTGCGCGACATGCTGGCGTTGAAAGACAAGATGCGCAAAGCAGGCAGCAAAACTTTGCTGCTCGGTCCGAACTGCCCGGGCTTGATCACGCCAGATGAAATCAAAATTGGCATCATGCCGGGGCACATCCACAAAAAAGGCCGTATTGGGGTGGTGTCACGTTCGGGTACGCTGACCTATGAAGCCGTTGGACAGTTAACCGCGCTCGGTCTGGGGCAATCCTCGGCAGTCGGCATTGGCGGCGACCCTATCAACGGTCTGAAGCACATCGATATCATGCAAATGTTCAACGACGATCCGGAAACGGACGCGGTGATCATGATCGGTGAGATCGGTGGTCCGGATGAGGCTAACGCGTCCTACTGGATCAAGGACAACATGAAAAAACCTGTGGTTGGCTTTATCGCGGGTGTGACAGCACCTGCTGGTAAGCGCATGGGTCATGCGGGCGCCTTGATCTCGGGCGGTGCCGACACTGCAGATGCGAAGCTGGAAATCATGGAAGCTTGCGGCATCAAGGTGACGCGGAATCCTTCTGAGATGGCTCGCTTGCTGAAAGCTATGCTGTGATTTAAAGGAACTGATCTGCACCAGCAGAAAACAGTTCGAGTAAAAGACAGTACGAGTAAAAGATAGTACAAAACAAAATGGGGAGCCTCGGCTCCCCATTTTTTCGGTCCTTACTCTGTCGATCGTTGGCACATTGACGTGTTAGCCAAGGTGGATCGCAACAGCTTGCGCAAAGACCTGCATCATCAGACTCGTGGCAAGAAGCGCGGAGGTATGGTGCCGGCCACAGCCCAAGTCATACCCCCCGCCGGGTTGCATGTGCCGGTGTAAACCACGGTGCTTGCATCAGGGACGTTAGGAATCGTACCGTTATAGGCGACCGTCACCGTTGCAGTCGTCGCGCCGGTGCCTGCGACCGTGATGCTCGCTACATGGCGCCCGGCGATCTGAGCAGCAGCAGGCAGACCCAAATCATCATGTATGAGGTTAACTGCGCGCTGCGCCAAGGTTCCGTCACTGCAGGCAATGCCTAATGCTGTCATTGCTGGTGTCGCCAGACTCGGGCCTTCTGCAACGCGTGCACGTGAGGTGTAGTCCTGGTAAGCAGGAATACCCACCGCCGCCAAAATACCAATGATCGCAACGACGATCATGAGTTCAATCAGTGTGAAACCGCGCTGCGTGCGCCTCGTATGTTTGCGAAGATGGCTCTTCATTGGAAACTCCCTTTTCAGATGACGATTGGCCTATAGATCCACGGTGTGGATCGTCTGCTTGGGCAAGCTCTGTGCCACCCGGTTGCTCGGCCTATGGCGGTGCGATCATCGGATCGGGATTTTCTTTTTCGAATTTTCCAACGCGAGGATCAATCGTCGATCTGCGATACTGCCCTTGTTCGAACGAATTCAAGGGAAGTTGGTCGAATGAAGCGGTTTTTTGCACTCTGTTCGTTCATCGGTTTGATGTGCGCCAGCAGACAAAATTTGTCGATATCGCCAGTTTTCGTCCTAATTGGTCAATCTGCGTCAAATGCCAGCCCGCTTGATTGTTCGGCTTGCCTGCTACCGCCCGGCTTACGGCCCGCAGCGATAAGTTTCCTTTTGGAATCAAAATGCTAGAATCCTGACCCGATACCGTTCAGCCTCGCGATGACGCATGGAAGCGCCGTCGTGAGCAGGCTTATGGCAAGGGCACCGGATGAAGCAGCGGCGCGGCGACGAAAACAAATGGCAGGGCGAATCGGAATCTCCCGGGCGTCGTCGACTTCGTCGGGTTTTGAGTGCGATTGCCTTGGTGACCATTGCCGTCATCAGTTACCTCACGGGTCTGGTACGCAATTGGGTCGAGATCGGCCTGCTGATATTTGGCATCGTTGCGCTGGTCATGCTGTGGCGACGCTGGAGCGAACAGCGTGGGCTGCGGCGCTGGCGCAGTGATGGCGAGCTGGTGGTGCCCTCTTTGCCAAACCCGGTGTCTCGGATACCGGTTGCGCTTGAGTGGCGCTGGGCTTCAAGCCCATTGTTGCGTGTGCCGTTGGCGGTTGCGCTGATCGCCGCTTTGTACTGGGCGATTGTGCTCAACGCTTTACAACTACCGGCGCACTGGTTATTTGCAGTGGTTTTGCTCGCGCTGCTGAATTTGTGGTGTTGGAGCGAGCCCCTGTTGTTGGTTTTGGTTGTCGTTCCAGGTGTGGTGCTACTAGCGCTGGTTGGCTGGCTGGTCGATACCTTTTCGCTGGCGGGCGCGGTTGGTGTGTTGATTGCGCTGGCCGTGGTGGTTGCCATCTCTACGGCTGAAATTCGTAAACGCTTTCTCAGGAATCCACCTTCACAATGAAAAAAGAACCCGGCGTGAACGGAGACTGGGTACCTGTGAGCATGCAGGAGAGGGTGCATTCGGCCGCGATTCCCTCCATCGTGACGCTCGGCACGCCGATGCTGATCCAGGTGCAATATGCATTCAGCAATAGCTGGGGTGAGCGTGGCTGGTTGTTGCCCTCCGTGATTTGGTTCTATGGGGTGTTGTTTTGGGCGTTGTCGTCGGGTGTGGATCTCGTGAGATCCAAGCGCTGGGAGTGGACACCCGAGGCGCTGGAAGAAAAGTACCGCTATTGGAGCGACGCGCGGCGTGCCAGCCGACGTTTCTGGGGGCACTGGTGGGTACGGTTTCCGATTGGCCTGCTATTTCTCGCCTACGGAGTGCACGGTATCGAGAGTAAGGATTTCTCTACCGAGTGGGTCAGCCTGATTTTGCTGATGTCGGCGTTTGTGACGCCCTTTGTGTTCGTTGCCGAGTTGGCGTTGCTGCCCTTGGTGATTATTACGATGTTCGCTTATCTGGCGTTAATCGTCGCTATCCCGATTTCCGTCATCATCATGCTGTCAGTGCTGGCCTTGTTGGCAACCATGATGATGGCTTTGTCTCGTCGTGACCCTAAGCCGCCTGCACCGCGCAAGGATGAGCCACCGAAAGATGCCGCTAACGATGCCACCGCTGCAGCTGCGCCCGCAACAGCGGCTGCAGAACCGGCAGCAGCAGAAGCCGCAGCGCCTGCCTTGGAAGCACCGGCCGAGCCGGCGGCTGCACCTCAACTAGCACTAGCACCAGCAGCTGACGCGACGCCAAGCGCCGAACCAGTTGCAGTCGCAGCAGAGCCTACAAAGTAACGGACCGTTTGAGCGCGACCTGGGGCGATAAGTCGCCGCAGACGTCTCGTCGGTCGATCAAGATAGCCTGAAAGATTCAAGCTAACGGGGATGGTGCCTCGGGTCGGAATCGAACCGACACTCCTTTCGGAACCGGATTTTGAGTCCGGCGCGTCTACCAGTTCCACCACCGAGGCAGATGCACTCCGGACAAGCCGATAATGCGGCCCGGATTATCGCTGATTTGACTGCCAGCGACAACCCGGGCAGGCCCTGACAGGGCCGAAGGCTTATTGCATGTGCTGTCCGCCATTGATGGCAATGTTTGCGCCGGTCAGAAACGCGGCCTCTTCCGAGGCGAGATAGGCGACCAAACCGGCGACCTCCTCCGGCTTGCCCAGACGACCCATGGGGATTTGCGGCAGGATCTTGGTCTCGAGCACCTCGGGGGCGATGGCGGTCACCATCTTGGTGCCGATATAGCCGGGCGAGATGGTGTTGACCGTAACACCCTTGCGCGCAACCTCATAGGCCAAGGCCTTGGAGAAACCGTGCATCCCGGCTTTTGCAGCTGAGTAGTTGGTTTGCCCGAAAGCGCCTTTCTGGCCGTTGACGGACGAGATATTGATGATGCGGCCCCAGCCGCGCTCAACCATACCGTCGCAGACGGGCTTGGTCATATTGAAGACAGAGTCGAGGTTGGTCTGCATCACCAGATCCCAATTCAACTTGTCCATTTTCTTGAAGGTCATATCGCGCGTGATACCGGCGTTATTGACCAGCACATCGATCGGGCCCATGTCTTTTACGATCTGTGACACGCACTCGAGTGCTGCGTCGTAATCGGCAACATCACAGGGGTAGGCGCGAAAGTTGTAGCCTTTCTCTTTCATCTCGGTCAGCCAAGCCTCAGCCTTGGTATTGCCGGGCGAGTAGGTAGTCGCTACCGCATAGCCCATGTTGGCCATTTTTATGCAAATTGCTTCGCCAAGGCCGCCCATACCACCGGTCACTAGGGTCACTCTACTCATCTTGTTCTCCCTTTACTTGTGATGCTTGTTTGCCGACAGATCAGCGCTCGATTGCCAATGCCACACCCATGCCACCGCCAATGCACAGGCTTGCTAACCCGCGCTTGGCATCGCGCCGGATCATTTCGTGAATCAGTGTCACCAGCACGCGGCAGCCAGAGGCGCCGATTGGATGGCCGATAGCAATAGCGCCGCCATTGACATTGATTTTGCTGGTATCCCAGCCCATTTCTTTATTGACCGCGATGGCTTGTGCTGCAAAGGCCTCGTTAATCTCCATCAGGTCGAGATCTTTGTGGGTCCAGCCCGCTTTTTGCAAACAGCGCTGACTAGCAGGCACCGGACCCATGCCCATGATGGTCGGATCGAGGCCAGCAGATGCATAGGCCTTGATCTTTGCCAGTGGCTTGAGCCCGAGTTGCTGCGCTTTTTGTGCCGACATCATCATCACTGCAGCAGCGCCGTCATTCAGACCAGAGGCGTTACCCGCGGTAACGGTACCTTCTTTATTGAACGCAGGACGTAAACCGGACAACGACTCCAGCGTCGTACCTGCCTTGATGTATTCATCGCTATCAAACACGATGCTGCCTTTTTTACTGGCGATCTCGAGTGGCAGAATCTCGTCTTTGAACTTGCCCGCTTTTTGCGCGGCTTCTGCTTTGTTTTGGGATGCCATCGCGAATTCATCTTGCTCTGCGCGCGACACATTGAATTTCTTGGCGACGTTCTCGGCGGTGACACCCATGTGGTACTGGTTGTACACATCCCACAGGCCATCAACAATCATGGTGTCGACCAGTTTTGCATCGCCCATGCGAAACCCATCGCGCGAATTGTTCAGTACATGCGGTGAAGCGCTCATGTTTTCCTGACCACCAGCGATCACGATATCAGTGTCACCACACAAAATCGCTTGTGCCGCCAGATGGGTCGCTTTCAAGCCGCTACCGCACACTTTATTAATGGTCATGGCCGGCACCATGTCAGGTAAACCGGCCTTGATCACCGCCTGACGCGCGGCGTTTTGTCCGACACCGGCGGTTAATACCTGACCCATCAACACTTCACTGATCAGTGCCGGATCAATGCCGGTCTTCGCGACCAAGCCTTTGATGACATGGGCGCCGAGTTCAGCTGCGGATATCTTGGCAATCGTGCCGCCGAATTTTCCAACCGCAGTACGCGCGGCGGCGACGATAACAACTTCACTCATTCTTGTTCTCCGTAGGGACCTTCGATGAAAAAACCTGTGCCGACTGTGCTGATCACACCTGACTGAAGCCGTCGCCAAAAAAGCGCTTCATGCTAGCAATCACGACCTGAAAAATTTTGACTATGGTCAACTTCATTCAACACAGCTGTTGAATGCAGTGGCGCTGACCTTTGAGAAGCGTGGAAAGCCGGGTTGAACCTTGGATCACCCCAGCGCGACAGGGGCGACGGGGGCGACAACGCCGTTGCTTGCGTTGAGGAGATTATATTTCAGCAAGGAGCGTTATTGCTGCGTAATTGCGCTGATGGCACATATGTTAGTTATGTTGCCGGTGTAGCAAGCGAACAGGTAGCTGTTTGTTTGCTAATGCACGGTGCAGAATCTTGTACGTATCAAGATCAAAAGCCGGGCGCGATGGTGATTGTTCAAGCAAATCATGCACCTCATCCTCTGAGCGTGCGGTACCGAGAAAGCACCAGTTGTTAACAACATGAACATCAGTTCGATCAGCGCCCTGTTCGATCAAGCCAATCGCGCCCTCGTAGGGCCAGGTTTCAATCCGTAACTTGGCGAGTGCCGCTTCCAGCCGTGCGCGGTGAAATGACTCGGATTCTTTACCGACGCACACACCATTGCAGCGTTTGAGTTGCCAATTGAAGCATGGTTTTTGCGGGCCACTACGACGTTCGAGTCCAAGCTGTACCAAACACAATTGATGCGATTCGGCCAGCGCACGGAGTGCGGCGTCAGCTTTTCGTTTGCCGGAAAAAAGACCGAACAAGCGTTCAGCGCGACCAAAATCTTGCTCGCTGGCGTGAGTGAGCACAGGCACGATATGCCCTTGCTCGTTTTCGTTCAGCTGCCAGGCACACAGATCACCTTGTCGTCGCAGCAGTCGGTTATGCACGGGCTGCAAGTCTTTGATCAGCCTTGCCTCGAGTAGTAGTGCGCCGATTTCGCCAGCGGTTTCGCGTACCTCGATGCGATGCAGCTGCTGCGACAGACGCATTTCTTTATATTCTTTGTGATCGGCATTGAAGTGCGATAGCACGCGCTGACGTAGGCGCACACTTTTGCCGACATATAGCGGTAGTTCGTTTTCACCGTAGAACAGATACACACCGGGCGTATCAGAGATGTTATCGACCGCGTTGGTGGGTAGGTGCGAAGGCAAACTAGGTCGCTGTAGCAGGGACCGCAGTGCTGCATCAAATGTCTCTGAGGGCAGATCGCTGCGTAGCTTTTGCCACAGCTGCCAAAGAAGATCGGCATCGGCCAAGGCGCGGTGTCGGACATCAGCCTTCAATTGATGGCGTGCGACCAGGGTGTCAAGATTATGGCGACGCTCATGCGGGAACAATGCACGTGATAGCTTGACGGTGCACAGCACATCCGGCTTGAAGCTTAGACCAAACTGATCGAAGGCATTACGCAAGAAACCGTAATCAAAGCGGGCATTGTGCGCAATGAACAACGCGCCTTCCAAGCGCTCATGTAGTGAGGTAGCCAGCTCGGCGAAGGTGGGTGCCTTGCGCACCATGTCATTGCTGATGCCGGTCAGGCTTTGAATGAAGGCGGGTATCGGCTGCTCGGGATTCACCAGCGTTGACCAGTGCGTCGCTTCCCCAGAATGATCGACTTCGACGACGCCGATCTCGGTAATACGATCAACCGCCGGATTGGCGCCAGTCGTTTCGAGGTCAACGAAGACCAGCTTGTCGGTAGTCATGGCGAGCGAACGGCGTGAGATTAGCCGCCCCAGCTATCCTTCAGCGTGACGATGCGGTTGAAAACCGGGCGGCCGGGCGCCGAGTCGACCCGATCGGCAACAAAGTAGCCATGGCGCTCGAACTGAAAACGCTCGTCGGGTTTCGCCTGCTCAGCGCCGGATTCGAGATACGCATGGATTACGACTTTGGCGTTTGGATTCAGCGCTTGCTTGAAGTCTTTACCACCGGCATCCGGATGCGGGTCTTTGAACAGGCGGTCGTACAGGCGAACTTCGGCTTCTACCGCATGCGCGGCAGACACCCAATGAATATTGCCCTTGACCTTGTAGGTGTTGGCGCCGTCGGTGCCGCTTTTGCTGTCCGCAAAATAAGTGCAATGCACCGCAGTGATGTTGCCTGCTTTGTCTTTATCAAATCCGGTGCACTCAACAACAAAGCCATAACGCAGACGTACCCGGTTACCCGGGAATAGTCTGAAGTAGCCTTTGCTCGGCACTTCCATGAAGTCCTCGCGCTCTATCCATAGCTCGCGAGAGAGGGAGAAATGACGATTGCCACGCTCGGGGTGATGCGGATGCACCGGCGCGCTGCATGGCTCGCTTTGACCCTCTGGGTAGTTATCGATGATGAGCTTGAGTGGATTGAGTACCGCCACGCTGCGCGGTGCTGTCGGATCTAGATCATCGCGCAGTGAGCCTTCCAGCACGCTCATGTCAATCCAGCTATCGGCTTTGGCGACACCGATGCGTTCAGCAAATAGCTTGATCGATGAGGCGGTGTAGCCACGACGACGTATGCCGACTCCCAGCCATCGACGATTTTTTCTTCGACTAATTGCAGCAACTTGCGTTTGCTGGTGATGGCGTATGTCAGATTGAGTCGTGCGAATTCAAACTGCTCGGGCAGCGGTTGCGGGAAAAATCCGCCCTCGGCCAGACGCGCCAAAATCCAGTCGTAGAAAGGGCGATGATCCTGAAACTCCAGCGTGCAAATCGAGTGCGATACATTTTCGATGGCATCCGACACCGGGTGCGCGTAGTCGTACATCGGATAAATGCACCACTTGTCGCCAGTACGATGATGATGCGCGTGGCGGATACGGTAAATCGCCGGATCGCGCATGTTCATGTTGGGCGAGGCCATGTCAATTTTGGCGCGCAGAATATGCTCACCATCTTTGAATGCACCTGCCTTCATTTTTCGGAGCAGATCAAGCGACTCTTCAGCAGGCCGGTCGCGAAAGCGCGAGTTCTTGCCGGGTTCGCTGAAGCTCCCGCGATTGGCGGCCATTTCTTCCGCGCTCTGGCTATCGACGTAGGCGTGTCCGGCACTCACCAGCCACTCGGCCATTTCGTACATCAGATCGAAATGATCGCTAGCAAAATATTGATGCTCATCCTGTGCATCGCGCCAAGAGAAGCCAAGCCACTCGACACTGTCGATGATGGTGTCGACATACTCCTGCTCTTCCCTAGTCGGGTTGGTGTCATCAAAGCGCAGATGACAACGCCCGCCATAGTCGCGCGCTAGACCAAAGTTGAGACAAATGGATTTCGCGTGGCCGATGTGCAGATAACCATTCGGCTCGGGCGGGAAGCGTGTGATGACACTGGGCAACGCTACTCCCTGTCGGTCAACCCGACCCGCATACTTACCGCTGCGCTGGTCGGCTTCAATAATGCCGCGCAAGAAGTTGGACGGCGCGACTGGCGCACCGTTGCCGCTGTCATGACTCATGGATAGGGAAGATAATGAGTGAAATTTCAAGACACATTTTACCGTAGCGCCGAGTTTGATTCGGGCGAGGGTGTTGAAGCTGACGGAGCATCAGGATGTGGTCATTCCCGAGAATCATTGCGCATCGAGGCGGCGGCACGCTGGCGCCGGAAAACACGCTGGCGGCCTTGCGTTGCGGGCTGACGCACGGTTTTCTTGGGGTTGAATTCGACGTAATGGCCTTGCCCGATGGCGCGTTGGTGCTGATGCACGACACCGAATTGGGTCGCACCGTCTCTGGTAGCGGCCCAGTTGCCGATCAGACTTTTGCCTCATTGAGTGCGGCAGATGCCGGTGGTTGGTTCTCAGCCGAGTTCATCGGCGAGCGTGTGCCAAGTTTTGCGCAAGCAGCGCAGTTTTGTCTTCAGCAGGGGCTATGGATGAATGTCGAGATCAAGCCGCTGCCGGGTTATGAGTCGATCACCGGGCATAGCGTGGCTGCGGCATGCGCCGATATGCCCGCCGATGCGTTATTGCTATCGTCGTTTTCAACCGAGGCCTTGCGGGCGGCGCAAGCGGTCGCGCCCAAGATTGCACGAGGCTTGCTGGTCGAGCGCGTGCCACCGGACTGGCATCAGCAACTCGATCAGCTCGGTGCGGTATCGCTGCACGCGCAAGCCGGCGCGCTGACAGCGGCGCAGGCCAGCGCGGTCAAGCGCGCCGGGTTCGGCTTGATGTGCTACACCGTGAACGACCTGGCCCAGGCCCGCACTTTGTTCGACTGGGGCGTGGACGCGATCTGCACCGACCGCTTGGACCTGATTACACCGGATTTTCAGTAGCGCGGCGCGCCGAGCGTTCGCCACCTGACGGGTATAATCGCCAGCTTTTCGACGGCCAATCTGTCGAATGCAACATACCCCCATCGCGCACCATGAAAGCATCTGAAATCCGAGACAAATTTCTTCGTTTCTTTGAATCGAAGGGCCATTCCGTTGTGCGTTCATCAAGCTTGGTGCCGGGCAATGACCCGACGCTGCTGTTTACCAACTCGGGCATGGTGCAATTCAAAGATGTGTTCCTCGGCGCCGAGAAGCGCGACTACGTGCGTGCCGCATCCGTACAGCGTTGTCTGCGCGCTGGTGGCAAGCACAATGATCTTGAGAATGTTGGCTACACCGCGCGCCACCACACTTTCTTCGAAATGCTGGGTAACTGGTCGTTCGGTGACTACTTCAAAAAAGAGTCGCTGGTCTGGGCCTATGAATTACTGACCGAGGTGTACGGTCTGCCCAAAGAAAAACTGTGGGCGACGGTATATCAATCCGACGATGAGGCCTACGACATCTGGACCAAGGTGATCGGCCTGCCGCCCGAGCGCGTTGTGCGCATCGGCGACAACAAGGGCGCGCCGTATGCCTCCGATAATTTCTGGCAGATGGCAGAGACCGGCCCGTGTGGACCATGCTCCGAGATTTTTTTCGATCACGGCCCGGATATCTGGGGTGGCCCACCGGGTAGCGCCGAAGAGGATGGTGATCGCTACATTGAAATCTGGAACAACGTTTTCATGCAGTTCGATCGTCAGCTCGATCCTGCCACAGGCGAATACACACTGACACCGCTGCCAGCGCCTTGCGTTGACACCGGCATGGGTCTGGAGCGACTCGCTGCGGTTCTGCAGCACGTGCATAGTAATTACGAGATTGATCTGTTTGATCGCTTGATCCGTGCCGCGGCGCGCGAAACTGGCATCAGTGATCTGACTAATGCCTCATTGCGTGTCATCGCTGATCATATTCGTGCGTGTGCCTTCCTCGTTGCCGATGGTGTGGTGCCCGGCAGCGAAGGCCGTGCCTATGTGCTGCGCCGTATCGTGCGTCGCGCGCTGCGACACGGCAATAAGCTGGGTCAGAACAAGCCATTCTTCTACAAGTTGGTGCCTGATTTGGTGAAGGAAATGGGCGAGGCCTACCCGGAGTTAGCCGAGGCCGCCGAGCGCGTCATGATGGTGCTGAAGCAGGAAGAAGAACGCTTCGGTGAGACGCTGGATAACGGCATGAAAATCCTCGAGGCGGCGCTGGCGAAAGACCCGGGCCGACTGGATGGCAAGACGGCGTTCACGCTGTATGACACCTACGGTTTCCCTCTTGATCTGACCGCAGATATTTGCCGCGAGTGCGATGTCACGCTGGACGAAGCAGGTTTTCACACGGCGATGGAAAAGCAAAAGTCGGTTGCGCGCGCTGCTGGCAAGTTTGAGATGGCGGCCAGTGTGGAATACAGCGGCCCGAAGACGGTGTTCACCGGTTACGACAAACTGGCAGATCACGGCAAGGTACTCGCCTTGTTTGTGGATGGTGTCGCGGTGCAGCGAATCGACGCCGGACAGGAAGCGATGGTCGTTCTCGACACCACGCCGTTTTATGCCGAATCCGGTGGTCAGGCCGGCGATGTTGGCTTGATCGAGACTGATCGCGCTGCATTCGAAGTGGCCGATACACAAAAAATTCAGCCCGAGGTATTCGGGCATCACGGCAAAATGCGCAATGGCGCGTTGTCGGTCGGTGATGCGATATCCACCAAGGTAGATGCGCAAGTGCGCGCCTCGACCATGCGTAATCACTCAGCCACACACCTGATGCACAAGGCACTGCGTCTGGTACTCGGTGGGCATGTAATGCAGAAGGGCTCGCTGGTCGACAAGGACAAGACCCGCTTCGATTTCAGCCATAACGCACCCTTGACCGCGGATGAAATTCGTCGCATCGAGGCACTGGTCAATCATGAGATTTTGAGCAATGCGGCGACGTCGGCACAGCACATGGGCTATGACGATGCGATCAAGGCCGGTGCAATGGCTTTGTTCGGCGAAAAATACGGCGACGTGGTGCGTGTGCTCGGTATCGGTTCATCCACCGAGCTATGCGGTGGCACGCATGTGGATCGCACGGGCGACATTGGTCTGTTCAAGATCGTGTCCGAGGGCGGGGTCGCGGCAGGTATTCGGCGGGTCGAGGCCGTCACCGGCGAGAACGCGCTGGCGCTGGTGCAATCACTCGCGGCGCGGGTGAATGAGGCCGCCGCTGCCTTGAAGGCGCCACCGGATGAGCTGAACAGCCGCATCGCGCAGGTACAGGAACAGGTCAAGCTGCTCGAAAAAGAGCTGGCTTCGCTGAAAGCGAAAATGGCCTCGGGTCAGGGCGATGAGCTGCTGGCTCAGGCAATGGATATCCACGGCATTAAGGTGCTGGCCGCGACGCTGGAGGGCGCTGATGTGCCGACTCTGCGCAGCTTGATGGACAAAATGAAAGACAAGCTGAAGACCGCCGCCATCGTGCTGGCGACCGTGAACGACGGCAAAGTCAGCCTGATTGCCGGCGTTACGGCTGACGCCATCGGTAAAGTGAAGGCGGGTGACTTGGTCAACCA
The DNA here is from genome assembly GCA_026399895.1 of Burkholderiales bacterium. Taxonomy (GTDB): domain Bacteria; phylum Pseudomonadota; class Gammaproteobacteria; order Burkholderiales; family Burkholderiaceae_D; genus Pernthalerella. The sequence continues at coordinate 120,155 of JAPLQC010000022.1, forward strand.
TGTGGCGCAGCAAGTTGGCGGCAAGGGCGGTGGCCGGCCGGATATGGCGCAGGCGGGGGGCACTGACCCCAGCGGCCTTCCGGCAGCGCTGGCTTCGGTCAGCGGCTGGGTCGAGCAGCAGCTGGCAGGGTAAATCCATGGAATTTCAAAAAGATCTCGACGCCCGCGGCCTGAAATGTCCGCTGCCTATTCTCCGGGCGAAAAAAGCGCTGACCGACATGGGAAGCGGCGATGTATTGCGGGTGCAGGCGACTGACCCTGGTTCGGTGCGTGATTTCAACGCCTTCGCGCGCCAGACGGGCAATACCTTGCTGTCACATGAAGAGCACGCCCAGGCCGAGCCCAAGGAGTTCGTGTTCTATCTGCAGCGCAAATAGCCTTTTTTAAGCCGTTAAGCCGTTAAGCCTAGCCAAGCCAATAAGCCCGAAATTCCGGGTGCTGCGCTGCTTTACACCGGCCTTCTCGTTCCCACCTATAATTTCGCGGTTTACGTAAACGTCAATTAGCCCTGCGGGGGCGCACTCGAGGATTCCCATGAAAGTGCTGGTACCGGTCAAGCGCGTGGTCGACTACAACGTCAAAGTGCGCGTGAAATCTGATGGTAGTGGTGTCGACATCGCAAACGTCAAAATGTCGATGAACCCGTTCGATGAGATCGCAGTAGAAGAAGCGATGCGGGTCAAAGAAGCGGGCAAGGCGACCGAGGTGGTGGCGGTGTCATGTGGCGTCACGCAGTGCCAAGAGACGCTGCGCACCGCGATGGCGATTGGTGCTGACCGCGCAGTTCTGGTCGAGACAGCCGCCGAACTGGATTTGCAACCGCTGGCGGTCGCCAAACTACTCAAGGCCTTGGTCGATAAAGAGCAACCGCAACTCGTCATTCTTGGTAAGCAGGCGATTGATGACGACTGCAACCAGACCGGGCAAATGCTCGCTGCGTTGCTCGGTTGGCCGCAGGCGACGTTTGCATCCAAGTTGGTAATTGAAGAGGGCAAAGCCGTGGTCACGCGCGAAGTCGACGGTGGACTCGAGACGATTTCGCTTGCGCTGCCAGCCGTGGTGACTACCGACTTGCGCCTGAATGAGCCGCGGTATGTAACGCTGCCGAACATCATGAAGGCCAAGAAAAAACCGCTGGATATCGTCAAGCCAGAAGAACTCGGCGTCGATGTGTCGCCGCGTCTGAAGACACTGAAGGTTAGCGATCCGCCCAAGCGCTCAGCAGGCGCCATGGTGCCCGATGTCGCGACGCTGGTGGCGAAATTGAAAAACGAAGCCAAAGTTATCTGATACCCGGCTATAAAAAGGAACACCCATGACTGCACTTGTCATCGCCGAACACGACAACGCGTCGCTCAAGGCAAGCACACTCAATACCGTTACTGCAGCATCGCAATGCGCCGCTGATATTCATGTTCTCGTTGCCGGCCACAATTGTGATGCCGCCGCTGCGGCAGCTGCGCAGATTGCTGGTGTATTGAAAGTAATCGTTGCCGATAACGCTGCATTTGCCGATGGTCTGGCCGAAAATGTTGCCGCGCAAGCGCTGTCGCTTGCGAAGCAGTACACGCATGTACTCGCGCCAGCAACGGCTTATGGCAAGAACATCCTTCCGCGCGTAGCGGCTTGCCTCGATGTCGGCCAAATCTCGGAAATCACGAAGGTCGACGCGCCAGATACTTTCGAACGTCCGATCTACGCTGGCAATGCTATTGCAACGGTTCAGTCAATCGATCCGATCAAGGTGATCACAGTGCGCGCCACCGGCTTTGATGCGGCGGCGGTGGGTGGTAGCGCAGCGATCGAGAAAATCGATGCCGTGGCCGACTCCGGAAAATCCAACTTCGTCTCGCGTGAACTGGCGAAATCTGATCGCCCAGAACTGACCGCAGCCAAAGTGATTGTGTCTGGTGGGCGTGGCATTGGTTCGGCCGAGAACTTCAAGATTCTTGAGCCGCTGGCCGACAAGCTGGGCGCGGCTATGGGTGCTTCGCGTGCTGCAGTTGATGCCGGCTATGTACCGAACGACTGGCAAGTGGGCCAGACCGGTAAGATCGTCGCGCCGCAGTTGTATATCGCGGTCGGCATTTCAGGTGCGATTCAGCATCTCGCCGGCATGAAGGATTCGAAAACCATTGTTGCGATCAACAAAGACGCTGAAGCGCCGATTTTCAGTGTGGCTGACTATGGTCTGGTCGCTGATTTGTTCGAGGCAGTGCCCGCCTTGGTCAAGGAACTCGGCTAAGCCGGTAACGCATTAACAAGCGTCGACAGGCGCTTGTTGGTTTGGCGCGAGCAGTGTTCCGCGCTCCATGTTTTAGAACACAAGCAGAAAAATATTCGGAGACACTCATGAGTTACACCGCCCCGCTGAAGGACATGCTGTTCGTGATGAACGAGCTGGCCGCATTGAATGAGATCAGTGAAATGCCGGGCTGTGAAGACGCGACACCGGATACTGCCGAAGCGGTACTCGAAGAGAACGCGAAGTTCTGTACCGAGGTACTGGCGCCATTGAATTGGACCGGCGATCAGCAGCCCAGCGTCTGGCGCGATGGGGAAGTCAGTACTACGCCCGGATTCAAAGAAGCATTCCGTGGTTTCGTCGAGGCCGGCTGGCAAGGGCTGCAGCACCCGCAGGCATTTGGCGGTCAAGGCCTGCCCAAGCTGCTCGGCACACCGTGCGCCGAGATGGTCAATGCCGCTAATTTATCGTTTGCACTGTGCCCCTTGTTGACTGATGGTGCGATCGAGGCACTGATGACGGCGGGCAGCGAAGCCCAGCAGCAGATGTACATTCCAAAAATGGTGTCGGGTGAATGGACCGGCACTATGAATCTCACCGAACCGCAAGCCGGCTCTGATCTTGCGCTGGTGCGTACACGTGCACTGCCGAATGGTGATGGCAGCTACAAGGTATTCGGTACCAAGATTTACATCACGTTCGGCGAGCACGACATGGCCGAAAACATCATTCACTTGGTGTTGGCGCGTACGCCAGACGCACCCGAGGGTGTGAAGGGGATTTCGCTCTTCATCGTGCCGAAGTTTTTGGTGAATGCCGACGGCTCGTTGGGTGCGCGCAATGATGTGCACTGCGTATCGATCGAGCACAAGCTTGGCATCAAGGCGAGCCCGACCGCGGTGCTGCAGTATGGCGACAACGGTGGTGCGATCGGTTATCTGGTCGGCCAGGAAAATCGCGGTCTTGAGTACATGTTCATCATGATGAATGCCGCGCGTTTTGGCGTTGGTATGCAAGGCATTGCACTGGCTGATCGCGCTTACCAAAAAGCGACGCAGTACGCGAAAGACCGCTTGCAGTCACGTGATCTGTCAGGTTCGTCGGGTGCGGTGGCTATCATTCATCATCCGGATGTGCGTCGCATGCTGATGAGCATGCGTGCGCAGACCGAGGCTGCACGCGCACTGGCTTATGTCACAGCTGCGGCTTTCGACGCTGCGCATTACCACCCGGATGAGGCCACTAAAAAAGCGAACCTGACTTTCTACGAGTTCATGGTGCCGATCGTGAAGGGTTGGTCGACTGAGATGTCGGTGGATGTTGCATCGACCGGTGTACAGGTACACGGTGGCATGGGCTTCATCGAGGAAACCGGTGCCGCCCAGTACTACCGCGACGCGCGCATTCTGACGATCTACGAGGGCACCACCGCAATTCAGGCGAACGACCTGATTGGTCGTAAGACCGTGCGTGATGGCGGTGCTGTAGCCAAAGGAATCATTAATCAAGTACGAGCGACCGTCGCTGAATTGAACAAGACGGATCACACCGATCTGCATGCGATTGCGCGCCGCTTATCTGCTGCCGCTGATGCCATGGAGCAGGTGGTTGATTACATGGTCGCAAACGTCAAGGCAGACATCAAAGCCGTGTTCGCCGGTAGCGTGCCCTACTTGAAAATGGCAGGCGTCGTGCTCGGTGGCTGGCAAATGGCGCGTGCTGCGCTGGTCTCACAGCAGAAGTTGGCGGCCGGCGGCGGTGACGCGGCATTTTTCAAGACCAAGATCGCAACCGCGCGCTTCTTTGCGGATCACTATATAGCGACGGCGGGAGCCTCGCGCGACGCGATCGTGGAGGGTAGTGCGGGCGTGATGGCTCTGGAAGTTGAGGCGTTCTGAATAGGGCGTTCCAAAAAAGCAATCAATCGGAAGTTCGTCCGTCCGCTGTTTCGTGCCCGTTTTGGGCCGCAGGCTTGTCAAAATAAGTATTTTCCAGACGCGCGATGCGTTGGCCGGGGTGTTGGCGAAGCCAGGAGGGCCTGCTTTCTTGGTCCAAGCGCTTGAAACCGGCTATAATCTCGCTCTTTTTCCCAGCCAGTACCCATTTTTCGAGAACATCATGGTCGTAATTCGTCTATCCCGCGGCGGCTCCAAAAAGCGCCCGTTTTACAACATCGTTGCTACCGATTCGCGCAACCGTCGCGATGGCCGCTTCATTGAGCGTATCGGTTTCTACAACCCGATCGCCTCGGGCGCAGCCGTTGGTTTCAACATCAATCAAGACCGTCTCGCCCACTGGCAAGGCGTTGGCGCGCAGCTGTCGCCGACCGTTGAGCGTCTGGTGAAGTCGTCGGGCAAGAAAGCAGCCTGATTTGACCGCTGGCAGCAGCTCGGGGCTTGTGATCCCCGATGATCTGGTGCTGGTGGCGCATGTATCGGGTGCGTTTGGCATTGCAGGCTGGGTCAGGCTGAAGCCCTACTCCGCCGAAGCGAGCGCACTAACGTCTGCAAAGACCTGGTGGTTAGACAAACCCGCTTTGCATGATGTGGAAGTGTTGCAGGTGCGGGCCCAAGGTGAGGATGTTGTTGCGCACCTGATGGGAATTGAGGGCCGCGACGCTGCAGAGAATCTGCGCGGCGCAACGGTACACATCCGGCGCGCACACTTCCCGCCACTGGGTGAAGAAGAGTTTTATTGGGTCGATCTTATCGGCCACAGCGTCATCAACCTCGCTGGTGAGTCCTTGGGTGAGGTGGTTGGTCTGATCGACAACGGCGCGCATCCGATCTTGCGGGTTCAGCCACCACCGGTGGGTGAAAAAGTGGCGCAGGAGTTGTTGATCCCGTTCGTGGACCACTTCGTGAGTAAAGTGGATCAGTTGAACCGCCAAATGACGGTCGACTGGGATAAAGATTACTGATCGCGCTAGCGAACAGGGGGAGTGATGGAGTTCGATGTTGTGACACTCTTCCCCGAGATGTTCGATGCACTAACGCAGCACGGCATCACGCGTCGCGCGTTCGAGCAGCAACAAGTGGGGCTGCATGTGTGGAATCCGCGAGATTTCACCAGTGACAAGCACCGCACGGTGGACGATCGGCCTTATGGTGGTGGCCCAGGTATGGTGATGATGGCGGCGCCACTTGAGGCCGCGATCACAGCAGCAAAAGCAAGACAGCAGCAAGCCGGCATCCCCACGCCTCGCACGATTTACTTGTCGCCGCAGGGCGCGCCGTTAAATCACCGCAAGGTGAAACAGTTGGCGGATGAGCCGGGGCTGGTGCTGTTATGTGGTCGGTATGAGGCGGTAGACCAGCGATTAATCGATAGCTGTGTCGATGAAGAAATTAGCCTCGGTGATTTTGTGCTGTCGGGTGGCGAGTTGCCGGCGATGGCGCTGATGGATGCAGTGATTCGATTGCTACCGGGCGTGCTGAATGACGATGCCTCCGCAGTCGAAGATAGCTTCGTTAATGGGCTGTTGGATTGTCCGCATTACACCCGGCCCGAAGTGTACGAAGGTGAGCCGGTGCCAGCGGTGCTGCTCGGTGGGCATCATGCGGAGATCGCGAAATGGCGGCGCGAGCAATCGCTGACAGAGACATTGCGCAAGCGGCCCGAATTGATTGTCGCAGCGCGCGAACAAGGTTTATTGAGCAAGGCGGATGAAGCCCTGCTGAAGAAATTGCAGTAGCAGTAACAAAAAAAGTAGCAGTAGCAGCAAACGCAGTAGGTCGTAGTTTCGGGTGTTAGCCCGATTTTGTTAAACCCCATCCTCTACCGGGCATGCAGTTCAGTAGAGTGCCTCACCCGAGGGACTCTTGCGCCGGCAAGATGGTTTAGGAGATAAATTAATGGATCTGATCCAACAACTCGAACAGGAAGAGATTGCCCGTCTCGGCAAGAAAATCCCTGAATTTGCACCCGGTGACACCGTGGTGGTTAACGTGAATGTGGTTGAAGGTAACCGCAAACGTGTGCAGGCCTATGAAGGCGTCGTGATCTCGCGCCGTAACCGTGGCCTTAACTCGAATTTCATCGTCCGCAAGATTTCCTCGGGCGAGGGTGTCGAGCGTACTTTCCAGTTGTACTCGCCGCTGATCGCCTCCATCGAGGTGAAGCGTCGTGGTGATGTGCGCCGTGCCAAGCTGTACTACTTGCGTGAGCGTTCCGGTAAGTCGGCGCGTATTCGCGAAAAGTTGCCAAGCCGTAAGGTCGAAGCGGCTGCGAAGTAAGCCCCACCGCGTCAACCAGAAGGGCACCGAGCGTGCCCTTTTTCTTTTGATGCCGTCGTCAATCCCAGTGCAGACGGGTTTTGCAGGATGCAAATAGCAGGATGATTTTTGATCCGGCACACGCCAACATCGACGCAGTCGCGAATGAGCCTGCGCTCCACCAGTCACGTCTCTCGCCCGACTGGTTACGGCAGCGTTTTGCGCAACCCACCATCTGGACGCCCGAGTTTGTTGTTGAGCCCGAACTGAATACTGACCAACGCGAACCGGTGCCTGCCGCGGTACTGCTGCCGATGGTGCTGCGTCAGAATCAGCTCAACCTGTTGCTGACCCTGCGAACCGCGCACCTGAATGACCACGCCGGACAGATCAGCTTCCCCGGTGGGCGAGTCGATGCCGAAGATACTGACCCAGTCGCGACCGCCTTGCGCGAGACCGAGGAAGAGATCGGTTTGTCGCGTCGTCATATCGAGGTGATCGGTTGCCTGCCGGATTATCAGACCGGTACCGGTTTCCGGGTGACACCGGTCGCCGCCTTGGTGCACCCGCCCTTCGAGCTAGAGGCCGATAGCTTCGAGGTCGCTGAAATTTTCGAAGTACCGATGGCCTTTCTAATGAATGGTGCTAACCATCAGCGCCGCAGCGCCGTGCTCCCCAATCGGCCCGGCCGCCGAAGCTTTTACTGCATGCCCTATGAGCAGTATTTCATTTGGGGCGCGACGGCAGCGATGTTGCGTAACCTTTACCACTTCCTACGCGCTGACTAGGCTGCTTCATCAAAATGTCGCTGGCGTTGTTGGTTGCGCCTAGACAGCGGCCCCAAAAAATTGGCTCAATCAGCTCCTTAAGTGGACGGCGTTGCACTACCTGTTAAGCTAGCGCCTAACGCGAATTTTTCTGTTTCTCAGCCATGACTCTGTTCTCCATACTGATCGCACTGGTTCTGGAACAATTCCGGCCGCTGCGCAGAGACAATGTGATCTATGGCTGGGTAATTGCGCTGGCGGCCCGCGTCGAGCAAAGCTTCAATGCCGGCCGCGCTGAGCACGGTCGGCTGGGTTGGATTGTCATGATGTCGCTGCTGGTGTTGCCGACACTAATGATCTACTGGCTACTGGGCGCTTTTAGTGTCATCGCGCAGCTGGCCTGGACCATACTGATTGTTTATCTCACCCTCGGATTCCGGCACTACAGCCATTATTTTTCGGCGATTCAAATCGCGCTTAACGAAAGCAATCTGCCCGAGGCGCGTCGGCTGCTGGCCGAGTGGATACGCTCGGATACCAGCGACATGGACGCTACCGAAATTGTCCGGATCGCGGTTGAGCGCGCGCTGATGACGACGCATCAGCATGTGTTCGGCGTGTTCTTCTGGCTGCTGCTTCCGATCGGTCCCGCAGGTGCGGTGTTGTACCGTGTTGCAGAGTATCTATCGCGTAGCTGGAATCAGCCTGAACATCTGAAGGACGAGCCATTCGGCCACTTTGCGCGGCGGGCGTTCCAAATTATCGATTGGGTACCAGCCCGCCTGACTGCAAGTGCTTTCGCGATCGTTGGTAATTTCGAAGATGCTGTGTATGCCTGGCGCAATTTTGCGCATCGCTGGCGCAATGAATCCGAGGGCATCATTCTCGCTTCAGGCAGTGGTGCCATGGGCGTCAGACTTGGTACGCCTGCTGAGTATGCACCCGATATGCCCGGTGTTGATATCGCAGCGATTGAATCCAATCCCGATGTCGAAATTCTGCCGGGCGATGAGCCTTCACTACGGGCCCTGCAGAGTACTGTCGGCCTGATTTGGCGTGCGCTGTTGCTGTGGATTTTGTTGCTGTTGATGGTGTCTGTTGCGAATTGGCTTGGGTAAATAGACTGTGTGTGTGGCTGTAGGGCACTTACCCTAGGTCTCGCTTTGCTTGGGTGGCGTGGTCCGGTAAGATAACGCCTTAGCCGCCCCTCCAAGATGTCCAGTACCTCCCCAGATTCCACCGTCCCAGTCACTGATTTCATTATTCAGGGCCAGACCAGCGTAGGCCGTGCTTTTCGACCAAGCGATTGGGCGGATCGTTTGTGCGGCATCATGGGCCGTTTTCATCCCGACCAAGCAGGTGGTTTTGACCAACACCTGCGCTACTCCCCGTATGTCACCCCAGCGTTGATTGAAGGCGTGCGTTCAGTATTAGTCGATCATCGGCTACACGCGCTGGAGCCGCTAGCCTATTTCTTCCTTCGCGACTTCGCTCGCGATAATGATCTTCGCATCATCGATGCCTGCGTTTTACCCGTAAACCGAACAGCGCCCACTTGATCGTCATCAATCGGTCAGATGCGTCGATGACTGATCAACTCATTTGAATTGTTAGTGTCGCCCTTAACTTTTGCTGGCGAAGGCTTCGGAATTCTTCAAGCTTACTAGGCTAATTCCTAGCTTCACCCCACATCACGGTGTGCGATGACCGACGATTCACTTCAGGCCGGCTTCAGCCTGGTCGAGCTGATGGTCGCGCTTACGATTGCAGCCATTATTGCGGCATTTGCCGTGCCCGCGTATCGCGATCATGCGCTACGTTCGTATCTGCCCGAGATGAGCAGCGGTCTTCAGCTGAGTGCTTTGCGTCTCGAGCAGTACTACCAAGACAATCGCAGCTACCGCAACGGTACTGCATGCGGCATCACGCTGCCTAGCAGCGAACGTTTCTTGTTCAGTTGCAGTGTGCCACCGGATGGGCAATCGTTTTTACTCACGGCCACTGGTAGTGGTGCGATGGCGGGTTTCGCTTACACCATCGATCAACAGGGTCAGACACGTACGATATCGTTGCCGGTAGCTTGGGGTACAGCACCACTTGATTGCTGGGTTATGAAGCGGGGTGCGACATGCTGACGCCCTATCCGCCGACGTTGTCGCGTGGCCTGACACTCATCGAACTGCTGATTGCCTTGACGTTAAGCGCGTGCGTACTCGCAATCGCTGCGCCTGCGATGGGGCAATGGGTTAGAGATATCGAAGTGCGATCCAGTGCGTCTTCCTTGCTCGCGACACTGCATGCTGCTCGCGCTGAGGCGGTCACGCGTAATGCATCGGTTCGGCTGCAGCTGCCTGATACACAGGGAAGACCTGGATGGCAGCTTGGCTGTACCCAGAGTACAGCGCGTTGCCCCACACTGATACGACAACAAACGACTGATCTGGGGACTTCAGTGCGCTGGGGCGCCGCTGTGCTAACGGCAATGCCATCGGCGAATACGGCCATTAACGCAGGTACCAGTATGCCGGCGGGCGTACGTTTTGATGCGACGGGCGCTGCAGCCGATATAGCGACCGGGGATGATATCGCTCGCATCGATATCACCTACAACAATGAGCCGAGTGTGCGGCGAATAGTGGTACTTATTTCAGCGCAGGGTATGGCGCGCATATGCGATCCATCCGCAAGCGCATCTCATCCAACGGCTTGCGACTGACGGCCTATGCGCACATCGGCAACTTCATTGCGCATTGGGGGTAGTGCGCTGATCGAGAGTCTGCTCGCTGTGCTAGTGTTTTCAGTCGGACTTTTATCATTACTCGCCCTGCTCACAGCAACACTGAAGGAAAGCGATAACGCACGCTACCGCAGCGAGGCTAGCTTGCTTGCTTCCGAACTAGTGAGTCGCATGTGGTCAGGAGAGCGATCTCTGCAGTCACTCCGGCAACGCTTTACGTCATCCGCAGACGAGTATCAGCGCTGGTTAGAACGTGTGAGGTCGACGCTGCCCGGCATTACCGACAATCAGAATCTTCCTGAGTTACTGATTGATGATGAGCGAAGAATCACGCTCATACTTCACTGGCAGACGCCTTCAGATACGCAGCAGCATCACTTGGTGGTGGTCACTCGACTGACGGACTAGTAGATGGGCCATTCCCTTAAACGTCGTTCGAATGGCCTGGGCTTGATTGACCTGCTGGTTGGGCTAGCGATTGGTATGGTGGCGACGGTCGTTATCTTGAATACGATGGTGATGTTCGATGCGCGCAGACGATCGACCATCGGAAGTACAGATGCGCAGATCAATATTAGTTTTGCAGGTGGATGGCTAGCCAGAGAGCTACGCATCGCAGGTCATGGACTGAGCCCATCAACAGCGCTTGGTTGCGTGACCCATCGTGCTTCCGTTGGCACGCCAAATGCCAGCTTTACGCTGGTACCCGCGACAATCATACAAGGACAGGCTGGCGCACCCGACACCTTGACTATTCTCGCGGCAGGCGAACAAGCCCTACCGTCCGCTCGTTTGATCGCGCCTTACACCATGGGCGGAAATCAGCTCACGCTGGACAGCACACTGGGTGTGGTGAATGGCAACCAGCTCTTGTTATATGCAGCGGGTCAAGCCGACTGTGCATTGCTCAGCGTTGCATCCATCAGTATCGGCGCTTACACCGTACAGCCCACAGTAGTAAGTAACCTGCTGAGTGGTCGTGTATTCGCCACCGATAGCTCGGTAGTGAATCTCGGGCGCTTACGCTATCGACGTTACTCGATAGACGCCAAGCAGAGACTGCAGCTGGATAGTTTTGATCCTGCACTCGGTACATGGATCACTTCGACACAGGCGGATGGTGTCGTCAATCTGCAGCTGCAATATGGCTTCGATACGCGCTCCGGAGCGCAGGTCTCACCCCAAGTTACTTTCTGGAGCGATATTCTGATCGACGCCGATGCTGATGGCCAGCTCGGTGACAGTGGCGATTGGCAGCGTTTACTTGCCATTCGATTTGCAGTCGTAGTGCGTAGCGTGCAGCGTCGTGAAGAAGCCTGTGACGCGCCAGTGCCGACCTGGTTGGCAGGTGATGCAACCGGGGCGCTGGGGAACACCGATATTTCTCTGACTCATATCGCTGACTGGCGCTGCTGGCGCTATCGGGTATTTCAGACGGAGGTGCCACTCCGTAACCAACTATGGGCCGACCAATGACACCGCGGCCGATGCGTGCAAATTGTCGCGGCGCTGGACTAGTGGTTGCATTGGTCGTTCTAGTCGTCATGAGCTTGGGTGCGCTGGCGCTGGTACGCGCGGTCGCCAGTGGACTACTGGTCGCTGGAAATTTTGCATTTCGTGAGGCGGCCGTGCTCGCTGCCGAGTCGGGTAGCGAGTCAGCGATCAGCTGGCTATCGGAACGCGCAGCGACTACCGACCTTTTATCTGATCAGCCCGAAGCAGGTTACTACGCAAGCTTACCGGTCGGCCTCAGCTTGAGCGGTCAAAGCAACACCAGCACAAGCGCCACCATCGATTGGGATGATGATCAATGCGCTGCCCGCACTGGTATCAGATGCTTCACCGCTGGGCCAGCATTACCAATCGATGCAGCAGGTCATCGCGTGCGTTACGTGATCCATCGACTGTGTCGTACTGCAGGAAGCTCGGACGCTGCCGCCAATAGCTGCCTGCTGTTTCGCTCGGCCCAAGGCGGTAGCAGCAATCGCGGCCAGTTGAGCTATGGCGCTTCGAAGCGTTTTCAGTCATCCGATACCGTTTACTACCGAATCACGGTGCATGTGCGTGGCCCGCGTAACACCACGGCCTTTATTCAAACCTTGGTGCATTACTGAAGGAGACTGTAATGCGATTACTTTGGCATCCCAAGTCTTTATTGGCAGTGCTGCTCATGATGACGATGCTTCGTAGCTTCGCGCTGACTGATTTGGCACAGGCACCGATTAGTTTTCTAATCGCTTCACCCGTTAAGCCCAACATCTATTTCATTTTGGATGACTCAGGCAGTATGGCCTGGAGTTTTCTTGGTGACGAGGTGACGGCCCAGCAGTACCAAAATACGGTGGGTTATCGTAACAGCTTGTGCAATAAGATCTACTACAACCCCACTATTCGCTACCCGGTCCCGGTCAATGCAGACGGGAGTGAATACTCGCAGCAAAATTTCCTCGGTGCTTTGTATGATGGTTTTCAGCCGGGTTCGATCAGCATCGATCTTTCCAGCGCATTCATGGCCTGGCGCTCGGATAGCACGACACCACCCGTGCCCTCTGGTGCCGGCGACATTAGCTACCGCATTGATTGTGCTAATGCCGCAGGGGGTTGCAAGACGACTGATACCGGTTTGCCAAACCTGCCCGAGCCAGCGTATTACTTCATCTACACAGGTAACAAGCCGGATCGCCTCGGCGATGGTTCGGATGAGGATCATTGCCGCGATACCGTCTACGACAGCAGTGCGACGGGACGGAGCAACTGGCGCAAGGTGATTGTCAACCAGTCTTCTGGCCCAGCCGGTATCGATGAAACGAAAAATTTTGCGAACTGGTTCAGCTATCACCGAACACGCTTGCTGACCATGAAAACAGCCGTTGGTCGCGCATTCAGTCAGCTTGATGGTAACTATCGCGTGGGTTACTCAACCATCAGTGAAGCGGGCGTGAACGAAAGTAGCATCAACTTTCTGCGTATTGACGAGTTCACTAGTGAGCACCGCACTAACTTCTATAAAAAGCTTTACGCCGCAAGACCGACTGGTGGAACGCCGCTACGCGCAGCGCTAGCCAAAGCAGGTCGTTGGTATGCAGGCAAGCTGCTCACTGGTAGCCATGATCCTTTGCAATACGCTTGCCAGCAGAACACGACTATTTTATCGACCGATGGCTATTGGACGAGTCAGGATGAATTTGGTAGCTATGCAGCGAAGCAAATCGATGGCAACACCGATGTAGGTAATCCCGATACGAAGTTGCCGCGGCCCATGTTTGATGGTGGGGCAGGTGCGCGCGCGGCGCGCATGGCAACGCTGACGGTTGAGCCGCGCCATACAGATCCCGACCCTTGGTATAGCGTGCTGATCGGTCTAAAGATCAACGGCGCTGATCTCATGAACAGCTTTGCCAATATCCTGCATAAGCCCGGTGCGAATTTGATGAGTGAGGCCGCCGAGCTGGCGCACTGGATCTCATTACAAATCACACGTCAAGGTTACCGTGCCTTTGCCAAGGGAAATCAGGTTTTCATTGTTGCACCGGTATCTGCAGGCGATCTATCGGCGACACCCGTGATCGAGTCGGCCGGATCTTTTCCTTATACGGTAACGCCGTTTGCTGAAGTCACTGGTGCGGGCCGAGCCTCGAATACATTGGCAGACGTGGCTGCCTGGTATTTTGAAAATGATCTGCGTACATCGGCTTTAGGCAATTGCGGCCCGCGCGAGCAGCTGTGTGATAACAATGTGCCTTTAGTGCCAGGGCGCCGTAGCGGTACGCATCAGCATATGGTGACGCATACGCTTGGCCTCGGTGCCAATGGCACGTTGCGCTATCGCGAGGATTACGATACTGCACAGGAGGGTGATTTTCAGGACATCGTGCGCGGTAAGAAAGACTGGCCAGATCCCATCTATTCACCGGCTGCGGAGCGTATTGATGACTTATGGCATGCAGCGGTCAACGGCGGTGGGCGTTACTTTAGCGCGCGTAGTCCGGAATCTCTGGCGAATGCCTTGTCGGCATCGCTATCGGCAATTCGTGCTGCCACCGGCGCTGCTGCCGCTTCAGCGAGCAGTAGTCAGGAGCCCGCCGAAGGCGATAACTTACTGTTTTCCAGCCGTTATCGCAGCTTGTACTGGGATGGTGAACTCGACGCTCGCCGTATTACGCTGGCAGATGGCAGCTTGTCAGATCGTATTGAATGGTCTGCGGCGGTTCAATTGCAGCGGCGTGTCACTGCAGCGAGCGACGATCGCAGCATCTACTTATCATCAGCATCAAGTGTAAGTGGACTAAAAAAATTCAATTGGGATGAATTAAGCGCCGACGAGCGTCAATTGTTTGCAGGATGTGCGGCTGCAGTTGGATTTCGTTTCGATCAGTGCACGCAGCTGAGTGATGCCGAGCGAACTCAAGCAGGCGGTAAAAATCTGGTTGACTACCTGCGCGGGCAGTTTCAATACGAAGACCGGACTGACAACAACTTACGCTTGTTCCGAAAGCGTGAGCAGGTACTTGGCGCGCCGATCAATGCACAGCCAGTGTTCGTTGGGCCGCCAGCATTTCGATATGCTGATCTTAACTATGGCGAATATCGCGATCGCGTCGCTGCGAATCGCCCAGGATCGGTCTATCTGGCAGCGAACGATGGCATGTTGCATGCGTTTGATGCGGCGACCGGTCGTGAGCGCTGGGCATTTATCCCCGGCGGTGCATTGCCGTCGTTATGGCGGCTTGCAGATAACGCTTTAGCAAAAAACTTTCGTTATCTGCTCGATGGAACACCGGTAGTGGGTGATATCTGTCCCCTTGCGCCGGCTAGCAGTTGTAGGGCAGAAGAATGGCGCACCATACTTGTTGCCGGGCTAGGCGCCGCAGGTCGAGAGTTCTATGCGCTGGATATCACACAAGCAGATCAACCCAAGCTGCTTTGGCGAATCAATGCGGATATCGAGGCGCAACTTGGCTATGCGGTTGGTAAATCGATCATCACCAAGCGTCGAGATGGTACTTGGGTGGTACTGATCGCTTCCGGCTACAACAATGTGACGCCGGGTAATGGCCGTGGCATCCTATTTGTCTTGAATGCAGTTACTGGTGAGGTGATCAAGCGCATCGACACTGGCGCTGGTACGACCAACAATCCTGCTGGTCTTGCACATCTCAACGCTTGGGTTGAGGGCTTACTCGATAACACTGCCGAGCGTGTTTACGGGGGTGACCTTCTCGGTAATGTCTGGCGCTTCGATATCAACGGTACATCAGATACTGGCGGTAATGATGCCGTACCGCTGGCACGCTTGGCGCGTAGTGGTGATGCACAATCGATCACGACTCGGCCGGAACTCTCCTTGGTTCGTGTGGGTAATCAATCATTACCAGTGATAAGCGTCGGCACCGGACGCTATCTTGGCAGCAGTGATGTCAACGATAAATTCATCCAATCGATCTACACCTTTCGAGATTATCTGAGTGGTAGCGGTCTGGGCGACCTCCGTCAGCGATCCTCGATGGTACAGAAGCGCCTGATTCCTGGTGATGATGCAGGTAAGCGTGGCATCAGTAACGAGAGCGTTGATTGGCTTGTCAATGACGGTTGGTATGTCGATTTGGACGCACAACCTGATTCTGGAGAACGCGTTGTGCTCGATCCAGAGCAGCAACTCGGGATGCTCTCGGTCGTGAGTAATGTCCCAGATAGCAACGCCTGTCGTCCGCGTGCCGAAAGCTGGTCGTATGCGTTTAACACTATCAACGGTAGTTATCTACCGATCGCTGGAAGCACTTCGGTTGGTCGTCGAGTCAGCAGCGCATCCATGGTTGCAGGTGCGCGAATGATTCGTGTTGGTAGGCAAGTCGTCAGCATACTGACGGATGATGGTGGGACGGTCAGCGCGGTTGTGCAACCCACCGATGTTGGAGGCGTCCCAAGTGTTCGTAGAGTGGCATGGCGCGAGCTCGAGCAGCAATAAGGCCGATTTGCTGCATTGCGCTGGCCATCATGATTGCGTCGGCAAGCATGGTCTTGCTCTTGCATGCGGCGCAGCCGTTATCCGGTATGGGCAGTGGTGTTTTACGTGTCCGCTTGTTGGATGATGGTAGCGTTAGTCCCGCGAGTGTTTCAAGCACTGAAAACACTAAAAACCCTGGTGTACAGCCTGCTGATATCAGCATTGGCGAAGGGCAGCCATTGGGAGACGTCAGCCAAAGCACCCTACAGGACATCAACGGTTATCTACCCGTATCAGCACTGAGCGAGCGACCCGAGCTTCTCAAAGATATAGATCCCGAGTGGTACTTGTACGGTTTGGGTTTGCCCTCACTCTCGGCACTACTACTCATTAATGAGTATGGCGATGTAGTTGATCTTGTTATCGATATACCCTTCCTCACGCCAATGCTATTGGAAGACTTGAGGACGCGTTTTCGCGCTGCACGGTTCTTGCCGGGCCGACTTCATGGGCAGCCGGTCAAGGTTGCATTGCGCATCGTCATTCAGCTTGAATAGTCGGGCTCAGTAAACTCTGCTGGCATTTTTGGCGCGGTGGTGCGCAGGCTTCTGAGCCAGATTAGGCGGGGGCGGCGCCTCGGGGCGACGGCAAATCCGGGCACAGATGCGGTTGTTAACTCCTGTATACAATGGTGGGTTAGCGCGGTGCATATTCATTCAAAAAGCATAATCCGCACGCTAAAGCCATCCAGAGACAAGGAAAACTATGATCGCAAGAATTGCGCTCGTCACCACAGCCTTTTTGGCGAGCAGCGCGCTCGCTGCGCCGTTAAAGGTCGATGCAGCGAAGTCAGCTGTCGGCGTCACCTTCAAGCAAATGGGTGTCGCGGTCGACGCCAAATTCAATAAGCTCGTCGCCCAAATCGACTACGACGCTGCCAAACCTGAAAATGCAAAAGCCAGTGTTGAGATCGACGTGGCGAGTTTCGACTTGGGTGATCCGGATTACAGCGCCGAGGTCCGAAAGAAAGAATGGTTCCACGCCGTACAGTTTCCGAAAGCGACCTTTAGTTCGACCAAAATACGCGCTATTGGCCCGGGCAAGCTCGAGGTAGTTGGCAAGTTAACGCTCAAAGGAAAATCGACGGACTTGCAATTTCCACTCAGCGTCAAGAAGGAAGGTGGCGTACAGGTGTTTGAGGGTAGTGTGCCGATCAAGCGCCTGGTATTTGGCATCGGCGATGGTGAGTGGAAAGACACCAGTGTTGTCGCCGATGAAGTGGTTATCAAATTCCATATCGTCGCGCAGTAATCAGACGCAGCCAACATACTTAACGAGTGAAAACCATGAATTTCAAGAAGCTGATTCTTATTCCTTTTTTGTTGATGGCGACTTGTGCCTCGGCGCAGGTGTATAACATCGACCCGAGTCACACCTATCCCAGTTTCGAAGCAGATCACATGGGTCTCTCGGTCTGGCGTGGAAAATTTACCAAAAGCAGCGGGAAAATCGTACTTGATCGGCAAGCAAAAACCGGTGGTAGTGTCGAGATATCGATCGACGCCAGCACCGTTGATTTTGGCCATACGAAGATGAACGAAAAGGCGCGTGGCGATGAAATTTTCAACGTCGCTAAATTTCCCACCATCACCTACAAGAGCACGGCATTGAAATATGAGGGCGATAAGCTGGTTGCGGTGGAAGGTGAGATGACAATGTTGGGCATTACCAAGCCGCTGTCGCTGACGCTCACGCACTTCAAATGCCTGATTCATCCGCTCCATAAGCGCGAGGTCTGTGGCGCAGATGCGCATGGCCGCTTTGATCGTAGTGACTTTGGCATGAACATTGGCTTGCCCCGCTTCTCGCCTGAGATCAAGTTGGCAATACAGGTCGAAGGTGTGAAGGCAGACTAGTTGCTGCGCCCCATCAAACGAGAAAGTCTCTTATGCATATCCTAGGTATCTCCGGTAGCTTGCGCCAAGCTTCACTCAACACTGCAGCGCTGCGCGCATGCGCTACGCTGTTGCCCGATGGCGTCACGTTCTCGTTGGCTGATTTGTCGGAGGTTCCGCTCTATAATGAAGAGCTTCGCGTGCAGGGTTTGCCGCAGTCAGTGCAACGACTGCGCGAACAAATTAATGCGGCCGACGCAATCGTTATTGCGACACCCGAGTACAACTACTCGTTTCCCGGTGTGCTGAAGAATGCCATCGACTGGGCATCGCGCCCACCTGATCAGCCTTTCGATGGAAAGCCGATCGCGCTGATGGGTGCTACGCCAGGTGGGCTAGGGACTTCGCGCGCGCAGTATCAGTTAAGGCAGGTGTTCATCTATCTCAACAGCCATTTGCTGAACCGGCCTGAAGTCATGATCTCGACTGCGCCATCTAAATTCGACGCTGATGGCAAACTGATCGACGAGCCCACTGCGGAGAATCTTCGCAAGCTTCTCGCCGCATTATGCGATACAGCGCGCCAGCGTAAGGCATAGGGCCTGTCAGTGATTTATCGCTCACCGCTGTTATCACCGCTGTTATCACAGCTACTATCGCTGCTAGGCCTGCTGTTGGCGATGCAATCGACTCACGCGCAGATCATCGATCTGCGTAGCGGGCAAGAGATCAGCGAACAGATGCTGGTCGATAGACTACGCACGCAGGATATTGTGTTATTGGGTGAGCTTCACGATAACGCGAAGCACCATGCGTTACGTGCGCAGCTGATCAAACAAATCGCCCGCGACAAATTAAGCGTCATTGCCGAGCACTTACCTTCAGGAGCTCGCGTTAAGCGTGAGGGCGGACTGCTGACTGATCTTGAAGCTGCGGGATTTGATGCCAAGGCATGGCAGTGGCCACTGCACTCGCCCTTGTTCGATGCTATACGCGGCGCCAAACTGCAGCTTATCGGCGGCAATCTGCCCAAAGGCTTCTCGAAGCAGTTATTCGCACAGGGCGAGTTGGCGCTATCCAGCCCGATGGCGCAAGCCTATAAAACTGCTTCCCTCAGTGCAGATGCGAGTCGGCGGTTGGATCAGGATTTAATCGATGGCCATTGTGGCAAGCTGCCAGAAAAGTATCTGCAACCCATGCGTTTGGTGCAGCGTGCAACCGATCTCTCGATGGCGCAGGCGCTGCTTGATCATGCACCATCAGTGCTGGTTGCGGGTAATGGCCATGTGCGCAAGGACTATGGTGTACCGCAAGCACTGAGCGCGCTTGCACCCGCATTAAAACAAACCGCAGTCGGTTTCTATGAGGCCGACAGCCCGCGCGAAGAACTGGTAAAGTCCTTGGCAGGGCGCTATGACATCGTCTGGTTGAGTGAGCCGGCGGAGCGGTCTGACCCCTGCGAAAACTTCAAAATAAAATAATGCTGCAAGAGACATCCCATGTTTAATTCTTTCTTTTTATCGCGTCGTTGGTTACTTTGGTCGTGGCCGGGCGCTGCAATAATTTTGCTCGGCACTTGGTATCAGGTGCAGATTGATGTAGCCATTAATGACTGGTTCGGTGGCTTCTATGACGTTGTGCAAAAGGCGCTGGCCCAGCCGGGTAACGTGACGCTGGATGAGTTTTTCGGTTTCCTCATGACTTTCGCCAAGCTGGCTGGCACCTATGTGCTGGTGGCGGTATTGCTGGCCTTCTTTACTAAGCATTGGGTATTTCGCTGGCGCGATGCGATGAATGATTACTACATGGCGCATTGGTCAACGCTGCGTCATATCGAGGGGGCAAGTCAGCGGGTACAGGAAGATACCAAGCGCTTCTCGGCAATCATGGAATCGCTGGGTTCCAACATGATGGATTCGCTGATGACCTTGTTCGCGTTCTTGCCGATTCTCTGGAATCTCTCGAAGAAAGTGTCCGAGGTTCCGGTGCTGGGGCAAGTAGAGCATGCACTGGTGTACGTGGCGATTTTGTTTGCTTTGTTTGGGACGGTGGTTTTGGCGCTGGTGGGCATTAAGCTGCCCGGCTTGGAGTTTAATAACCAGCGAGTTGAGGCGGCGTATCGTAAAGAGTTGGTGCACGCAGAAGACGATGGCGCGCGCGCAAGCGAACCTGTGGTGAAGGCGTTGTTTTCACATGTACGTGAAAATTACTTCCGCCTGTTTTTCCATTACATGTACTTCGATATCGCTAAGTTCAGCTATTTGCAGTTCGGTGTGTTGGTACCTTACATTGCGCTCGGCCCCACGGTGGTTTCGGGCGCAATCACATTGGGCGTGATGCAGCAGATCGTGCGCGCTTTCGGCCGTGTGGAGATGTCGTTCCAGTTCTTGGTGCGTAGCTGGAGCACGATTGTTGAGCTGATCTCGGTATACAAGCGTCTGCGCGCCTTCGAGGCACAGATCGTTGTTGTCAAGGGCAGTAATGGCGCAGCGAACAATGGCGCTTGATGCTACAGGCCATGAATCTGATTGACCTGAACTGTGCTAACGCCTAACGGCAGGTGCATACTTGCCCATGTTGAAGTCAGTACGCTTGACGATAGTGTAGGCATCCGCACCGATCGTGTCTTTCTTCTGGATCGGGTGTGGTGCTGCGAGGAAGCGGGTGACTGTCAGTGTGACGCGCTTGGTGATGCCTTTCATCGTCAGATCGCCTTCGATGCTGACTGGCTTCTCGCCATCAAAATTCACCTTGGTCGACTTGAAGGTCACGGTAGGGTACTTGGCAGTATCCAGAAAATCTTCAGCCTGAATATGCTGGTTAAATAGCGTAGAACCCGTGCTCACCGAGTTAGTCTCAATCGTGATGTTAACCGAGCCGGTGCGACCTTCTTTGTCGTACACCACGGTGCCGGTGGTTTTATCAAAGCGCGATTGCTGCGTGGTAAAGCCGAGGTGAGTATACGAGAAGCGTGGGAAAGTATGGTTCGCCTCGACACCATAGCTCACGGGTGCAGCGAATGCCGGTGCGACAACTGCGGCGCTGAGGGCTAGTGTGGTGATTAATCGTGAAATCGTTTTCATTATTGTTCCTCCAAGGGTTAAGGTTTTACTGCGGTAGTGATGAAGCTTTCGAAGACGGCAGTATCCGTCTGAGAATGTTGTCGCGGTCAATAAAATGATGCTTCAGCGCGGCTAATACATGGACTGCGAGAATAAACATTAACAAGCCATTCAGCGCACCATGTAACTCAGCTAGGGTGTCACCAAGTTGTTTGTCCTTGCCAAGCAAATCAGGAATGGGTAAAACACTAAACCAAACCGTCTGATAGCCCTTGGCCGAACTCATTAACCAACCCGAGATGGGTATGGCAAGCATCAACAGGTATAGCGCAGCATGTCCGACATGCGACGCAAGACGCTGATACTTCGACATTTGCTCGGGTAGGGCGGGTGGTTGATGCGTGATGCGCCAGCCAACACGAACCAGCAGTAGAAAAAATACGGTCACACCAACCCATTTATGCCAAGAGTAGAGCTGCAGCTTACGCGGCGACATCGACAGATCGCTCATGTATTGCCCAAGCGCGAACAAGCCGATGATCAGCAGCGCCATCAGCCAGTGAAGCACCTTAGCGGTACCGGTGTACTGCGCTACTGTTTCATGTTCCATCGTATGAGTATCATCCATGATCATTGCAGTGTCGTGAAAGCGTAAGCATCCATGGCGAGTACATAGTCGCTGATGCCGGTATGCAGATGTTCAACCGCTGGCCGCTCGCCCGCTGCACNNNCAAGCGCGACATACAGGGGCTGCAGGTGCTCATCGGTCGGATGCGCGCGAACTGCATCCGGTGCGAGGCGACGATAGTCCAGCAGCGCTTCAAGATCATGCTGATGTAAGTGCTCAGTCATCCAGTGCGGGAAGTGACGCAGATAATCGAAAGTCACGCCGGGCTGCGCATTTGCGATGCGATAGTCACCCAGATTGTGCGTGATGTTGCCTGACCCAATAATCAAAAAGCCTTGTGCGCGCAGTGGCGCCAGCGCCTGACCGAGTTGAAATGCGCCGCTAACGCCGCGATGGCTTTGCAAAGACAGCGGCACTATGGGCACATCGGCATCTGGGTACATCTGGCGCAAGGGTACCCATGCACCATGATCCAGACCATGACCGGGCGCTTCTTCCACGGCTAGTCCGGCCGTGCGCAATGCGTCGACCACCTCGCGCGCAGCCTCGGGGCATCCGGTCGCCGGATATTGAATCTCATACAACTCGGCCGGGAAGCCATAGAAATCATGGATGGTCTCAAGCCGTTCGCCGGTGCCGACAGTCGGCGTTTGGGTATCCCAGTGCGGGCTCACGATCACGATCGCTCGCGGGCGCGGCAGGCTGGCGGCGATTCGGCTCATGGCCAGACCCGCGGCGCCGGGGCGCAGCGCGAAAGTTGGTGCGCCATGGGGCAGAAAAAGCGAGGGCAGGTTCACGATAGCAGTCAAATTCGGGAGAAAAACAGTCCGCTGGTAGCAGCTCGGGCGGGCTGGTTGGTAGATCGGACTCTGGCGGAGGCCTTGCGTGCGACCTAAGTGCAGCGGACTGTACCTGTGCCAATTGCAAAGAAAAAGAGGACAATCAGCAAATATTTGTTCCTTGGAATGCAACAATGGACCGTTTATCTGCCATGCATGTGTTTGTACGGGTCGCCGAACTCAGTAGTTTCTCGGCGGTGGCGCAGCAAATGGGGGTTGCGCGGTCGATGATCACGCGACAAGTTGCAGCACTGGAGCAGCACCTTGGGGTGAAATTGATGGCGCGCAGCACCCGTCGTTTGACGCTGACCTCGGCTGGTGCAGCTTATCTTGAGAAATGCCGGGTTATTCTGAATCTGGTTGAATCGGCCGAGACCGGTATCGCCGAGCAGCGACTCGCGGCGCGCGGTCATCTTCGTATCAGTTTGCCGTTGAGCTTTGGCTTGAAGCGTATGCTGCCGATACTGCTCGACTTCGCACGCCAACACCCGGAGGTATCGCTCGACATGGATTACACCGACCGCCGCGTCAATCTGATCGAGGAGGGAGTCGATCTAGCGATTCGTATCACCGGACAACCCGGGCCGACCGAGGTGGCGCGTCGCATGGGTAGCATTCATTTGTATACGCTCGCCTCTCCCGACTATCTCGCGCGCTTTGGCAAGCCACTTCATCCGGCAGAACTTGCGCAACATGAATGCCTGGCCTACAACAGCCCGGGCGTCGCCTCCGGTTGGGTCTATCGCGTCGAAGGCCAATGGAAAAGTTTTTCCGTACCGTCGCGCATCAGTGCCGGCAATGGCGAGGCACTGACCGAGGCAGCAGCGCGCGGTTTTGGTATCACGGTGCAACCTGATTTTGTGGCAGAACCTTACCTTGCGACGGGTCGCGTCACCAAATTACTGGAGGATTACGCATTGCCGGAGCTTGGGCTGTACGCAATCTTGCCGGGCAATCGTCAGGTACCGCATCGAGTACGGGTACTGATCGACTTTATGGCAAGCCACCTACCCCAGGCTGATATCGAGTTCTCGTCATGAGTGATGCTGTATTTGCTTTACTGGACGATGCCAGTGATCTCACTTCATCCGAACGGCGCTCGCGGCGATATACCCAATGCGCAGGCGCGTTGTATTTGAATCCCGGAGATGACTACCATCGTTTCTTTGCCGAATTGCAGCAAGCACTCGATACTGGTTTGCATGCAGTTACGCTGTTTGCTTATGAGTTTGGTCATGTCTTGCACGGCATCGGTAGCAAAACTGATCACGCAAACTTAGGCGATAAGCTAATTACAAGTACTGACGATGATAGTGGCGATAGGCCATTGATCACGGCGCTGTTGTTTAAGGCCTGTGATCGACTAAATTCCGATGAGGTCGATGACTGGCTGATCAAAGCAAGCACATCGGACGCTTACGCGATTACCGGAACCCGGGCCATGTTGCCAGAGCAGGAGTTCGTACAGGCAGTCGACAAGATTCATCGCTACATCGAAGCCGGCGACACTTATCAGGTCAACTTTACCTTTCCCTTGCGTTTTGATTTCACCGGCGATCCGGTTGCACTGTATAGCGCCTTGCGTAAACGGCAGCCGGTACCTTATGGCGCATTCATCACATTACCCGACGGTTCATCGGTATTGTCGCTATCGCCGGAATTGTTTGTCAGCCATGCACAAGGAAAGCTGACATGCCAACCAATGAAGGGTACCGCAGCGGCGAGTGATGATCATGGGCTGAATGCACAACGTGCGCAGGCCTTGCGTGAAGACGAAAAAGAACGGGCAGAAAACCTGATGATCGTTGACCTGTTGCGCAACGATCTAGGACGTATTGCGCAGACTGGATCTGTACGTGTACCCGATCTTTTTTCCGTTGAACGATTCGGTGCGGTGCTGCAAATGACATCGACCATTGTCGCTGATGCGCGCCCTGATATCGCGCTGCCGGAGGTGTTTGAGGCGCTTTACCCTTGTGGCTCTATTACCGGCGCACCCAAGCGTCGCTCGATGCAGATACTCCATGAACTCGAGCGCTGGCCCAGGCACTTGTACACCGGTGGTATTGGTTGGTTTGATCCACCGGAATCTAATTACCCATTAGGTGATTTCATGCTGTCGGTGCCAATTCGAACCCTACTGCTTGAGGCCCCGGATCAGCATCGCCGCCGACAAGGAGAGATGGGTATTGGGGCCGGTATTGTGTATGATAGTAATGCGGAAAATGAGTATCAGGAATGCCTGTTGAAGGCACGCTTTCTCACCGGCTTGCAATCGACATTCAGTTTGTTTGAGACGATGCGTGCTTCTGCGCGAGGCTGCGAATTACTGGATCGGCATTTAGAACGGATTGCATCGTCGGCACATATCTTCGGGTTTTCATTTGATCCAGCCGAGGCGCGTCAGCGCGTTTCCACAGAGTGTGCGCAGATATCCGATGATCAAGACTACCGACTTCGTCTGAGTTTGAATGCGAACGGCGAGATTCAACTGAGTAAAGCACCGATCATGCCGGTACAGCAGCCGACGCAAGTACTGTTGTCGACCATCGTAATGCGATCGGATGATCTGCTGCTCGCCCATAAAACAACGCTACGACATGTTTACGATGAGGGCTGGAAGCATGCAGAAGCAGTCGGCGCCTTTGATACGCTGTTCTTCAATGAGCGCGGTGAGTTGACCGAGGGAGGGCGGAGTAATGTGTTCGTCAAACTCAATGGTCAATGGATGACGCCGCCACTGTCTGCTGGTGTATTGCCGGGTGTGATGCGTGCACGATTACTAGAAGATGACAACTGGAACGCTATTGAGCATACGATTACTCGCGCTGATCTTCAGAACGCAGAGGTCGTGTGCGTTTGTAATGCTCTGAGGGGTGTCTTGCAGGCGCAGGTGGTCTGGCCTGACTGATAGTTTCTCTACCGATGGTTTTACTTCTCGACCATGGCCTCGCGCATCGTTTTCACGATGGGTTTTGCAAGATAGCGCAGCACGGTATTTTTGCCGGTCTTGACCTCGACCGTCACGGTCATGCCAGGTTGTAGTTGAATCGCTTCTCTGACTTGTTTAGCGAAGCGTTTATCATCGGCACGAACCTGCATGCGGTAATACGCTTGTTCACCTTGCCTTAGGTCCTCGGTCAATGTGTCCGGGCTAAGATAACTGACTTTGCCTTCCAGCCAGCCGTACAGCGTGTAGTCATAGGCGTCGATCTTTACGCTAGCGGTTTGGCCCGTATGAATGAAAGCGATATCTGTTGGGCGGATGCGTGCCTCGACCAACAGCTCATTTTCAATTGGCACGATTTGCATCAGCTCTTCGGTTGGCTTCAGCGTGCCGCCGATGGTATTCATGCGAATGTTCTTCACCACGCCACGCATCGGTGCGCGCAACTCAGTACGTGACAGCAAATCGGCACGTTGCGCTAACATCTGCTGCACACCTGCGAGTTCTTCTTCTGCGCGTGACAAATCAGTCTGCGTATCTTGCAAATATTTATTCTGACGATTCGTAATCTGTGCCTGTAAATCTGCCACCTGGCGCTCAAGCTTCAATACATCCGCCTGCGATACATCGCCGGTAGTAACCAGCGGTGCAGTCATGGCAAGCTCACGTTGTGCGAGTTCAAGTAGCTTGCGCAAGGAAGCGATTTCTTCATTGATCGATGCGCGGCGTTTTTGTAAGAGGGCGAGTTGATTTGCGCGAAACTGTGGATAGCCTTCATTCTCTGCCGCGAAAGTAGGCTCACTACCGACGACTTCTGCTTGAAGGCGAGATACGGTCGCACGCAGCGCCAGCTCACGCGAGCGTGTCTCTTGGTAAGAGGCGCGTAACTTCTGGCGATCGAGTAATGCCAGCACCTGACCGCGCTCGACGGTATCTCCTTCTTTGACCATCAATGATTGTAAGACACCGCCATCGCTGGCTTGTATCACTTGGGTGCGTCCACTGGCAATAATTTGTCCTGGTGCACGGGTGATCTGTTCCAGTTCAGCTTGTGATGCCCATACGAAGAAGCAGAGCAGTGCCAGTAGACTGATCCAGATGACCAGGCTGCCGCGAGTTTCGGATGAATTCATGATGATGCCTGCATCGGGTTGCTTACATGCGCAGTGACTACGTCATGCGGAGATTCGTGACTGTGCGGCGTTGGCACGGGCGTGGTGAGTTTGGCCAAAATCTCGCTACGCGCACCATCCATCAGGACTCGGCCCTGATCCATCACGATTACCCGATCAACCAACCGTAGCAGGCTGGCTTTATGTGTCACCAACACAACCGTTGTGGAAGCAGGTAGTGAGCTCAGCATGTTCTGCATGACGCTCGCTTCCAATTCCGCATCCATTGCTGCGGTCGGTTCATCTAGAAGTAGCAAAGCAGGTTGCCGTAGCAGCAGACGGGTCAAGCCGAGTAGTTGTCGCTGTCCGCCAGATAGTCCGCGACCACCTTCTTGTATGGGTAGCTCCATCCCTTGTGGATGCGTACGGATGACACGGTCGAGTCCGGTCTTCTCGGCAGCATCCAGTAATGCGCTGTCATTTGGTGGCGGAATGCCAAGTGTGAGGTTATCTCGTAGTGTGCCATGCAGCAGTCGCACATCCTGCGGTAGATAGCCGATCTGTTCCCGCAAAAATGTGCGTGCCAATAGCGCCATGTCTACGCCATCGAGAAAAACTTTACCGCTCAGTGGTCGATATAAGCCGGATAGCAGCCGAATCAGCGTGGATTTTCCCGAGCCGATCGGGCCAACAATGGCAATGCGTTCACCAGCATGGATCGTCATCGTCACCGGCTGCAATGCCGTTAGCTTGTCGCTGAAGGCAAATGTCACCTGTTCTACTCGAAGTACGCCACTACATGACGATGGCATGATCGCGCTACCGATGACGGGTTGGTCAATCGGGAGTCGCATCATCTCATCCAGGCCGCGCAGTGCTTCTTTAGCGTGTTGCCACTGTGTGACCCAGCTTGCGATTTGCGTAATCGGTGATAGGGCGCGATTACTGAGGATGGAGCACGCAATGAGCGAGCCCATGGAAATTTGCCCCGCGCTGACCATCCATGCTCCGAGTCCAATGATGGCGACGTAGCTCAGCTGCTGTAATAGCTGTGCAAGATGTGAGGCCATCGTCGACAGATAACGGGTGTCCAGTTCGAGCGATGAGCTTGATGCCACCAGTTGGCGCCAGCGGTCCAGCATTTTTTTCTCGGCACCTGCGGCCTTGATGCTTTCGATGCCGTCGATGACGTCCACCAGCAGGCCATTCTTGTGGCGAGTATCTTGCAATTGACGGCGTGTCAGCTGTCCAATCCGCCAGTTCAACCAGAAAGATGTGGTGAGCACTACCGGTAGCAGCATCAATGGGATTACGGCAAGCCAGCCACCAATGATTCCAATCACCGCAATAAACAAGAAGCAGAACGGCAAATCGGCCAACAGGAAAACTGTCGACGAACTCATAAAATTTCGTACCAGCTCGAACTGACGAACCTGTGCTGCGAAACTGCCCACAGTACGCGGACGTGCCTCCATTCGGATGTCGAGCATGCGTTGGAAAAAAACTTCAGACAACGATTCCTCTATTGCCCTGCAACCACGGTCTACCATGAGCGAACGTACTTGCTTCAGAATGAACTCAAATAGCACCGCAATACCGACACCTACCGTCAATGCCATCAGCGTTGCATGTGCTTGCGTCGGAATCACCCGGTCATATACCTGCAAGCTATAGAACGAAGCACCTAATCCAAGCATGCTGATCACGAAGGTAGCAACAACTGCTTCCATGAAAACACGACGCCGTTTCAGAATCGCGTGGATAAACCATTGCCGCGCGCTACGCGTTGTTGGCTCCGCACTATCGTCCAGTGCAGTCGCGTAATCAATCAAGGTCATTCGGATACCTCGGTATTGATACGATAGTTGCGCGCTGCCAGTTCGCCCGTGACCAGTTGCAGCTTGAGTTCAGCCGCGAACCCCGTCCATTGCGTGTCGGACAGCGCATACTGCGCCTGAGTAGCGTCGCGTCTGGCGAGTAGTACTTCGAGCCAAGTTCGGCGTCCAACAGGAAATTGTCGCAAAAAAGAGGCGTAGACCTCTTGGGTTGATGCGACTAATTCGCGAAGAACCATCAGCTCGCGACGTGATGAGTCAGACTGCTGCCAAAGATTTCGTACCCTGTTCATTAGCTCCAGGCGTATCGCCTCGCGCGCGTACGTAGTACCCGTGCGACGTGCCTCTGCTTCACTGATTGCTGAGAGCGATGACAAGCCACTGCCCGGCTGGTAAGTCACACCGAGAAATAGTTGATCGGTGGCGTATAAGGTGCCGCCTCCAAAGATACGTTGATAGCGTAAGGAGAGCGAAGGCGATAGGCTGCTTCGGGTAGCGGCGATGGTTTCTTCTGCGACGCGTTCTTCTGCATTCAGACGGGCAAGCTCAGGCGCATTCTCCAATGCGATATGTACCGCCTCTTCTAAACTGATCGCCGCAGGTAGCAGGGCTTGCGGTACTGCGAGTTCGGAGAAGCGTTGGCCTATCAGTAGTTCTAGCTCAGTGCGAGTATTGCGGCGCTGTAGCTGGAGCTGTAATCGCTCGCTATTTGCCTGCTGAAGTCTGGCGCGTACGTTGATGGCATCTGCTTTGGGGCTAATGCCGTTCTCGACCCTTCGGTCGATCATGGCAGTTAAGGCCTCAAAATCTTCTATTGCTGCGTCCGCGATCGCGATGCGTGACTGCAAGCGCATCGCTTCGGCATAGGCATTGATAGCTCGTTCGATAATGGTTTTGCGTGCTTCAAGAACGCTATGGCGAGCCGCATCGGCTCGCGCTTCAGCGGCGTTGATGTTTGCAGTGATGCGGCCACCCGTCCACAGCGGTTGCTCAAGTTGTAGCTCAGTCAGCGTACTACCGAGTGGACCGCGTGATGAGGACATGCTGACACCAGGCCATCGCTGCCAGCGCGCACCAGCGACACTGTAATCACTAGCACCTTGCTCGCTAAGCCGCTGCGCAATACTCGGATGTGTTTCAGCGGCGATACGTAGAACTTGTTCCAGTGTGATTTTTCTCAGACTAGCGTCGATACGATTTTCTGTATCAGAGACTACGCCTTCTTGCGCCGAAGCAACGCATGGAAAGCTACTTAGCACACTACCTAGTGAGATACCTAGCATGCTGATGAGCGCGGAAGACCTCATGTGTGACTCCGAACAGAATAGAGCATTTGTACTTGTGAGTGGTGTGAAACGCACACCTCAGATTCTCTGACGACAATCCATTCGGTGAAACAGGTGTTTTGCCTATTCGCAATACCAAAAAACGTTCTCCTGAAGAAATTTAGCGACATACAAATGTACGACAGCATCTACGACATGATGAATGTCGACTGAAGAATCGTCTGATGAAAGCAACAGAATTCTGCATTCCTTGATGCATCATGCTTACGCACCAAGTGGTGAGCCACGCCACAAAATTGGGAGTGTTGTAAGCCCTTTGCCAAGTGATGGAGATCTTGAATGCCGAAACTCGACCCGAGACAATTCAAGCTGCTTAAGCGTAGTCCTGCAGGGAAGATTTCCACTAAAGAAATTTCGGCAGAGTCCGTACTAGTCGATGCAGGGTCGGCCTATACCGTCGTCGACGCCGCCACTGGAAAGCTTCCGACAAAGCTACAAGCGAAACGTATTTCTCAGGATCTGCAGATTTGGGTCGATGGTGAGCCGCTGATTCGGCTTGAGGGTTTTTATGCGCCGGGTAATGGGAATACCGCCTTTGATGGCTCGGGTGAATTGTTCAGTATTGCGACCGGCCAGTACGGTAGCGGTTATGCATTATTGACAGGCGATCCTGTCGGTGCGAGCGACAAAGTCGTGATTGGGCCTGGTGAAGAAGGCGGAAGTAGCTCAACGATGTTGTGGGGTGGTGCGATCGTGCTGGGGGGCTTGGCCGTTGCCGCGGGCGTTAAATCAAGTGGAGGTTCAAGCGCTCCGCCAACCTCAGTTGGTGGTGCCGGCGGTAACACGGGCGGTAACACGGGCGGTAATACGGGCGGTAATACGGGCGGTAATACGGGCGGGAATACGGGCGGGAATACGGGCGGAAACACAGGCGGTAACACCGGCGGTAACACCGGTGGAAATACTGGTACCGAACCACCGGCACCGTTAACACTGATTTCTAATCGCGCAGGGATGGTTGGGCCCGCAAGCCTTGCGCTTGCGAAAGTAGAGCTACGCTACGATGCAAATGCGGATGGGCGCATTGATAGTACCGAGCTGCAATCGCCGTTAACAGTCACCAGTACGACGAGCGGACCATTTAACACCACGCGTGGGCAATTTACACTGCCGGTGGATGTGTCGAGCATCAATCCAACGACTGGCGTACTTCAAGTTATTGCCACCGGCGGCACAGCGAGGGGAATCGCTACAGAAATTCCTATCAGCGGCTCAGTCCAGTACAGCGCTTATTTGCCCCGCACGATCGTCGATGACGATAAGGCACTGCAGGTCGTAGTGAGTCCGTTGACGACACTCGCTGCGAATCGATTCCAGCAGCAACTGATGCTGGGCACGCCTGATGGTTTCAATATCGCGCAGACCTATGCCGAACAACTCGGCTTCATCGCTGACGCGCTCGGTGTGAGTAATGCAACAGGTAGCTTGTTAGCTACTGCTCCCGAGCGCGATTCGACTAGACGGTTAGTGACTGAGCTACAGTCGAATGCGCTACTCAATGTCATGGTTGCACTAGCTAGTGGAAAGCACGCTACCCCAACTGATGCAACATCCATCGCATTATCGGCAACGGTCAGCTCGGAGATTTCGCAGCGGCTGGCACAGTTCATTACGAGTCGTGGCAGTCTCAATCTAAGTGACGCTTATGAGTTGAAGTTTGCCATGGTCAGCGTACTACCAGCTTCATTGGTGATTGATGATGAACTCAGCACGGGGCTTGCCCACTTGATGGCAACCTATGCGCAGGCTCTCACTAGCGATAGCGCCCTGATAGCGGTAAGTCATCAGCAATTGCCAGATCTTGCACGTATTAGTGCTGGACTGAACACGGCGATGAATAATGGTGGTTTGAATGAGCTGTCGCTCCAGGCTGCGCTGAAAGCAGGTATTAACAGGCTGATCGATGATCTGAATAGCGCAATAGCCGATGCGCGCTCTGATGCTAGCGCCTATGTCATTGTGAATTCCGACGGCGCTTGGATTGATCAAAATATCGATGGCCAAATTGACGGACAAGACAAAATCAACGGCGCACTCGTTGCTGCTGATTTCGGTGCCGGTAAAAATGCTGACCCGACGACGCATCATCTGAGTATCAGCCAGAGGGTGCTGCCATCAACAGCGCAAGCACAAGTCTTATCATCACTCGGAACAGATGATCGAGCCGTATTCCTTTTTGATACTGCGGATCATGGAGGGCGGATTGATCTGAAGTGGTCGGATGCTGCTGCCAATGCGGCACTCAAAAAGCAGGGTATCTCACTGATTGCACGTGGCGCTGGTGTGGGCGCTTCCTTAAGTATCGGCAAGCTGCCAGCCATCAGTAGCACTCAGGGCATCACTGCTAGCCTTGGAGCGGTGTGGCTACTCGCTGCGGGTGATGCAAGAGGCTTTGAATACAGCACGGCAGAAATGACGGTCGGACTAGGTGGCACCGGTGCGAGTGGTGTAGCGCTGCCAGGCAGTATCTCGGGTCCGGTGCGGGTACAGGCATCAGGACAATATGCCATCACCAATTTCACTGCAATCTCAAATACGAGTGTACAAGCCGCAGACCTGAATACTGTAGCGACAGGTGTGCAATCCAAAGCCAGCCTATTGCTCCAGGCAGCAGCGGGTGGAACACTTTCCGCCAATCGCGTAAGTGCCGCCAGCTACGCTGACGGTAGCACGAGCGAAATTACGCTCACTAGCGTGAACGGCAGTCTCGGCATAGGCAGCCAGCTTTCTGCGCTCGCCTCAGGCGATGGCAGTCATGCAGTCATCAACGTCAGGAATGGAAGCTCGATCTTGATCGAATCCGGATCCGGCGCGACCAAGTCGTATGGTGATGTCAGCGCAATCGCGAGTGGTACGACCTTGGTGTCGCCGGGTAACGATTCTCGCACTACGGCAACGATCAACTTGTATTCGGCAACAGGCAACATCAACACCGGCGCATTAACTGTATGGTCGAGTGGTGCCAACAGTATTGCCAGTGTTACTGCCGAGGCTGACCGCGGCACGCTGAGTATGAACGGACCGGTGACGGTAAGTGCTGATGGCACCAGCGCATCCGCAAAGCTGACCTTATCGGCGTATGCGTCTATACCCGCTAATGTGGCTATGTCACTTGCCTCCACTTTGAAGATGACAACTTCAGGGCAGGCCTACAGTGCATCGACGGAAGTAAGTCTGACTGCCGAGCAAGGTGGTATCGCGCTACAAGGCGCATTGACTCAGCAAGGCTTGGGTTCGTACAGCAGTATGCAAACGGGGATTACTGCTGCCGGAAACATTGGGCTCGCCAATCAGCTTTTACTCAACTCAGCGGGTGCGTTCAGTACTTCCAAACTCAGCCTTACCGCAGCCGATCAAATCTCGATAGGTACATCCTTGGGCGCCACCAGTACGGGTAGTCCGGGCGGCAATGGTGGTGTGCCCACCGTCAGCGTTAATGCAGCTGGCTATGGTAGCAGCGCGTTGCTTGAGCTAAGTGGTGACGTCGATGTGGAGGGCGACGTGCTCGTTCAGAGAACTGGCGCCGCAGTTGGAGCGAATAAATTTTCACAGCTAACTATAAAGAATGTCGATACCGAGGTTGTTCTCAAGGGTGATCTGGTAATCAGAACCGGCCACGATGCAGCGAAATCTTTGGCGGCTATTACGCTGGTACCCAGTGGCATTAGTACATTCGGCCTTCATATCGCATCTGATCTTGATCAAACTACGAATGGCTACGATAGCGGTACGATTTTTGATGCCTCTGCGCCGGAGGGGCTTCATGGCTTGACCATTGATGGTAACTGGACTCTGAGCTCTCATGTTCCCGGTGATCACGACAGGCCGACATTTGGTAGTACAGCAAATGTAAGGCTGTCTGGTTCGGCGCCTAGATTGGAGATTGGCGGTGACCTCATGGTGATGGCCAATGGTGACTATGCCAAATCCCATCTCCACTTGGCAGCAAATTCAACGACAGCGAGCATCAGCGGTGACATCATTGGCCGACTTATTGTTAGCGCTTCTGGCAGTGGTAGTTATGCATACGCTTCGTTCGTCGGCTCAGCCACACCCCTAGTCGATTTGACCGGACATCTTTTGATCGAGGCGACTGGGCCAGCAGCAGTGGCAATATTCAACGGTTCTCAAGTCATAAGGGCGACTGGCGGTGTTTCGTTGCTCGCCAACAGCGGTGAAAACTCAATCTTAGGATCGATTGCTTCTGCGACTATCGCTATGGATAGCGGTGGTAGTCCTATCGTAAATCTTGATGCCGTAAGAGCAAATGATGTCGTAGTACTCAAGGTGAATAACCTTTCCTATGGCGGTAACTTCACTATTGGCTCGACCACCAGTGCAGGAACGGCTTACCTACAGATAGACAATAATTCCGCTGCCAGCATCAAGATTAACTATACCCAAAGGGGTGTTAGTAATGTCTTGCTTGGAACACCAGACGCAGACTTCAGTATCGACGATGTCAAGGCAAACAGACTAGAAATCGAAGGCTTCCGCTTTGGCGTCGACGCATTGATGTTGCCGTCACAGTTGACGAGCCATGGTTTGACCATGAGCGGATTTCCTTTTTTCTCAGACCTCGATACCTTCCTGCGCGACTCTTCGGTTCAGATAGGCCAGGGAATCGGCTCCGCTACTTACCTATCGGCATATGCTTGGCAAGAGAATGCCGTATATATCGTCTACGACCTTGATGGTACCGGTTTTACGGGCCTGATTCGTTTGAAAGACTATTTCCGCTACCCATTTACTTTCACTGATCCGGTGACGTTGCCCTCAGCGGAGGGAGTGAATAGTTCGATCGTAAGTTTTCCGGAGCGTTTATCTACGCATCCATCATCAGTGACCCAAAGTACTGGCGATATTTCCCGAGGATCAGTCTTGGTAAGTGCGGATGTCGTCGAGAAAAAGACACTGACCCTGAGTACCGATGATGGAGATATTTCTCTACAAGGGCTCAATGCAACGGCGAATAAATTCCGAAGTCAGGCAATTGTTGATATCACGCCGGGAAGTGGAACGATCAAGCCGTATACAGCATTCACAGTGCAAAGTCGCGTTGAATTGAATGCAGATGGAACGCTCGGGTATACATTGTTTGATCTTAACCAGGGGAGTGGTAGTGCCATATTTAATTCCGGTCTAAGCGCGCTTGCGAGCGGTGATGTTTCGTTTGTGGAAGGGAGGATGATCGTTGATGATGTAGAGAGCAACCAAGCCTTTCTGCTTAAGGCTTCAGGCGCTGAGTCAAAGGTTGATTTTACTTTTGATAGGAGTGGCGACACCGATATCAACCTCAAGATGGGCAGTACGTTAGAGGCAAGTGGTTTCCGCTCGAAAACCTTGCTAAAAATGATTAGTGGCACACAAAGCACGCTAATTTTTGGAGGTCTTCTCAGTGTAGATGCCTCGGGATCTGAGGCGACTTCAAGTGTTACGCTTAACTATCAGGCGGGCAATCTCAATTTCAATGGGGGGGTTAGTGTTGTTGCGAGTGGTGATGCTGCTGAAGCGAAGCTTAGTGGCAGTCAGAACTATCTGCTTCTTTCGACTGTCACGTCGACGATTTCCATCGCTAATCAGCTAGTGATCGATGCAGCTGGAACCCTGTCTAAGGCAAGTGTCATTTTCGTATCGAATAGCAAGCCGGCGATGCAGATTAATGGTGCGTTGCGGCTAACTGCGAGGGGTGATGATTCAGAAGCGAGGTTTTTGACTCAATTTGCCGATGGTGGGTTTACTTCAGGAGCAATCGTCGCCGAAGCAAGCGGCAAGTCTGCGCAAACAGATCTCGACGTACAACTCGGAAAATTCTCTTTTTTGGGTAACTCAGTAGCAACCCGCTCAGGCGGCGGCAACATCACAGTGAGGGACCATCTCCAGGCCCGATCGGCCGCCGTGGAAGCAAGTACCGTCATCAATCTACGGACTTTCAATGGCGACATAGCGATTGCCGGAGATCTTACTGTCTCGGCAATTCTTGGAAATGCCGTCGCATCGACACCTAGCGCCAAAATCAGTCTCGGTGCTGGCGCCGGCCGATTAACCGCCACGGCTATCAGCGACGTTCTGGATTATGGCTTGGTCACTGGCTTTGGTGCTGTGAGTATTGCAGGTGATGTACGGTTGAGCAGTGCTGGTTATGGTGCAAGTACAGCGCTTGACGTGTTTTCTGTTGGCCGAAACTTGACTTTAGGGGGTGACCTGGACTTGATCGCGGCAGGGACCCGAAGCAGCGTCAGTGGCCAATTAATCGCGCATTCAGGGCCGGATGGCGCAACGCCCCCAGTAACAACGCCAGCAGACATCAAGATAATCGGACCGGTACACGTTGAAGCAAGCGGCTCGAAAGCGCAGATAGATTTTTCAATACACGCAGATCGCGGAGTGATTAGCCTTGATGATAGTTTGAGCGTCTTTGCTTCCGGTGTTGATGCGCATGCATCGCTATCTGTTGAAAGTCCACTCGAAAAAATCACCGTCACGGGTGATCTAATATCGTCAGCAACCGCGGCAGGTAGTGCGAGTAGTCTGGCACTCATGACAGCAGCATCGCCGATCAGTGTACAAGGTGGATTATCGGTAATCGCCAGTGGCACGCGAAGCGATGCTAGCGCGACAATTGAAGCAACTTCTGCTGCTGTGACTCTGGCGGAGAGCGTCTCGGTAGGTGCGCTGGGCGAGGCGAGTCGCGCTGAGTTGAAGCTACATCAGGGCGCTGGCAACGGTGTCAGTGTCAACGGTACGATCGCAATGAATGCCGATAGTGGTACTGCATCCGCCGTAGGCGCTCTTGCAACAGCTGACCTGCAACTCGGGAAACTGAGTACCGAGCCGATGAATTTATTTCTAGATGCGATACAGCAAGAGGATGCAGTATCAATGTCGTTGAAATTATTTACGGATGGTGGAAAGGCTCAGTTAGGTAACGCTGGACACGAAGGTACAACGACGTTGATTTTGGGCGAGAAGACGTCGGCGGTAAATCAATTACTGGATGCAG
Source organism: Burkholderiales bacterium (assembly GCA_026399895.1). Taxonomy (GTDB): domain Bacteria; phylum Pseudomonadota; class Gammaproteobacteria; order Burkholderiales; family Burkholderiaceae_D; genus Pernthalerella. The sequence goes on from JAPLQC010000022.1 coordinate 156,729, forward strand.
TTGATATCAGCTTCAGTGGTAGCGCCGGCAAAGCCATCATCGAATTTGGCGCTGATCAAGACACCACGACAGATACCGCAATACAGCAGGTCTTGATCAAGGGCTTCCGTCTCGGTCATGATGAGTTGCATTTTGACGGCTTGGCGAATGTTGCTACTACCGCCAAAACGCTGGATGGGTTCATCAATTCTGCGATGAATCATTTCAATACAGGCGCGGTGATCGGCACGACCAGCACCCAAGTCAAAGTGGCTGATGTATTCGTGGGCGGGAACGATAGCGTTACTTACCTCGCCTACGATCACGACGGTACTGGTATTTCCGCCATCATCACGCTCGACGGTGTGTCTGCGTCGCAGTACAAGACCGCTAATGGCATGGTGTGATACTGCCCCGCGTGGACGCGGGTTAATGCCACTTGGTACCCACCAACTAAAAAACCACCGCAAGGGTGGTCTTTTAGTTGGTGGAGGCGGCGGGAATCGGCTCGTAAGCCGGGGCTCGCGTTACATCGCTCGCCCGCTCGGCCAGCGTCAAGCTATGCTTGACGAAACCCTGTCCTCGCCCCGCGTGGACGCGGGTTAATGCCACTTGGTACCCACCAACTAAAAAACCACCGCAAGGGTGGTCTTTTAGTTGGTGGTGGGAACGAACCTGGGTTCGATTCCGCTCTGTTGGGGGCAAGCTAACGTCGGTGATGAGCCTGCGGAAGGTTGCGGAATGGTCCTTGCCCCTACACTCATCGCGTCGCCTACCGCAACTTTCCGCATCCTTACGATACATTCTTTCAGATCAAACTAGGGGTGCAATTCGACCGAACAGCGACATCGAAGGTCTCGACTTCTTCAGATCTTCAAGGTTGCTTTGACCTTGTTCCACTCCGCCGACAGGGTGGGATTCTGGTCATCAAAGATGGTCGAAGACAGCGTGATGCCTGCGTTTGCCTTGGCCGTCTCATACATTGTTAAAGC
>JAPLQC010000026.1 GCA_026399895.1 Burkholderiales bacterium
GGTTGTTGGATTGGAGACCTGGCCGAGTGGTCGAAGGCACTTCCCTGCTAAGGAAGCATATGGGCTTAAACCTGTATCGAGGGTTCGAATCCCTCGGTCTCCGCCAGTTATATGGAAAACGCCCGCTGAATTCAGTGGGCGTTTTCTTTGAGAAGGAGACCAGCGATGTCCCTGCGGACATCGCTCAAATGCCCCGCAAGGGGCATTTGTCTTTCAAGGGTACCGAATGAATCACCAGAAGTTGCTGATCGTTTATGACGGCGCGTGCCCATTTTGTACGGCCTATGTGTCGCTTGTACGTTTACGAGAAAGCATGCAAGTCGAATTACTCAGCGCCCGCAGTACGGATGAGCGCATCAACGAATTTCTAGCACTTAGCTATCGATTGGATGATGGTGTTTTAGTGCAGATTGATGGCTTGATTTATGTTGGTGCAGATGCCATGTATCAGTTGGCGATCATCTCAAATCATCATGGCATCTTTAACCGAATGCAGAGTTTTGTATTCTCACGGAAGTGGTTAGCGCACCTGCTGTACCCATTGCTGCGATTGGGTCGTCGTTTGGTGCTATTGATTCGGCGGGTGCCTTTAATTGAGAACGCTCAGGGTAGGGATAAGATTTGAAAGCATGTTTATGCTGAAAGTATCAAAAGGTCTATTGGCCATATTTGTGCTGCTAGTAGCCGCTTGTACAACCACTAACGTCGGTCTCGATGGCGAGACACGCTATCGCTATAGCGCATTTGATTTTTCTGGCAAGTCTTGGGTTATGCAGAAGCAGCGCTGTGAGGCCTTAGACATGAAGCCCAAGCATCTGGATACCGAGTGTGGACTGTTGCTCTGCACCAGCCGATACGGCTGCGAGGCCAAGGCCAATTAAGCCGTTTGCCAGTTTGACGGGGTGCGCGCGTTCAACGAGCTGCTCAGCCTGATTAAGATTTGGTCGGCGTTGATTTTTCAGTGACGTCGTTTGAAGCTTCATCTGCCTCAGCCGCAGCAGCAGCATCCGCTGCTTCCGCTGCCAACCGCGCCTCCTCGAGCCGAACAAATCTGCCTTTGCCGAAGGTGTGATAGGCCTCATCAAACAATTTACTCATCACGCCAAAGTTGAGAAACAGCATTTTGTTCTCGCCTTTGACCGAAATATTCATCAAGTCCATCATCAGTAGCGCTTCGGCGGAATTGCCGATGTCAATCACCGACAAATCGGTTTTACGGGATAGGTCAATCAGGCTGAGTCCAGGTTTGCCAGCCTCAGCCAGCGTAGCAATAAGCTTGACTCGCTTCTCGGTCGAGAAGCCTCCAAAAAATCGTGCGAATTCTTTTGCGTCCATCGTTTTCCTGTTACCTAGGCCTGAAAATCCGAATAATTTCTGGGTAATCATAGCAGCGGGCTGCGCTCGCGCTGATTTATTACCTTTGAATGAATAAACGGTTACGTGGTTTCTTTTGGACCCGGGGGTATTTAAGCGATATTGGGGAGGCGCTTGTCATTAGCTCATCATGATAAGCTGCTAAGTTTTTCGTACCAGCTACGTGCCAAATTTACTCCTTTTGCCCATAATGCTCCACCGATTAAGTCAGCGCCTGCACCAGGTAAGCTGCATTTTTCTCCCATTGTTTGTGTTTTTACTAGTTTCTCCGAGTAGTCAGGCGGAGGAGAGCGCAATTCAAAGCCCAAATCAAGCAGCTACGGCACCGGCGCCGGTCCCGGTCCCGGTCGCCAGTACAGTAGATATTGCCAAGCGTATTGATCCGACCGATTTTAAAAACCGTTTCGATTTACGTTCTGAGTTCGTTGATTACGGCACTGCGTCCATGCAGACCTTGGTCCCGCGCTTCGAATACGCCTTCAGTAAATCATTTGGCTTTCGTACAGAGTTACCGATAGCGCGCTATGACCCGGCTTCTGGAGGTGCCAGCGCTGGTATTGGCAACTTACTCACCCGCGTCGCGTGGCGCGCACTACGAACCGACGACTACTCGGTCGTGGTGGGCTCTGAATTGACATTCGATACCGCCAGCAGCGCCGCGCTGGGTTCGGGTAAGCATGTTCTGGGGACGTTTGCGTTCGCGGCGATCGATCTACCGCAGGCAAAGTCGGTGTTTTTCCCTTATATTCAATATGGCAAGGCAATTGGTGGCGACGCCAGCCGCGAGGATGTGCAGTACACCAATCTGAGAGCGTCAATGCTGACTCGCTGGCCGGCGAAGGTATATAGTTTTGTTGAATATGCTTATTGGATTGATCATCACAACGCTGATCGTGCCAGTTCGCAAATTAAAGCAGAGGTAGGGAAATTCATTCTGCCGAAAACCGGATTTTATGTACGCCCGGGTACCGGCCTGAGCGGAACAGATCAGCGGTATGGCATGCAGTGGAGTTTCGAGCTCGGGATGCGGCACTTCTTTTGATGGAATTGACTTTTTTGGTGCGGCGTTAGTTTCGGTCATCCAGCAAACACGTGCTTGTTGATCCTTGGGAGAAGACCTTCATGAATCAAATTGTTGCCACATTGTTGATCGCTGGTTTGTTGCCGATTGTTTGTGCTGGAATTGCCAAGTGGCGCGCCAAGGATTTTGACAATAACCAACCACGCGCCTGGATGGAGGAGCAGGACGACTGGCGCGCTCGGGCAAACGCCGCACAGCAGAATAGCTTCGAAGCATTTCCATTATTTGCGGGTGGGGTATTGCTAGCCTTAGTCACCGGCACCGACCCAGCTCAGATTGCGCAAACCTGCTGGGTGTTTATCGCAGCACGTATTGCTTACATCTACTGTTACGTCACCAACCAGGCGACGCTGCGTACGATTGTTTGGTTAGTCGGAATAGGCGCCGCGATCCGTCTTTACCTGCTGGCGATTTAAAGCCTCCGGCGCTCAGATAACCCCTGCCATGAAAATCCTCGATCATCTTGAAGAGTGGCTGATTGCCTTCTTGATGGCCGCAGCGACGCTGGTGATTTTTATCGCCGTGGTCCATCGCTACGCCTCTGGATTCGCGGTGCCTGTACTGCAAGATCTGCTACTGCGTATCGATACCAGCTGGGCACAAGAGCTGACGATTTATCTCTTCGTTTGGATGGCCAAGTTTGGTGCTGCCTATGGTGTTCGCACCGGGATTCACGTAGGCGTAGATGTGCTGGTCAATCGCCTGCCGACACCTCTACAGCGTCGCTGTATTTTGTTTGGCTTGCTGTCGGGCGCCTTGTTCACGGGTGTGATTGCCGTACTTGGTGCAGATTTCGTAATCGAGCGCTCCGCTACGTCGAGTACCTCAGAGGTGATGGAGGTACCGATCTGGGTTGTGTATCTGGCGATACCGCTCGGCTCGGCGCTGATGTGCGCTCGCTTTCTGCAGGTTGCATGGCAGTTCTCACGCGGTGGCGAGTTACCGACCCACGATCATTCCCATGTTGAGGGCTTGGCCAAAGATACAGCAGAGGGGCGTCAATGAATGCAGCGCTGATTTTTATTCTGCTGATTGCGCTGATGCTGACTGGCATGCCGATCTCGATCGCGCTTGGCCTTACGGTACTGACCTTCTTGTTCACCATGACCGAGGTGCCGGTGCAGGCGGTGGCATTGAAACTGTTCACCGGCATCGAGAAATTCGAGATCATGGCGATCCCGTTTTTTATCCTGGCGGGGGGCTTCCTCACCCACGGTGGCGTGGCGCGTCGCATGATTAACTTTGCGACCTCCATGGTCGGCCACTGGCACGGTGGCCTCGCGTTAGCTGGGGTAGTTGCGTGCGCGCTGTTTGCTGCAGTGTCGGGGTCGTCGCCCGCAACGGTGGTTGCGATCGGCTCGATTATTCTGCCGGCGATGGTGCAGCAGGGCTATCCAAAATCTTTCGGTGCTGGCGTGATCACGACCTCGGGCGCGCTCGGTATTTTGGTACCACCATCGATTGTGATGGTGATGTACTCGGTGTCGACCAACACCTCGGTCGGTAAATTATTCATGGCGGGTGTGGTGCCCGGGCTGATGCTGGCTTTCCTTCTGGGCCTAACCACATGGGTACTGGCGCGTAAAAAAGGCTATCCCCGCATGGCGCCGGCCACATGGGCGGAACGCGGCCGCGCGTTTCGCGATAGCGCCTGGGGCCTGCTGCTGATTGTGGTGGTAATGGGCGGCATTTATAGCGGCCTGTTCACGCCAACTGAAGCGGCGGCGGTGTCGGCGGTTTATGCCTGCGTGATCGCGGTGTTTGTGTATCGCGATCTGAAGATCAAAGATGTCGGCAAGGTACTGCTCAGCTCGGCGGCAATGTCGTCCATGCTTTTGTACATCATCACCAACGCCGTGCTGTTCTCATTCCTGATGACCAGTGAGGGGATACCGCAGGCGATGGCGGCTTGGATTATCGATAAAGGCTTTGGTCAGGTCGGTTTTCTGTTGGTAGTAAACCTGTTGCTGCTGTTGGCGGGTAATGTGATGGAGCCGTCATCCATCGTGCTGATCATGGCGCCGATTCTGTTTCCGGTCGCGACTGCACTGGGTATTGACCCGGTGCACTTCGGTATCATCATGGTAGTTAATATGGAAATCGGTATGTGCCATCCACCGGTGGGCTTGAACCTGTATGTGGCCTCGGGAATCACCAAAATGGGCATCACCGAATTGACTGTCGCGGTGCTGCCGTGGTTGGCGACTATGGTCGGTTTCCTGCTATTGGTGACCTACGTGCCGCAAATTTCGCTTTGGCTGCCAGGCCTACTCTTCGGTGGCTGAATTCCTTAGTCGGATAAAGCACTCGGGAAACTAGGACACTTGGTCAGCAAAGCTAATCGTCGACTACCATCACGTGTTCAATAAAATACGAATTCAATAGAATACGAATTCAATAAAAAGCCTCAATCGACATACAGGAGAAACTCGATGGATCTCGGCATACGCGGTAAACGTGCACTCGTGGGTGGCGCCAGCAAAGGCCTAGGTCGTGGTTGTGCTGAGGCGTTGGCGAAAGAGGGCGTGCATGTCACCCTGGTGGCGCGTAATGCAGCCAACCTCGAGGCCACGGTGCAGCAGATTCGCGCTCAAGTCGGTTCTGCGGTCGAGGTGAACTTCGTCGCGACCGACATCACCACGGCAGAAGGCCGAAAGCAGGTACTGGCCGCATGTCCTGACCCCGACATACTGGTCACCAATGCGGGCGGCCCGCCACCCGGTGATTTCCGGAACTGGGAGCGTGAGCACTGGATCGCTGCGCTTGACGCCAACATGCTGACGCCGATTGAGCTCATACGCGCCACCATTGACGGCATGATGGCGCGCGGCTTCGGTCGCGTCATCAATATCACCTCGGGTGCGGTGAAGGCGCCGATTGATATTTTAGGTCTCTCGAATGGCGCGCGCACTGGTTTAACCGGATTCGTCGCAGGTTTGTCGCGTACAGTCGCGCACAAGAACGTCACCATTAACAACCTGCTGCCAGGACCGTTTGAAACCGATCGCTTGCGTGCGACTTTTGAAGCAGCGGCCAAAGCCACCGGACAGGAGATCGAAACACTGATCGCGGCGCGCCGCAACGGCAACCCCGCAAAACGGTTTGTTACGGTCGAAGAGTTTGGTGCAACTTGTGCATTTTTGTGCAGCATTCATGCAAGCTACATCAACGGGCAGAATATTTTGCTTGATGGTGGGGCGTATCCTGGTACTTTTTAATCTCAATATTCATTCGTACGGAGTTCAGCATGACAACCCCGCACCGTTTCTTTCAAGTTTTGTCAAAGAGCTTGGTCGCTTTGCTGATACCGGCATCGATCGGCGCGATGCATTCAGCCCATGCCGCTGACCCTGTTATTACCATCAAGTTTAGCCATGTGGCTGCAAAGGGAACGCCGAAGAGTGATGCTGCTGAGTTGTTCAAGAAATTAGCCGAGCAGCGCACCGGCGGTAAGGTGAGGGTAGATGTGTACCCGAACAGCACGCTCTACAAAGACAAAGAAGAACTCGAAGCGTTACAGATGGGTGCGGTACAGATGTTGGCGCCGACCTTGTCCAAATTCGGTTCGCTCGGTATTCGAGATTTCGAGGTATTCGACCTACCTTTTTTATTCGAGAACCGCGCCTCGGTGCAACGCATTACCAATGGTCCTCTCGGACGCGAGATGTTATCGGTGCTCGAGCCTAAAGGTATCAAGGGGCTCACGTACTGGGATAATGGTTTCAAAATGATGTCGGCCAATAAGCCGATTCGTGTGCCGGGAGATATGCGCGGCTTGAAGATGCGCATACAAGGCTCGAAAGTCATCGATGAGCAAATGCGTACGCTCGGTGCGATTCCGCAGGTGATGTCATTCTCAGAAATGGTGCAAGCCTTGCAGACTGGGGTGGTTGATGGTGCGGAGAACCCGCCACTGAATTTCTACTCGCAAAAGGTGTATGAAGCGCAGAAGCATTTAACCGTCACCAACCATGGCTACATCGGTTACGCGGTCATCACCAATAAAAAATTCTGGGACGGCTTGCCAGCAGATATACGCACCACGCTTGAAGGTGCGATGGCAGAGGCCACCAAAATGAACGATAACGCCATCGAGCGCGAGAGCGCAGCTGCAATGGAAGCCATCCAAAAAACAGGCCGCACTGCGATTCACCGACCGAGTGCCGAGGAATTAGCGGAGTGGCGCAAGGCCTTACTGCCGGTGCACAAGAAGATGGAAGACCGGGTTGGCAAGGCCTTGCTGGCGCGCGTACAGAAAGAGGCGGGCGTTAAAACACCTTAGTTTGGCCCTTGACCCTTTGGCGAAGTTCTTTCAACAAGTAAGATCCTAGCGATGTTCGGAGTACGAACTTCTCTCTGGATAAATAGCTTAGTTCTTCCTGATTAAGTGCAATGCCTTGTTCAGCGCACCACAGTATCAACTTAGATTTGCATTTCCCCCCAAACAGAAGATAACAAGTTTTGTCATCAAATTGTATGCCTCCATTGAGGTACCTAGCAACACAGTGATTTTTATTAACAAAATTAACGACTAATGTAACGGAATTTCTGAGAATCTCCCTAAACCCATTGTAGTCAAAATATTTTGAAATCCCTCTGGCCATAAGAAACGATGAAACAATAAGCTTGCCAAGTTGGGTGTCTGATAGTTGAGTAATACCCCCCTGTCTTTTTTCTAGTGCCGTAGAAAGAAGGGTAAACAGTCTTGTCAAGAAATCGATGCGTTCCGTTTCGCCCTCAAAATAGCTGTCGGCACGAACGATTCTTTGTACGAATTCCTTTCCCTCGTTATCCGTAAGACCTAGAAACTCCATATACGGAGCGGTATCTTCATTGGGTACCAGTTTGCTCTCATGCCAGGTAGGGAGTGCTGCGGGCTGCCCGGAGGAATTGCTGGTTATTAAATCGATCCCCTCGCCAATCCTGCGGCGCTTCGGTGGCCGCTCGTCACCCATGTCGGGCAGACTTTCTCCTTGCTGGTTGCTAGTTGTAGGTTGCAGTCTGTTGGTTGTCGGTTGCCGGAAGTCGAATGGCAAATCGAATGGGGCCTGCGTCGTAACTAATGACCCATATCTCTCAGACCAGAGTGCCGGACTTTGATTTGTCGTTGAAGGCATCGGATGGAAGTGCGTTTGAGAAGCGGGTGCCACAGTTTCTTGTGGCTGATAGGGCGGAATCGGATACCTTTTCAGTACGGGATACGATGAGGGATAGTTGTTCGCTGGAGGCGCGATCCTAGTAGCGATGGGCTGTCGAAACTCTCGCGAGGAAGGTTCTTGGGGCAGTTCTTGAGGAAGTGCTCGCTTGGGAGTGGTGGCGGGCATCCCAGGGATCATCGATGGCCTCAATGCCGACATTGATGAGGCGCCGGTATCAGATATGCGCGTGACCGCTTTCTTATCGTTGTGCGCAGGATCATACGAACACACGATTGCTTCAATACTAAATTTTGATGGCGGCTTATAGGTAGGTAGTCTACCTCCGGGTAAAGGTAATCTATCTGGCGGGATATCTAAATCATCACCAACGCCGCTTGGCACACTCGGGTCGGAGAAACTTGTTTTGCTAACGCTCATTTGTTCACCTTTCTATTTTTCAGAGCAAAGGAGCGACTTGTGTTGTGTTAGCTGGCACCGAGTTCCCGATCAGGGAGTGGACGGCGCCTTTTTTCTTTGGCAAAGACTCTCGACAATGATAGGATTTCATTGAATCAATTTACTTATCTCCATAACTAAAATCGAAAGCCATGAGATTACCGCTCCTTCTTTCTCTTCTTGTGCTTGTGCAAAATCCAGCTGCCGCTGAGTGGGTTAAGCTTTCTGAAACAAAGCGCGGTAAGCGTTTTTTTATTGAATCGAATGAGATCACCATTCAGGGCGACCAGAGAATTGTCATTGAGCTAATCGACAATAAACGACCCGACAGAGATGGTGATCGATCTGTTCGCGTCGTCCGTGATTATGATTGCAAACAGAAGCGTTACAGAGTGATAACGGCTGCGTACTACAAAACCCCGATGGCAGAGGGTGAGCCGTCGATGTCAGTTGAGGGCACGATGGGTTGGACTGAGATTGATCCGGATACGCCCGCACGCGCGATTTTGGATCATGTCTGCGCGATTAACTGAGGGGTAGGGCTATTTATCGCCTTGCCTGACGCACTCGAGCGTCTTGTGCCAAAACTTCAGGCCCGAGCCACCGTACTCTTCCGGCAGCATCAGCATACTGAGGTGTACCGCCTCAAGTTCTTTCATGCGGTGGAAATTCATTAAGCCGCGACGGTCCATCTCTTTGTAAGCGACGCAGTTTGCGCCAATCTCACCCAGGCTAGGGTCTTGGGCATGAGCACATTCGTGGAAGTACACAAAGTCCCAAATCGCTGGGGCACCTTTGGCATTTCTTTTATGGGCTTCGGAGTCAATGATGATGGTCGGCCAACCGCTGGCATCTAGCCGTATGACCGCGACCGCTCGTCCGAGCTCGGGATTTCTATCTTCGGGCTTGCGGTAGGAATTCCATATTTCAGTTGCAACCCCTGTCTTGTCGCCATGAGAAAACTCGCACTGAACCTGATCGCCGTTTGACAGAGGGAAGGCGTACGCCGTGTGCTGTGAAGCGATCAGCGCAGCTATCAATAGCAATGCCTGAAGAATAGTTTTCATTGCGCTCCTATAGTTGTCTTCGCAGTCACGATCTAGCGAGTTAGTAGCTGTATGCCTAATTCGCTAATTACCAGCCTTGTCTCAATCTGTCAGAGTTATTCTGCCTCAAAAAAAAGAGCCTACCGTAATGGGTAGGCTCTTTCGTGGCGAGTAAACTGCTACCCGCTTATTTACCCAGCTTGAACACCATCACAGTACCGCCTTGAGGAACCATGGTGACCTGAGCGTCGAGTGCATCAATACCTGATTGCATACGCTGCGCATCGATACCCCAGCCTGCTTGAACTGCGATGTACTGCTCGCCATCAATTTCAAACGACGATGGCACTGCAGTGACACCTGAAGGCATGTTGTACTCCCACAGAACCTTACCGGTTTTTGCGTCGAACGCGCGGAAAATCTTGTCGTTCGTGCCGCCGGTGAAGATCAGGTTACCACCGGTGGTGAGCAGCGGCGACCAGATTGGGCGATCAAACTTGTGTACCCATGCCAGTTTGCCGGTGTTCAAATCCCAAGCTTGAAGCTCGCCGATCGTGGCTGGCTTTTTACCATCCTTGTAGCGCAAGCTACCGAGCACGCCGTCAATTGGGTAGCCGATATAGAGGTCACCTTTTTTGTAGGTGATCTCGTCTGCCTTCGGCAACTCGGAGCACAGGTTGTTGTTAGCAGGGATGTAGAACAGCTTGGTCTTCGGATTCCAAGCCTCTGGTGGCCAGTCTTTTCCACCCCACAAGGATGGGCAGAAATTCACTGCTTTACCCATGCCAGGTGTGCGCTCTGCGCTGTAGCTTGGGCGGCCTGTCTTGCTATCAATGCTGGTGAAGACGTCGTTGTGAACGTAGGGAATAGCATTCACAAAATCAATCTTGCCGCTCTGCTGACGGTCTAGCATCCACAGGTAACCATTACGGCCAGCGTGGATAGCGCCGTTGACTTTGCGTCCTTTGACTTCGGTGTTCACCAAAACTGGTGCGCTGACCTCATCCCAGTCCCATGCGTCATTGTGGTGATACTGGTGGTGACCTTTGATATCACCGTTATCAACGTTCAGCGCGACTACCGAGGTGCTGTACAGGTTGTCACCCTTACGGCCTTCGGTTGGCCATGGTGCAGGGTTACCGGTGCCCCAGTACGCGATATTGTTCTTTGCGTCGTAGGTACCAGTGATCCAGACGCTAGCGCCACCCTGTTTGTGGGTGTCTCCAGGCCAGGTGTCACCACCCGGTGTGCCAGGCGCAGCAGTCATGAAGGTGCGCCATGCTTCTTTACCGGTATCTGCATCGAAGGCTGCTACGAAACCACGCACGCCAGTTTCACCACCCGAAGAGCCGACCAGGATTTTGCCTTTTGCAGCGAGCGGGGCGAGGGTGATGTAGGAGAGGGCTTTGACGTCACCAACTTCTTTATCCCAAACTACTTTACCGGTGACTGCGTCGAGCGCGATCAGGTGCGAGTCAACTGTTGCAACATACACTTTGTTGCCGTAGAGCGCGACACCACGGTTGGTGTTATGCAGCATCAGCAAATCAGCTGGGATTTCTTTTTTATAGCGCCAGATTTCTTTGCCGGTCTTTGCATTGAATGCGATGACCTGTGCATTCGGGGTCGTCACATACATGTAACCATTGTTGACGATCGGCGGTGCTTGGTGACCCTCGGTCACGCCAGTCGCTGAAGACCAAGCCAAAGTGAGTTTCTTGACGTTGGCGGTATTGATTTTGGCGAGCGGGCTGTAACCCCAACCGCTGTAGTTACCACGGTACATCAGCCAGTTCTTTGCTTCTGGATTTTCAAGTCGTGCGTCAGTCACTGGGGCATATGGACCCAAGTTGCTGCCCGCTTGGGCTACGACGGCAGTCGCGCCCAAGATGGCTAGCGCCAACGTTTTTAGTTTGAAATTCATTTTTGTGCCTCCTCGGTTATATGGGCTCTAGGGGGTAAGACCAAAACTAATCTCCAGCTTTGGGCGGGAGGGGTGCTGCAATCGAGAGAAACTCTCCGTTAAGTACTAGCGGAATAGCTCTCAGCGCACTTGACGCGGGACCGGCGACAACTTTGGCCCCATCGAAAAGATCAAATTTGGAAGCGTGGCAATAACAAGCCAGCACGCTTTCTTTCGACATCCAGGTTTTGACGTCGCAGCCTTGGTGCGTACAGATGCTGGAATAAGCCACCACACCTGCCACCGATCGCGCGCGCGTCTCTGGTGTCATTTTTTCTTCTGGCAGTCGAATCACGACCATTTTGTTTAGGCGTGATTCTTTTTTCGGTGTGCCGGTCTCTGCATCAAACGGGAAAGCGAGGATGGGCTTCATCATTTGAATGTCATCCGTGCGCAGCGGCTTGAAGTCAGCTTCCGCGCTCGCATCCACCATCAGTTGCGCCGCTGGCTGCGCATGCGCGCTACCTGGCGTGAGCGCGATCGGGCTTACTAACCCGGTCGCCATAATGCTGATGACGCGACGGCGGTCAGCATTGGTAGCGCATGCTAATTCGGGTGGGGATGTCACTTCAGTTTTGTCAAAAATCCGCTGTTTCATGGTGGTTTTACTTATTAGCGATTAGTTAACTTAGGGCTTTTAACTGCTGTTCCGAGGGTCTCCACCTCGGCCGCCCCTTTATAAAAGCATAGTATTCGGAACTCTGAATTCAAGTCAATGGTGCAACTCGGGCAGCCGCTTAAATCTTTTCCCCTTTAACGGCGAAAAACATAAAAATATTCAACTGAGATGAGGGAATTCACCAACTCACCCGTCAATCAACTCTTGCTAACCGACCCAGCGTCATCCCTCGGCGGGGGTATTTCATATTGACTACGCTAACTCGAGTACGCAGTTTGATTAAGTCGTTTGCTTAAGCCGGATGCAGATCAACACCCTCGAGTGCGTACAAATCCCTTAATGCCCTATGCAGAATCTTGCCGGTTGCCGTGCGCGGCATTTCTTCATCCGAGATAAACGTCACTTTGCTAGGGCATTTGAACCCTGCCAGACGCTCGCGGCACCACGCACGCAAATCTGATTCGGATAGCAGTTCGTTCTCGTGCAGCACCACGATGGCGCTCACACTTTCGCCCCATTTATCGTGCGGTACACCGATCACTGCGACATCTTTCACAGCGGGGTGCGCGCCAATCACGCCCTCGACTTCGGAGGGGTAGACGTTCTCGCCGCCACTGATAATCATGTTGCTCTTGCGATCAACTAACCAGATGTAGCCATCTTCGTCTCTACGAGCCATATCGCCCACAGAGCACCAAGGGCCTTCAAATGCGAGCGACGTTTTCTCGTTGTTCTTCCAGTAGCCGTCAAACACATAAGGTGTGAGCGAAAACAATTCGCCAACCTCGCCATCTTTCACTTCTTGACGGTTTTCATCGAGCAGGCGGATGCGCCCGCTTCCGGCCCATTCTCGGCCTACTGAGCCGAGTTTGGTTAATTGCTCGTCAGGGCGTAGCAAGGTGACCCAGCCAGCTTCGGTCGAGCCGTATAGCTCATACAGTTGGCCATTTTTGAAGAACTCAAGAATCGCCAATTTTGTGTCGCGGCGTGCGGGTGCTGATGACACCATTAATTTGCACACCGAGCTGACATCGTATTGCTGTTTAACTTGCTCTGGTAATGCGAGCAGCATGATGTAATGCGTCGGTACCAGCGAAGTGAAAGTAACTTTTTCTCGTGAGAGTGTTGAGAGCAAAGCTTCAGGGTCAAAGCTTCGACGATCATCGATCACGCAGGTGGCGCCGAGATGAATGAAGGTGCTTGCAAAGTACAGCGAATTCGCATGACACATGGGCATGACCATTAAACCCGTATCGCGCTTGCTGAATTGCATTTCGGTGGCCGTCGCCAGTGCGAGTAAATAACTACCTAAGTGGTGTCGAATCGCACCTTTAGGTTTGCCAGTCGTGCCCGAGGTATACATCAACGCGCACATGCTATCGGGATCAACCGCGTCGAATGCTGAACTACCAGCAGCCGTGCTGATTAAGGTCTCGTAGCTGATCCAAGCGGGATTAGGCGCAGCGCCAATCACCACGCATCGAATAGAGGATGATCTTGACGGTACAGATTGCGCCTCGAGTAGCTCGCAAAACTCAACACCCGCGATAATCGCTCGCACCTCTGCATCACCCAAGATGTACGCCACCTCGGGGCCAGTCAGGCGAAAGTTAATCGGTACCGCGACCAAACCCACCCGCGCGAGCGCTACATAGATTTCTACCCACTCGACACAGTTGTACGCCAATACTGCGACGCGATCGCCGGCGTGTAGCCCAAGATCGAGTAAACCTTCTGCCAGTTGCTGCGCTCGTTGGTTTAATTCCGCGAACGTCATGGCGCGGCGCGAATCCCGAGCGGCCAGTTTGTTCGGTGTCAGCGTGGCATGCGTCGCCACGGCATCAGAGAGGGTAGGTAGTCGGTTCATAAATCAAAATCGATCGGCGAATAACGCCTCATTCAATGGCCAAATCCTCGCCAATCAAGGCCAGCCAAGCAATTTAACTGGCTCTGAATACTGAATACAGAGTACAATCATAGTACACTTTATCGAGGGTGCCAACGGTTTATTTGATGCTGCTTGGGGCTGGGTAGCCGGGCATTAATGGCCCTGAATTCGGCGCTTCCACAGGGTGACGCCCCGCTGGAATTTCTAATTGCTAAACGGTCGGAACAAGAATGAGCTCAGCACCCGAAATCCACGATCAATCAGTCGCTGCCCTAATTGCCCGCTATTTGAAAAGCCAAGGCGTGAAGCGGATCTACGGCTTGTGTGGTGGTCACATCATGCCAATTTGGATGCGCCTAGATGCAGAGGGCATACAAATTATTGATGTTCGGGATGAGCGCGCAGCGGTGTACATGGCGCATGCCGAGGCAGAGTTAGGTAATGGACTGGGTGTGGCGCTGGTGACCGCCGGGCCTGGCGTTACCAATGCCATGACCGGTATCGCCTATTCACACGTCGCCCGTAGCTCGGTGCTGGTGCTCTCGGGCTTACCGCCTGTGCCTCAAGGTAATCGCGGTGCGCTGCAAGATATTACGCACACCGATTTAGTCCGCAGTATCACGCGCTACGCTCGCACGGTCTATAACGCCGACTTGGCGTTGCAAGAGTTGGACGAGGCAGTTTGTCGATCATTGGGGCAGGGCGGTGAACCCGGCCCGACGTATCTGGATTTTCCGGTGGATGTCTTGCGTCGGCGAGTCAGTCCGGCTGTCGAGTTAGCAGAGCGCTTTGTACCGCGTAGTTTCAATTCAATTGCGCCGAATGATGCGGAGGTGCGTGCAGCCGTTGAACTCTTGTGGTCGGCAAAGCGCCCATTGGTGATATCGGGTCGAGGTGCAAAGTTTTCTTCGGCCGCCTTGTCTGAACTACTGTCACGTTTAGGTGCTGCTTACCTTGATACGGGTGAGAGTAAAGGGCTTGTGCCTGAAAGCCACCCCAGTGTAGTGGCTGCCATGCGCGGTGTGGTGATGAAGCAGGCCGATGTTGTACTGACCCTCGGTCGTCGCCTTGACTTTCAATTAGCGTATGGCTCTCCCGCGGTATTCGGTGATGCAAAATTTGTGCGAATTGCTGATTGCGCAGCCGAGTTGCGAGATAACCGACGCGGTGAGGTCGAGATACTAGCCAGTTGCGATCTCACACTGCAAGCCATGCTGGAAGTGGCTGCGGAGCGTACACCTGCCGCAGATAAAACCTGGCTGGAGAATTTGCGTCAACAGCATCAAGAGCGCTCTGAAAAACTAAGCCTGAGTATGCGCAACGCAAAGCCAGGCAGTGATGGCTTGATGCATCCGAATCAAATACTCTCGGCGCTACGGGACGTGGTGGATGATGATGCGATCCTTGTTGCTGATGGTGGTGACTTCTTGAGCTTCGCACGAGTAGGCCTGCCTGCAAGCACCTACCTTGATCCCGGCTCACTCGGGTGCATTGGCGTTGGTACACCCTTGGGTGTTGCTGCTAGCTTGGTATGCCCGGATAAAACCGTGGTGGTGGCAACCGGCGATGGTGCGTTTGGGTTTAACGCTATGGAGCTGGATACGGCAGTCAGGCACAATGCGCCGCTGCTGGTGGTGGTTGCCAATAATGGTGCTTGGGCTATTGAGGTACGAGACCAGATCGAGAGCTATGGCAAGGTGGTGGGCACGCGGCTGAAATTCTCTGACTATGCAGCCATGGCCAAAGGCCTGGGTCTATATGCTGAGCGTGTTGAACGGGCAGAAGATCTCAAGGCGGCTATTGAACGCGCGCTGGCAAATCGGCCCGCTTTGCTGGATGTGCTGGTTACCCCGGAGGCTGTATCATCCGACGCCAAATCCGGTTTGGCCTGGGTGCCTGATCTGCAAGCACTGGGCACATGGGATGAGGCCGAGCAGCAGTGGCGCCAGGCTTCATTTAATCCTTAGCAACCATGGTGGCGGGTTTTGGTAAGCTCCAGCGTTTTTGTGATCGACAGATTCTTAGTGAGGCGATAGCAAGCAATGAAGATTCTTGAATCCCAGCCTAAATTGGTTGAGCAAGTGCACAAAGCCATCCTCAGCGAAATTGCAGAGGCAAAGCTAAAAGCCGGTTCTCGGATTATTCAGGAACAAATCGCCCAAGAATTAGGGGTATCACGGCAACCTGTGCAACAGGCACTCGTGCTGCTCAAAAATCAGGGTGTGCTCACCGAGGCGCCGGGGCGTGGGTTACAGGTAGCGCCATTGAATCTGGAATTAATTCGTCAGATGTACGAAGTGCGCGCTGTGATGGAAGGGCTGGCGTTTCGCCGCGCGTCTGAAAACTTTTCCGAGAGCGCCAAGAAGCGAGCAGAGAAACTACTCGCGGCGGGTCGTCAGGCGGTGATCAAAGGGTCGGTTCGTGACTTGATCAGCGCCGATATGGCATTCCACAGCTTTTTCTATGAGCTTGCCGATAACCCTATCATCAGTCAGTCGATGGAAACGCATTGGGTCAATACTCAGCGTGTGATGGGTTCTGTACTGCTCTCCGCCGACAAGCCGCGCGACATCTGGGACGAGCATGAGACTCTGTTTGAACTAGTGGCGGGTGGTGAAGCTGCAAAGGCAGAGCAACTCGCGCGTACCCATATTGAAGAGGCCGCTAACTTCATGTTGGAGCGGCTATCCGAGCAGATCGCGGTTGACGCAGAATAGACGCAGCCTCGTCGCGAACACAGGCCGTTCTAGAAAGGCCGACCTACTGAATTGCAGAATAGGCAAGTTGGCAACGGCAATCGTTTTCAATTTGGTCGCGGTGGCTCCCGTCATGTCCCCCGTCATGGCCCCAGAATCACCGGTATCAGTCCCGTCACTGTCTTGACAGCAAGTCGACCTCTCACATAAACTTCGAACTCCGAATTCAGAATTCGACAACCGAGTGCGGAGACACACGGTGTTTAGGTGGCTACGCATCGAAGTTTCCTAGAACCGCAAAAAACAACTATCAAAGGCGGCAGCAATGGACAGCAACGTACCGGTATACCGGTATACCGTAAAGTCGCCTGGCGCTTAGTGCCATTTCTGTGCATCTGTTATTTGGCGGCCTACCTTGATCGCGTGAACGTCGGCTTCGCCAAGCTGCAAATGCTGGGTGATCTGTCGTTCAGTAATACGGTGTATGGCCTCGGTGCCGGCATCTTCTTCCTCGGCTATGTGATCTTCGAAGTGCCGAGCAATATCCTGATGCATAAAATCGGCGCTAAGGTTTGGATCGCCCGCATTATGATTAGTTGGGGTCTGATTGGCGTCGCCATGGCGTTTGTGCAGACACCAACGCAGTTTTATATTTTGCGTTTTCTATTAGGCGTCGCTGAGGCGGGCTTTATTCCGGGTGTACTTCTATACCTAACCTACTGGTTTCCGGCGGCTTGGCGCGGACGCATTATTGCCTTGTTTCTGGCAGCTATTCCAATCTCAAACATTATTGGTGGTCCATTATCCGGTTGGATACTCACGACCCTGAATGATGTGCATGGTCTGCGCGGCTGGCAGTGGTTGTTTATTGTTGAGACTATTCCCTCAATCGTGCTGGGCTTCGTGGTGCTGATGTTCCTCGACAATCGTGTGGATGATGCACGCTGGCTGAGCGATGAAGAGAAAGCGCAAATCAAGCGCGACATCGATGCCGAGGCCGAGCAATCCAGCGGGCATAGCAGCGCGATGGATGCGCTAAAGAGTGGACGCGTCTGGATGCTGGGCGTTGCCTATTTCTGTATCGCCAGCTCGATTTACATCACCAGCTTCTGGATGCCGACACTGATCAAGCAGCAGGGAATCAATGATCCCTTGCAGATTGGTTGGCTCTCCGCGATTCCTTACACCGTGGCGATGTTTGCGATGGTGCTTGCCAACATCAGTGCTGATCGTCTCGCCGAGCGTCGTTGGCACACCGCGATTCCCTGCTTGATTACCGCGGTTGGCCTCGCACTCAGCGGCACCCCGGGCTTGGGATTCGGTGCTGCAATGTTCGGTTTGATCCTCGCCGCCGCCGGTGCATCCACCACCCAAGCCTGCTTCTGGAGCCTGCCGCCGATGTTTCTGACCGGTGCCGCCGCCGCCGCGGGTATCGCGCTCGTGAACTCGCTCGGCAATATCGCTGGTATGGCGAGCACTGCATTGGTCGGCTGGCTGACTGACCTCACCGGTAGCCCGAACAGTGCGCTGTATTTGTTCGCTGGCTTTGCGGTGATTGGTGCGCTCATGGTGCTGCGCTTGCCGGCGCAGATCGTCAACCGATAATTCAGGTATTGTTTGTCATGCAAACAACACAAGACTTTGCTTCATCGTTGTGTCCCACAGGTCAATATCGAGCTGGTGTACTTGCTGCCAACGCAGTCAAGGATGATCTTGATCATCCTTAGGCGGTAAACAAGTCCGTGACCGGTGCTCCGGCTGGTCGCGGTAAGCATTCAGTTAGTTCACCTTGTGTTGGGTTTGCCTGGTCTCTGCAAAACGGAGACCAGGCTTTTTTAATCAACAATCATCATTTAACAATAATCGAGATCCCATGGATTTTTCATTATCCCCCGAGATTGAAGCGCTGCGCGAGCGTGTGAAGCAGTTTATTCATGAGCAGGTCATCCCATTTGAGAACGATCCGCGCCAAGATAGCCACGGACCGCACCGTGAGCTGCGCGATGAATTAATTGCCAAAGCCCGTAGCGCAGGTTTGTTGACACCGCATGCCTCGAAAGCATTGGGTGCCATGGGTCTATCGCATATTGAGAAGGCCGTTGTATTTGAAGAGGCTGGTTATTCATGGCTAGGCCCAACCGCGATGAATATTCATGCGCCGGATGAAGGCAATATTCATCTGATGGAAGAAGTCGCAACCGAAGCACAAAAAGAGCGCTGGTTGCGACCACAAGTCGAGGGTAAAACACGCTCGTGCTTTTGCATGACGGAACCCGCACCCGGTGCCGGTGCCGACCCAAGTTTGCTGAACACCACCGCAGTGCGTGATGGCGATGATTACCTTATCAATGGCCTGAAGTGGTTGATTACGGGTGCCGATGGTGCTGATTACGCCATCATCATGGCGCGTATGGAAGATGGCAGCGCGACCATGTTCTTGTCGGACATGAACCGCGAAGGTATTCGTCTGGTGCGGAACCTCGATGCCATGGACAGCTGCTTCTCCGGTGGCCACGGCGTGGTCGAGTTCAAGAATTTGCGTATTCCAGCCACCGACGTGTTGGGCGAGATTGGTAAAGGTTTTAGGTACGCACAAATCCGATTGGCCCCGGCACGATTAACGCATTGCATGCGCTGGCTAGGACAGGCACGACGCGCTCATGATCTCGCGCTTGAGTATGTGAGCAAGCGTGTCGCCTTTGGCAAGCCGCTGGTTGAGCATGAGGGGGTTGGCTTCATGATCGCCGATAACGACATGGACCTGATGACCGCCAGACTGCATATCTGGCATACCGCATGGTTACTGGATAAAGGCGAGAAGTGCAATTTCGAATCCAGCCGTTCCAAGGTGGTGTGCTCCGAAGCTGAGTGGCGCGTGGTGGACCGCGCTGTGCAGATCATGGGCGGTATGGGTGTCACCAATGAGAGTGCGGTGATGCGTATCTTCACCGATATGCGCGCCTTCCGTATCTATGACGGCCCCAGTGAAGTACATCGCTGGAGCATGGCGCGCAAGCTTGCCGCGGGGACCAAGGCATGACAGGGTTTGATGCATTAACGCGCTCGCTCAGGTTAGATGGCAAGCGCGCACTCGTCACAGGAGCATCAAGTGGTTTCGGTGCGCATTTTGCGCAATTGCTGGCGAGTGCAGGTGCCGAGGTGGTTCTCGCTGCACGTCGCACCGATAAACTTCAGTCGCTGGCGGATAGCTTACGGGCACAGGGCGCCAAGGTTTCAGCGGTTGCATTGGATGTGTCATCTAAAGATAGCGTACATGCCTGTTTTGAGCAGATCGGCGCTTGCGACATCGTAATCAATAACGCAGGTATCACCGTCACGCGCGCCTTGCTGGATCAGACCGAAGACGATTGGGATAGTGTGATCGATACCAATCTCAAAGGGGGTTGGTTGGTGGCCACCGAAGCGGCGCGTCGTTTACGCGACGCCGGTCGTGGCGGTAGTTTCGTCAATATTGGCTCGGTGCTCGGTGAGCGTATCGCAGCGGGTGTCGCGCCGTATGCCATCTCCAAGGCGGGTGTGGTGCAAGCCACCAAGGTGATGGCGCTGGAATTAGCGCGCTATAAAATTCGCGTCAACGCCTTGTTACCGGGTTATGTGATCACCGATTTGAACCGCGATTTCCTTGAGAGCGAACCGGGGCAGAAACTTCGTATGCGGGTGCCCTCGCGTTAGTTTGTGCAAATCAACGATCTGAATGCGCCTCTGCTGATGTTGGCGTCTGATGCTGGCGCGGGTATGACCGGTGCTTGTATTGCAGTAGATCGCGGCCATTTGGTGAGCACGCTATGAATGCAGATCTTCAAGCGCAGCTACAAGCATGGTTGCGGGAGCAGGGTCATATCGGTACCACACCGCTCGAGGTGAAGCCGCTGACAGGGGGGCAATCCAACCCAACCTATTTGCTGCGCAGTGGCGAACAGCAGCTTGTGCTGCGCAAGCAGCCCGACGGTCCTTTACTGAAATCCGCCCATGCGATAGACCGTGAGTATCGCGTTATTGCTGCGCTACGCGACAGTACAGTTCCGGTACCAAATGCGCTGGCCTGGTATGACGATGCCAACATTGTCGGCACGCCGTTTTATTTGATGGAGTATTTAGAGGGTAGGGTATTTGTTGATCAATCCCTGCCGGGTGTATCGAACGCCGAACGTGAGGCGATCTACCGCGAGATGAATCGTGTAATTGCAGCCCTACATAAAATCGACCCGGACAAGATCGGTTTGTCAGATTATGGTCGGCGCGAGGGTTTCGTCGCACGGCAAGTGGATCGCTGGTCGCGCAATCTTCAAGCGTCACCCTTAGCGCCGAGCGAGGATATGGCCTTCATGATGGAATGGCTGCCTCAGCATTTACCAACTCAAACCCGTAGTGCGCTGATTCATGGCGACTACCGACTCGATAATTTGATTTTTCATCCGACCGAATTGCGCGTAATCGGCGTGCTGGATTGGGAGTTATCAACGCTCGGTGACCCCATGTCCGACTTTGCGTATCACTGCATGAGCTGGCATATTCCGCATGATTTATGGCGTGGTATTGGCGGTTTGGATTTGCGTGCCCTTGGCATTCCTGACGAAGCAAGCTATCGCCGCTGGTATCTGCAGCGGGTTAGTGGTGAAGCGACGATCGACGAAGCGACTTGGCGCTTTTACTTAGGCTTTAATTTGTTTCGCATGTCGGCCATCTTGCATGGCATTGCCGAGCGTGCGCAGCAGGGTAACGCCAATTCCGATGACGCAGTCGCCACCGGACGCAAGGCGGTACCATTAGCGACCCTGGCGCGGCGTATGGTCGAGGTTGCTAGTATCTCGGCTTGACGCACGGCCCTCTCACCCCCGGCGTACAAACGCTCGTAGGCTAGAATCAGCGTCTGCACAAACAGACGTCTGATTAAAGCCCCGAACGTGAGTAACCCGATTTCCGACCGTATTGATGCCTTCTGCCGTCAGCGACGCGTACAGGCAAGCTCGCTGATTGTCACAATCTTTGGTGATGCGGTACTACCGCGCGGTGGGCGTGTGTGGTTGGGTAGTCTGATTCAACTGCTTGAGCCGATGCAGCTCAACGAGCGATTGGTGCGCACCTCGGTATTTCGTTTAGTGAAGGACGGCTGGCTGAGTGCTGAGACCGTCGGTCGACGTGCCAACTATGCGCTTACCCCTTGGGGGCGGCGTCGTTTCGAAGAAGCCTCCAGCCAGATTTACGCCGCGTGCGCGCCGGTATGGGATAAACGCTGGCGCATGATGCTGGTGGTGGGCGAGCTCAGTACTCGGCAGCGCGAACAACTGCGTCGCACCATGTTCTGGAAAGGCTTCGGTCTGATCGGCCCGAATTGCTTTATTCACCCCGGTGTACAACTCGGTGAAGTGATCGACGCCTTGTCGGCCGAAGGTTTGCAAGCGTTGCTACCGAACCTCGTACCGATGATGGCGGAAGATTTTCAGTCGGCCCATGCAGCATCCGATGCGGATCTGGTGACGCGCGCTTGGGATCTCAGTGCGCTGGGCCAATCGTATGCAGAGTTTGTTGCGATGTATACGCCGATCTTGGCCCATGCTCAGGAAGTTTCAGTTGCTGATGATGAGCAAGCGTTTTTGTTGCGCATGCTGTTGATTCACGATTACCGGCGTTTGCTATTGCGTGACCCCGAGTTACCCGATGCCTTGCTGCCCAAGGATTGGTCGGGGCGTCAGGCGAGGGTGCTTTGCAAAGAACTTTATAAACTGATTGAGGCGGCGTCGGAGCGGTATCTGGATAAGACGCTACAGCTGGCGGATGGGCCCGTGCTGGTGCGTGATTCGGCGGTGGGTGAGCGGTTTGTGTAGTGACTAGACAGGGACACAGGTGCTCCCCCAGGAATAGGTCGAGTGGTAATGTCAGACGGTTCGGTTGATGCTGTCTTGAATTGCGGTACAGCTTGCCAAAACAGAGGCAAATGTGGGTTGTTCAAAAGCTAGCAATCCATCTTCAAGCATTGCTGCATAGTCATTCGCCAATGCGTTGAGTGATGCACCCTCTGGCACTAGTCGCAGTCCACCCGAGATCGCTTGGAAATAGTCAATCTTGGCGCCATCAGCATCCTTCTCCACAAAGAACATAGATTTATGCACAGCTACGCTACGAGCTAGTTC
Source organism: Burkholderiales bacterium (assembly GCA_026399895.1). GTDB lineage: Bacteria > Pseudomonadota > Gammaproteobacteria > Burkholderiales > Burkholderiaceae_D > Pernthalerella. Next base: position 22,414 of record JAPLQC010000026.1, read on the forward strand.
GAGATCGTTTGCCGCAGCGTCGAAGTGATCTGTTTTCGCCAGAGCTGCAAGGTCATACCAATGACGTGAGTAACGCTCGCCACGTAGTCGCCCCTGCAAACAGTACACATGAGCGGCGGTCGCTTTCTCCCAAAAGGTGCGCTCGATGGCCATCACCAGTGGCTGCGCCTTGGGAAATGCAACGCCTTCAATTACCGAGGCGATGTCGCAGCCAATGGGATGTATGTGATGAGGCTCGCCTGTTGATCGAGCGCCAAACTCCAAAAGGATAGTGGCTTCAGCGTACCCAGTGCCACTCTTGATCGCTGGATAGCCAATGATAAGTTTGTCGTTATCTTTTCTAGAAAAGCTCAATTTAGCTTGAATACCATTTTCGACTAATGCGTACTCAATGACTGGCTGCACTTTTTCCCTTATCCATATCGGCAAGCGCTCGCGTACTGCGCTGCTAATTTTCTTCTCCTGGCTTGCAGTTGTTGGTATGGGGTTAGCGTCTTTCAATAAGTCCGGAACGAGCTGGCGAATGTCGTACGTTAGATCGATATCTTCAGAGAAGCGGTCGATGACCTTGTAAACTTTTGATAGCGACGTGCCTCCTTTGAAGGTGAGCGTATCGCCAAGCGGCGAGTTGTAGATCGCCGATAAAGTCCAGACCAGCCAGATGTCTTTTTCCAGAAGATGTGGAGGACGTCCGATCTTTCCGGCGGCCACCTCGAGAGCCTCCGCCTGATCAGTAGTGTTGAGATCAAACCAGGATTCAGCCATGTTCACTAGCTTCGCTTACCGCGCGGGCCATCCAACTGGGCAAAACGGAGCGAGCAGAGCGTATGGCTGCCCATTCTTCTGGAGGCAATTTATTTCGGAGTGTTGTTACCGCTGCATTTGCTTTTTCAGGGCCCAGCCATGAAAGGGCACGAATCGCCATACCAGCGGGACGTTTACCCAGAACCAACTGCCAACGGTTACCGTGCCGCAGTTCGACGATTCGTTGACCTAGCTGCAGTTTGCGCGAGCGCCCAGATGTGAAGAAAACCTCCCGCGTTGGGACCTGAGTGGTTAACCCCAAGGCGTTGGCCGCAGTGGCGCCGTTGACAACGATAACTTCGCCGACAGCTGACTCAATAGCCTCGACCACTGCCTCGGTCGAGGGCGGGCGCGAACCAAACCTACTGGGTATAGGGGCTGCGTAAGCGCCACGCCCAACCCGAATCAACTTACCCTCGCGGGTCAAGCGCACCAGTGTCTGATCGATGGCAGCCCTGGACGCTAGGTGCAAGAACTCTTTGGCCGACAACAAGCCGCCCTCCGGCAATGCTTGTGCTAACGATAATATGGTCTCGGCGAGATGGCTCATGGTTAACCCCAATTTGTCAGAAACATATATCTATTTCTGACAAAATGCAAATAAAAGCGGGTTCGATGTCGTTGGCGGCGGGTAAAAGCCCAAGCCACGGTCAATTGCATTTTGGATAAGAAGGCGCCGATATCGATCCGGCCGCGCTTGGCCCGGCATGAACGTTTTTGTTCAAAAGGGCTAATTTATTAACGTTTTTGTGCAGCTATGAAGATTTTTGTGCAAAAAAACAGCGAGAAACGTAAACCAACATAGGTGGAATCTTAGAAGGCACCTCAAGTGCGCTGATCATGGAGCTGCAATTCCTTGGAGAGCGAGGCATCTGGACCGCTATTGTTCAAGCTGTTGATACTGCGTTTGAATCAGAGCAACCGCCAACCATCACCGCTCATCAAAACTCAACCTCACACTAGCGCTCAGCGCGCGCGCCTGACAGCTCAGCACAAAACCCTGCGCCATCTCATCCGCTTCCAGCGTGAAGTTTTTATCCATGGTCACCTCGCCCTCCAGTAGCTTGGCGCGGCAGGTGCAACACACGCCGCCCTTGCAGGCATAGGGTAGATCTAATCCAGCTTCAAGCGCAGCATTGAGCAGATGCTCGTCGGCGCTCACCGCGATTTCATGCTGCTTGCCATCCAACACCACAGTAAGCGCGATATTTTTATTTGCGGGCTTCTCTTGTACGTGTTTCTCAGTACTCGCTTTTACTGTAGTGGGCAGTGCCGGGCCAGAGGTGAAGCGCTCTGCATGCACCCGATCCGCTGGCACACCTGCCTCGAGTAGCGCGGTTTCGACCGCGATAATCATCGCCTCCGCCGCCGGTCCGCAGATGAATACCTCGTCCATACTTCTCACGGGCAGTAGCGAGGCGATAATGGTACGCACCTTGTCGCCATCAATCCGACCCTGCAATAGCTCGACCTCTTGCGCTTGCCGCGACAGCACATGAATCAGCGTCAGGCGATCCGGGTAGCGGTCTTTAAGGTCTTGTAGCGCCTCATTGAACATAACGCTCGTCATCTTGCGATTGCCGTACACCAGCGTGAACTTACTATTGGTTTGCTCTTCTAATATTGAAGCCGCGATCGATAAAATCGGCGTAATACCCGAACCTGCGGCAAAGCCCACGCGATGAATCGCGTGGGGCTTTTTAATGGTGAAGCGGCCATCGGGTGGCATCACATCCATCATGTCGCCCACCTTCAACTGCTGAGCTGCCCAGTTAGAGAACACACCACCTTCCACTGCGCGGATGCCGACTTCCAGTTCGCCCTTACGCTGCAAGCGGCTGCGCTCACAACTAATCGAGTAAATACGGCGTACGTCGTGACCATTGATCTCTGCGCGCAGCGTCAGAAACTGCCCGGGCTCAAAGTGAAATAGCTCGTGCTGCGCTTCAGGAATTTCAAACGCGATAGCTACTGCGCCAGCAGCTTCGGGTGAGATGCGCTTGATGCGCAGGGGGTAAAAACGATTGGCGGACATGGCTTGAGAAATGGGTTGAAATGATGTTTGGTGAGGCGCCGCCAACAACGCTAGAGATGTTTTGTTAAGGGCTTTTAGTAGGGTTTGAAATAATCAAACGGCTCTTTACAATCCAAGCAGCGATAAAGCGCCTTACAAGCGGTCGACCCAAAACGCGCGCTTTCAACCGTATTCCGCGATGCGCACTGCGGGCAGGCCACTGGCTCGGCTGAGGGTGGGTTAGCAGCAAATCGCACTACATCGACTTCAGTTTTAACGCTATGCGGTGGCGCGATGCCATAGTCCTTCAACTTTTGCTTACCCTCGGCGCTCATCCAATCGGTAGTCCATGCGGGCGCGAGCTGCGTCACCACGCGCGCATTGATCTGATGCTCTGCTAAAGCCGCGCGGACATCGTCTTCAATCTGACTCATCGCAGGGCAGCCGCTATACGTGGGCGTGATCACGACTTCCAGCAGCCCATCATCCCCCTCGCGAACTGCGCGCAAGATACCTAGATCGCGTAGCGTCAAGACCGGAATCTCGGGATCGCACACTTGATCGAGCAATGTCCAAGCGGCAGCGATGTGGTCACCAGGTTGCATGCGGCAGCGTGCGCGCCAGGCTTTGCATCTCGGCCAGCATATAGCCCAGATGTTCGGAGTGAATTCCCAACTTACCCTCGGTGACATAACCGCCCGCTACCGGTCTTCGAAGCGTGGCTTCAGACAAAGCACTATCGAGAATGCGGTCCCAATCTCCACGTAGGCTCGCTACGTCTGCACCAATGCCCGTATCGACCGCGCCGCGTTCCATCGCGCTTTCCGTCCAAAACTCTTGCGTGTAAGGGAATAGATTCTCCAACGCTGCTTGCACACGCTGATTCGATTCATCCGTGCCATCGCCAAGCTTCACCAACCAATCACGGCTGTGCTGTAAGTGATAACGCGCTTCTTTGCCGGATTTTTCTGCAATAGCAGCCAAGGTGGTGTCGGTAGATTTTTGTAGTGCCTGCCACACCAGCGCCATCAGCGCGCTATATAAAAAATTGCGCACTATCGTCGTCGCAAAATCCAACTCGCCTTGAGCATAGCCTACCAGCGGACCGTGGTGTGGTAATTCAAGCAGGGTGTAATTCCGAAACTCAGCGCCATCACGCAGGTAAGCCAGCGTATCTTCCGTCGCATCACCGCCTTGCAGCTGCGCTGCGTATTGGTATAGCAGCCGCGCCTGACCGATCAGGTCGAGCGTGATATTGGACATCGCGATGTCTTCTTCCAGAATCGGGCCATGCCCGGTCCACTCTGCATTACGCTGACCAAGCACCAGCGCGTTATCGGCCAGATGCAGTGTGTAGTCGAGAATCGCGGACATCACATATGCCCGACATCATCGGGGATGTCGTAAAAGGTGGGGTGACGATAGATTTTGTCAGCCGCCGGGTCAAACAACTCGCCTTTATCATCTGGGCTGCTGGCGATGATGTCTGCCGAACGCACCACCCAAATGCTCACGCCTTCTTGCCGACGGGTGTATACATCGCGTGCCATCTGCAGTGCTTGTGAGGCATCGGTCGCATGCAAGCTGCCGCAGTGCTTGTGCTCCAGACCTTGTTTCGAGCGCACGAATACTTCCCACAGCGGCCATTCTTTCAGCGCATTGCTCATGCCGCTTCCTTCGCCTCGCTAGCTGCACGCTTACGCGCGTGCGCCAGTGCGGCATCGCGCACCCACTGTCCGTCACGATCTGCTTTGACGCGCGTAGCCAGGCGTTCTTTATTACAGGGGCCATCGCCATTCACCGTACGCCAGAACTCGTCCCAATCGATTGCGCCGTAGTCATGGTGACCGCGTGCTTCGTTCCACTTCAGATCCGGGTCGGGCAGGGTGACGCCAAGTATCTGTGCTTGTGGCACGGTGGCGTCTACAAATTTCTGGCGCAGATCATCATTCGAGAAACGCTTAATACCGTAGCGCATACCAATCGCGCTATTCGGGCTGTCGGCATCTGGCGGGCCAAACATCGCCAGGCACTTCCACCACCAACGATTCACCGCATCCTGCACCATCGCGCGCTGCTCTTCAGTGCCGCGCATCATCACCAGCAAAGATTCATAACCCTGACGTTGATGAAACGACTCTTCCTTGCACACCCGAATCATGGCGCGTGCATAGGGGCCATACGAGCAACGGCATAGCGGTATCTGGTTCATGATCGCCGCGCCATCTACTAGCCAGCCAATCACGCCGACATCCGCCCAGTTAATGGTAGGGTAGTTGAAGATCGAACTGTACTTCGCGCGACCAGTATGGAGGTCGTCGAGCATTTTGTCGCGCGATACGCCCAGTGTTTCAGCGGCTGAATACAAATACAAACCATGGCCACCTTCGTCTTGCACTTTAGCGATCAGGATGGCTTTACGCTTCAGACTTGGCGCGCGCGATATCCAATTCCCCTCGGGTAGCATGCCCACGATTTCACTGTGCGCGTGCTGGCTGATTTGCCGCACCAGCGTTTTACGGTAAGCCTCTGGCATCCAGTCTTGTGGCTCGATACGACCATCATTGGCAATCTTTTGCTCAAAGGCCGCGATTTTTTCTGCGTCTTCACTGCTGATGACAGGTACAGGCTTTGGCCCCGTCTTTGGCTCCGTATTCGGTCCCGCATTTTTACCTTGGCCATCGCTGACGCTGAAGGATTGTGTGTACATACAGCCTCCTGTTTATTGAATCGTGCGCTCATCAATCACGCGCTTGGCCTTGCCGATCAGGGTGCGTGGAATCGTATCCACATCGAGTAGTGTGATTGCAGCGCTAATGCCAATACTGGACTTGATACGCTGCGCGAGTGCTTGCGCCACCGCATCGCGTTCGCTGGTATTCAATACGCCAGCATGGCGCTGCAACTCGCAACGGACCTCCAGGTTATCCAGCGGCCCTTCGCGTGTGAGCACGAGTTGGTAGGTGCCGCCTAAACGCGTATCGCGAAGAATTTGCTCTTCAATTTGCGTGGGAAACACATTCACCCCGCGGATGATTAACATGTCATCCGACCGACCGGTAATCTTGCCAATGCGACGGAATGAACGCGCAGTAGGTGGCAATAGTCGTGTTAAGTCGCGAGTGCGGAAACGAATCACCGGAAACGCTTCTTTGGTGAGTGAGGTGAACACCAGTTCGCCTTCTTGACCGTCTTCGATTACTTCACCGGTCACGGGGTCGATAATCTCGGGGTAGAAGTGGTCTTCCCAAATCACCGGGCCGTCTTTGGTTTCAACGCACTCACTCGCCACACCGGGGCCAATTACCTCAGTCAGGCCGTAAATATCCACCGCATCAATACCAAGGCGACGCTCGATTTCAGCGCGCATACCTTCACCCCAAGGTTCTGCGCCGAAGATACCCACGCGTAGCGAAATATCTTTAGCAGGGATACCGAGTCGTTCGAATTCTTCGGCAATCACCAGCGCGTACGATGGCGTGACCATGATGCAGTCAGGCTTAAAGTCAATAATCTGCTGCACCTGCTTCTCGGTTTGCCCGCCCGACATCGGCACCACACAACAACCCGCTTGCTCAATGCCGTAATGCGCGCCCAAGCCGCCGGTGAACATGCCGTAGCCATAAGCGTTGTGCACCATATCGCCAGCACGTATACCCGCCGCGCGCAGTGAACGTGCCACTACCTGCGCCCAATTCGCTAAATCTTGTTTTGTATACCCTGCGACCACGGGTTTGCCAGTGGTGCCGGACGAGGCATGCAAGCGCGCGAGTTGCTCACGGGGCACTGCGAACAAACCAAATGGGTAGTGATCACGCAGATCGGTTTTGGTCATGAAGGGAAACTTTGCCAAGTCCGGCAAGGTTTTCATGTCATCGGGGTGTACACCGGCTGCCATGCATTTATCGCGAAACGCTTTCACGTTGTCGTAGGTGTGGCGCAGCGTCCATTGCAGTCTTTGCAGCTGCAAGGCTGCGATCTCGTCGCGACTGGCGCGCTCGATGGGTTCGAGGTCGTTAGGTGAGGGCGCCGCTCCCATCACAGAGCCTCCTCGCGATTAAACATTGCGTCAGGCACCGTTCGGCCCACCAATGACTTCACCACCGATGCGGTGGCTCTTGCCTCGAAACAGCGCGATTAATTTGCCTTCGGCAGTACGCACTGTTACGTCATACACACCCGTACGGCCGCTAGCCGAACGTTCAGTCGCTTCGGCATGCAGTACTTCACCTTCCTTGGCCGGCGCAATGAAATCCACATGGCAGGCCGATGCCACGGTTGTTTGGTTGTAGCTATTGCACGCGTAGGCAAACGCGGTATCTGCCAGCGTAAAAATCATGCCACCGTGGCAGATGTGATGGCCATTCACCATGTCACTGCGCACCGGCATGCTGAGCGTGGCATTACCCGGTGCAATCTGTTCAATACGCATCGCTAGCGCTTGCGCGGTGCGATCACGCTGCCACATTGCATGTGCGGTCGCGCTGGCCAGTGCTTGCGGATCGGTCGGCGCTGCAGGGCTGGGATTGGTAATCTTGGGATCAGTCATGCAAACCTCCTGCGGCGTAGCAGGCTTGTTGAATGCGCGGTGAAATGCGGTAACGGTCTTCACCATAACTTTGCGCGAGATTGAGCAGTACATCCCGTACCGTGGCAACACCCATTTGCTCTGCCCATGCCAGAGGACCGCGCGGGTAATTCACGCCGAGCCGCATCGCCGCATCCACATCGGCTGCCGAACAAACGCCTTGATTAACCGCATCTGCCGCTTCATTGGTCAGCATAGCCACTGTACGCATCACGGCGAGTCCGGGAATATCCCTCATGAGCGAAACCTGCAAGCCAGCTGCCTGCAGCATCGCAATCGCGTTATCGCGTGCAGCAGGGGCACATTGCTGTGCGCAGCTAATTGCAATACGTGTGGTGCTAGCGTAATCCAGCGCAAGATCAATCAATACGGCGTTGGGGATGTTCGATTCAGAAGCACGCTGTGTCGCGCTGCGACCGTCCGTCACGAAGATCACCGCATCACCGACCGTGGCGATACGTCCATCAGATGTGGTGGCACCAGATGTCAGCGCGATGGTCGCGTTTGAGAGCCGTGTAGCAAAGGCCGTCGCAGCCTCGCTATTGCCGTGCAAGGTAACAGTAGCATTCAATGAGCGGGGGGCTTCAGTGGCAGCAAGCAGCTTTGCTGCACCCTCGCGGTAGTCATAAAACCCGCGCCCGCTTTTGCGACCGAGGAGGCCACCTTCCAATAGCTCTTGTTGAATCAGCGAAGGTGTAAACCGCGTGTCATTAAAAAATGCGGTCCATACCGAACGCGTGACCGCGAAGTTAACGTCATGCCCAATCAAATCCATCAACTCAAATGGCCCCATCCGAAACCCACCGGCTTCACGCATCACGGCGTCAATGGTGGCCACATCCGCTGCGCCTTCTTGCAGCAAGCGCAGCGCCTCTGCGTAGTAGGGTCGGGCAACGCGGTTGACAATGAAACCCGGCGTCGAGCGAGCGTGTACGGGTGTTTTGCCCCAGGCTTTGGCGGTAGCGAATAAGGTGTCGGCCACCGACGCATCGGTACCAATACCGCTGACGATTTCAACCAAGGGCATCAAAGGCGCCGGGTTAAAAAAATGCAGCCCCGCTAAACGCTCCGGGCGCTTGAGTGCAGCGCCAATCGCGGTAATGGATATCGATGAGGTATTCGTCGAAAGGATAGCGTCGTCAGAGACAATACTTTCTAGCGACACGAATAGCGATTGTTTTGCAGCCAGGTCTTCAACAATCGCCTCAACGATGAGCGCAGCATCGGCAAGTTCAGACACTTCCGTAGCGACTGATAACCGTTCACCCGCTGCCTGTGCTGCCTCTGGCGTGAGGCGACCCTTATCAGCCAGCTTGTTGAGTTGAACCTGGATACTTTGAATTGCCGATGCTGCCGCACCCTCGCGCGCATCGAGTAGCGTGACCGGGTGGCCAGCCAGTGCCGCAATCTGCGCAATGCCGCTGCCCATGGCACCAGCGCCAATGACGGCAACTGTGCTTGATAAGGATAGCGGCGCTGCGCTCATGGCATTAAACGTGATAACGCCGCTGCACCACGACGAAACGGTTCGCTACAAACGCCGCGTCAGCATAAGACGCATTCGCTGCCGGGTTACCACCTGTGCCGTGGAAGTCAGAGAAAGCAGCAGATTGGTTAACGAACACTCCGCCCGTCAAGTTAATCGACAGCGCTACCTTGGCGTTGAGCGTTGCCTGCGTCATGGCATCAATCACTTCGGTGCGGGTGGAATACACACCCACCGTTAATGCGCCTTGGGTGTTCACCAAGTGCTCTGAGCGCTTGATCGAGGTTGCAGTGTCTGGGGTTTTAACGATGAAGCTAATTGGCCCGAAGCACTCATGACCATACGAGGCCTCGTCGCTGGCGTCACATGCCAGCAGCACCGGCGTGTGTACCTGCGCTTGCGGATACTCGGGGTTCTCGAGTTTGTTGGAAGCCAGAACCACTTTACCGAGCTTGCCATCGTTCGCTTGCGAGATGCGTTGCAAAGTATCCGGCGAGCGAATCGCACCTAAAATCGCGAGCGCTACTTCAGGCTTAGCCAGGAAGTGGCTAACTGCATTGCCTAAATCTGCGCAGAACTCATCGTACGACTTGTGGCCCTCATCGGTATCAATACCACCCGCAGGTACAAACAAAGCTTGCGAGGTGGTGCACATCTGCCCCGAGTAAAGCGACAGCGTAAACGCCAAATTACTCAGCATGCGCTTGTAGCTGTCAGTAGAATCAATCACGATGTTATTCACGCCAGCCAGCTCGGCATACACACGCGCTTGGCGGCAGTGATCGATCAGCCACTGCCCAAACACATTGCCGCCCGTGAAATCAATCGACTTCACCGCAGGGTGCGTGACCAGATGCTGCGTAGCTTCGCGTTTGTCGGTCACGCATAGTGAAACGAGATTAGGGTCGATGCCGTTCTCGGCCAACACCGCACGCACTGTGCGCACAGTGATCGCCACTGGCAGTATCGCCACCTCGTGCGGCTTGACGATGACTGCGTTGCCCGTGGCAAGCGCGGCGAACAAACCGGGGAAGGTATTCCAAGTAGGGAAGGTGCTGCAACCCACCACCACCGCCACACCACGGCCGACGATTTCGAAATGCTTTTTCATGACCAGCGGCGGGTTCTTGCCTTGGGGTTTTTCCCAATTGGCTTCACTCGGCACAAAACTCTGCTCACGCCAGGCTTGCGCTACCGCTTCCAGACCACGGTCTTGCGCGTGCGGAGAGCCTGCTTGGAAGGCCATCATCCAGCCCTGACCGGAGGTGAGCATCACCGCGTGGGCTAACTCGAAACTCTGCTTGTTTAAGCGATCAAGAATCTCAAGACAAATCCCGGTGCGCCCCTCGGGGCCGATCTTTTGCCAAGCAGGCATGGCTGCTTGCGCCGCTTGAATCAAGGCATCTGGGTCGCACACCGGGTAAGACACATTCAGGGCAGCGCCATAGGGCGAGGTCTCTTGGTCGTACCAACCCTGCACGCCGGGCTGATCGATTTCGAAGCGCTTGCCGAGCAGCGCATCAAACGCTGCCTTGCCAGCCACGTCCGAACCCTCGCCATAGTTGCGCGGGCTAGGGTGCTCGCCATACGGCGACCAGTACTCACGGGTATGGATAGCTTGCAGAGCGCCGTCGAGCGTGGCGCGGTGTTTGTCGAGCAGGGGGTGCGACATCGGTACTTCTCCCGGTGGCGTTGAACGTCAAAACGATACTTTATTTTATGGAAGGCAGCAAGATAATGTATCAGGAAGGGCGCCAAGGGCCGGGTAACAGCCGGCGGGTTAACGGCGGTCTAAAGGGCAGTATTCTCAATGGGGGTTGTCCAAATGACACCTGCACCACCACCCCGCCCAATAAACTAGCGCCGGAAAACTTACCACCCAGGCCCACACGAACCGGTTCAATCCAAAAAAAGCAAACACCAGTAAGTGAAACACTAACGCGATAGCGCAGTACACCACCGCAACCCTCGGTCCCAAGAAAACTATTGGCACCGAACACTCCCACAAAACAAATCCCCACGAGCAGGCGGTGGCTACCAATCGCTTGCGAAAAACGCTATCTGCGGCCAGCGGCCCGTAGATACCGCCATCAAGGAAGTAGGGCAGTGCTGTGCCGTTGCGCCACTCTTTCGAGAACACCTTAATCGCGCCCGAGATGAAGTAGGACGTCATCGTTTGCAGGCAGACATAGCCTAAGCCTGCTTGCCAGGCGAGTACGGGGCTGACGACTAATTGCCCCCAATGCGCGATCATCAAGCCGGTGAGGGCTATGATGGTCATGAAATCGCTACCGCCGTTGAAAGCGCCGCGCCAGCGGATCAAGATGGCGACAGTGCTGAAGAACAGCAGCGTGGCACTGACGATGCTGCTGCCCATATATAGGCTAGCCGCTGCGGCTAGGCGCAGTAGAAGGTGTGCTTTGTGGATTCGATCGCTGAACAGCCAATCAAATGCCTTTCGCACGATGGGCGAGGCGTGCGCTACGTCACCGCGTTGTATATCCCAACTCCATAGACCATCGGTTTGCTGTACCGAGCGGATGCGTAAAAACTCCAGCGTTTGAATCAGCAAGCTGGTTGCCAGCAGACACTCGAAGCACCGTAGGGCGAGATAGAGCGGTGGCATCTCAGGCCTGCAGTACAGGCGATAACAGTATCGTCATCGACTCGTTAGGTGTTTGTAGCGGTGGCACTTGCAACACCTGAAACTGCCAATTGCGGCCATGCAGGCCTTGTTGCTGCACCAAGCCATGCGCTAGCCGTGTAACCATTTGGTAGCTGACGAGTTCGCTAGCTGATTTATATTCGGGCAGTGTTTGAATATCAAATGCGAGGTGGTCTACGAGGTTTTGATTGGCGAGTAGCAGATTGTTGCGAGGGTTGTGAAACAGATCGCGTGGTGAGCGTTTTGCGCGCGGCATGAACATCTGCCATTCGGTCCATTCTCCGTTTGGCTGCTGTGTGCGAGTGAATAGCCGCGGTTGTGATCAGAAGCCATGGTAGAAGCGCCAGTTTGGGAAGAAGCTACGTAGCAGATAACACCACGGTCCAGAGACTTCGCGGCCACGCAGGATCAAGCTGCCGAATACAAAAACAAAGTAGGCAGCTATGAGGGCGAGGGTGAGGGCGGAGGTCGAGGTCACGAGTTCGTTTGATGGAGTGCTAGCCAAGGGTGGCATCGGCTAATTCTGGATTCCGGCATTCGATGGGGTCAATTAAACAAATCGCGATGACCAATAAATGGTTTTTAGGGAAGCTTTGATTTTTCCGCCTGATTTTAACAGCGGCAATTTCTGACCCATTAGTTGGGCAGCTCTGGATTAAACTAAGGTATTCATTTGTTCTCCATCCGGTAAACGCGGTTTACTCATGCACACCGAGCCTATGCCGCTTCACGCGAAGCAGTTCAATCATCAGCAGGTCCACCTTGCCTAAATCACGCGACACCACCGGCGGTCTGCGCTGGCACTTACGCGCCCTCTGGCGGCGGGGGCAGTGGCGCGACACCACGCGGCAAATCGCTGAGTGGCTGGATACGACCCAACCCGCATCGCGTCATCTGCTACTGATCGGTGGCAGCGCTGGCTGGATGATGTCGAGCCGTTGGCTGCAGCGCTTCTCGCGGATTGATCTGATTGATCTCGACCCGTACGCCCATCGGCTGTTTCGTTGGAACCATGGCCGTGCCTTGCGCGAATCCGGTACTGAATTGCACTACGCCGCGTTCGACGCGCTAGACAACTTGGATGCGCTTTTAAAACAGCACCCGAACGCGACGATCTTCTTCGATAATGTGTTGGGCCAGCATCTGTTCCGCATATGGGAGATTGAGCGTGCCGAGGCTGATCTCGCGCGCATTGTTAAGCAGCTCAAGGGTCGTGACTGGGGCAGTGTGCACGACTTGTTCTCCGGCCCGACCGACCCGTTGAAATTACCTGCATCACCCGTCACGCAATTTGACGCCGTGCGCGATGCGGACGGGCTAGTGGCAGAAGGTTTGCGTGGTACGCCGCTGCATCTTCGCCTGCTGGCGCAAGTGGGTGGCCAGCCGGAGTGGGTGGATCATTTAACCTCCGAGCTGTTCCCCGTCGGCACCCCTAGCCGCCTGATTGCCTGGCCCTTCGTGCCAGACTATGCGCACTGGCTGCAGGCGGGCTGGGTAGCGGGGGCGCGCCGCTAATGTTCTGCTAACAAGTGCCGATATCCGAATATCGCTAGAATCCCGCCCATCAAGCCTCATGGATGGAGAAATGAGTTCATGAAATACCTAGCCTTGCCCCTGTTGATCACCGTTTCGCTAGTCGCCCCTGCGCTGGCGAAGGACCCTGCACCGGCCGAGCCGGCGCGTCCACCATCACCTGGCGCCAAGCATTCACCGCGCGCGCCGCTCTGGAGCTATGACGGCGACACCGGTCCTACAAAGTGGAGCGAGATCGACCCGAAGTTTCGTCTCTGCCAATCGGGTAAGCGGCAGTCGCCGATTGACATTGAGACTCAGACCGTAGAGCGCGGTGGCCTGAAGCCCATTATGTTCAACTATGCCGCCGGCCCGCTGACGCTGGTGAATGGGAATAACACCATCCAGGTGAATTTCACGACCAGCGGTGGCGCGCGTTTGGATGGTCTGGAGTACAAGTTGGTGCAGATGGTGTTCCACGCACCGAGTGAAGAAAAAATCGACGGCCTAGCCACACCGATTTCAGCTCAGCTGATTCACCGCGCAGGTGACACGCGCACCGCAGTGGTGGCGATTCGCTTCAAGCTGGGTAAAGAGAACAAAGCCCTGAAACCCATCTTCGAGCGGCTGCCAAAGACTGACGCCTTTAACGAGACGGTTGAGAGCTTTAATCCAGCGGATATTTTGCCGGCAAATCCTGCGTACTTTACGTATATGGGTTCACTCACCACGCCGCCTTGCACCGAAGATGTGAAGTGGTTTGTGATGCGCGAGACGGTGGATATTTCTTTCCGTCAGTTGTCCGCGTTCAAGGAGCGCTACAAGTCGAACTCACGGCCTTCGCAGCCCGTGAACGGGCGGCGGGTACAGGAGTATGTGGAAGAGCAGTAAG
>JAPLQC010000064.1 GCA_026399895.1 Burkholderiales bacterium
GCAAGCGCCGCAGCGTTCCCATCGGCACCGCCGCGATTACCGCGCTACGCGAATGGCTTGTCGCGCGACCGCAGATCGTGCGTGCCGAGCCCGATGACGATGCGCATGCGCTGTTTTTGTCGGCGAGAGGACATCGCATCTCAGCACGTGAGGTTCAGCGCCGCATCAAAGCGCATGCGCAGTCACTCGGCATACCGGCGGATGTGCACCCGCATGTACTGCGCCACTCGTTCGCTTCACACTTACTGCAATCTTCAGGCGATCTGCGCGCAGTACAGGAAATGCTGGGACACGCATCCATTGCCTCCACGCAGGTCTATACTTCGCTCGATTTCCAGCGTCTGGCGCAGGTATATGACGCGGCGCATCCGCGTGCTAAAAAGCAAAGTGGAAGCTGAACGCGTTAGCTGCCTGGTACTTGCCTGATTGCTGAAATCTCGTTGTGCAATTTCTTGATTGAATATCCTATTCGCTGCTGTTTCTTTTTCGCTTAATTTTTCTGGAGCACCATGGCACTGATCCCCGCCACCATCCTCACCGGCTTTCTGGGCGCTGGCAAAACAACGCTGCTGAACCGTATTTTGCGCGAACCGCATGGTATGAAAATCGCTGTTATTGAAAATGAATTCGGCGAAGAGAACATCGATAATGAAATTCTGGTTCAAGAAAGTAATGAACAAATTGTCGAGATGAGTAACGGCTGTATCTGCTGCACCGTACGCGGCGATCTGATCGCCGGTCTCGGGCAACTGGCGCAGAAGCGACGCGACGGCTTGCTACAGTTTGATCGCGTGATCATCGAGACCACCGGCCTAGCGAATCCGGGCCCGGTAGCGCAGACCTTTTTCATGGATGAAGACATTGGTCTTTCTTATTTACTGGATGGCGTAATCACGGTTGTCGACGCCAGCCACGCCATGGAGCAACTCGATCGCTTTGAAGAAGCACAACGCCAAATCGGCTTTGCAGATCGCATCTTGCTATCAAAGACTGATTTGGCGTCGTCGGAATCTGTCAGCGCACTGGAAGCGCGACTGAAACGCATCAATCCGCGCGCACCAATCATGCGTGCCGATTTCGGCAAAGCGCCTATTAACGAAATTCTCGATATTCGCGGCTTCAACCTGAACGAAAAACTCGAGATCGATCCGGATTTTCTCAAAGCGGAAGAACATGATCACGACTGCGACGATCACTGCGCGCATGATCATGATCACGCGCATCACCATCACAACCATGACCACGCTCACGGCCATGATCATGGTCACGGCGGACATACCGACGATATCGCTGCCTTCGTGTTTCGTAGCGACCGGCCGTTCGATCCAGCCAAGTTGGAGGAATTCATCGGCGGTCTAGTGCAGGCTTTCGGCCCACGCATGCTGCGCTACAAAGGGGTGCTGTGGATGGAAGGTGCAACGCGTAAGGTCATCTTCCAAGGGGTGCACCAGACCATGGGGAGCGATCTAGGATCGCCCTGGGCAGAGAATGAGACCCGTGGCAGCAAAATCGTCTTCATTGGGCAAAACCTGCCAAAAGAAGTGTTCACTCAGGGCTTAACGCAGTGTCTTGCCTAATTCTCGGTGCAAGTTTGAAAACCTTTTTCAGTGTGGCGGAGAATTCCCTGAATGAAACTGGCTGAAAATAGCCGAAAGCTTGTCGCGCCGGACAACAATATGATTACAATAGCCGCCGATTTCGACCTGCCCCTCACGGAGACATGATCCGGGCCTCGAAACCAAAGCCCGAAAGCACTGTGCGCCAGCAAAGTTGGTCACAGGCCTCTGGGTAGAATTCACCGATTCGTAGCGATGAAAGCAAGCGACGTGGCAACTACAACCAAGACCTCAAAGTCGACTAATGGCGCCCTACTCACAGAAGAAGAAATTCTTAAAATGAGTGAGAAGGACTACATGAACCCCGCACAGCTCGCATTCTTCAAGGCCCGCCTACAGCAGCTTGAACGCGACCTTCTAAAAAACGCTGACGAGACCACTGAGCACTTGCGCGAGACAGTGCTGGTGCCCGATCCGGCCGATCGCGCCACCATCGAAGAAGAGCATGCACTTGAACTTCGCACCCGTGACCGCGAACGTAAGCTGCTGAAGAAAGTGCAGCAGTCGATCGCATCAATTGATTCAAGTGACTACGGCTGGTGCGAAGAAACAGGCGAGCCGATTGGCATCCCGCGTTTGCTGGCACGCCCCACTGCGACGCTCTCGCTCGAGGCACAGCAGCGGCGCGAGCTGAAGCAAAAACTCTACGGCGACCAACAGCCCCCGCACAATCTCTCTAACTTGGTGGATGGCCACTTGATGGTGGCCGCCGCCAATTTATTGCGGCGCTTCCAATTTTGGCTCCGCTTCTAATCTCGTCAATGACTCACGCCGCTCCACGCCGAAACCCGCAACGTGCCTTCATGGCCGTATTGCTGGTGCTCAGCCTGCTGCTGGCGCAGTGGCTTGGTCTGACGCACTCGATTGCACACAGCGGCGTCGCCAGTGCACAAACCGCGTCAGCATCAGGCTGGGAGCCGATCGAGCACACGCAATCAGCCGCTCATTGCGCGGCGTTTGATGCTGCTACCCTTGGCGCAAGTCTGCATACCAGCGGCTTGGTCATCTTGCCGGTGGTTCGCTGCAGCGCTGCGGTCGAACTACCCGTCCGCGGCGGTATAGCCCGCCTTACCACCCGCCACTTCAACTCGCGCGCACCTCCACACCAAGCCTGATATCGCGCATCAGGCGTCGCTCGGTGTTAACCGATAGCGGCGGATATTGTTATTTGTGGAGATGATCATGAGCTTTCAACGCTCTATTCTGGCGCATGCTGTGTCATGCGCGCTTGCTGGCATTAGCTTCGCCAGCTACGCACAACAAGCGGATAAATCCCTTGCCCCGGTCGTTGTTACTGCCGACCCATTCGGCTCGCAAGAGCAGGCCACTATTCTTTCACCGGCGCGCGTACTGTCAGGCGACAACCTGCGCGACAAAATCGGTGGCTCGCTCGGCGAGACTTTGATGCAAGAGCCGGGCATTCATTCCTCCGGTTTCAGCACGGGCTCATCGCGCCCGATTATTCGCGGGCTGGAAGGTCCGCGAGTAAAAATTCTGCAAAACGGGATGAACAGTGGTGATCTTTCAGCGATCTCAAATGACCACGCGGTCGGCGCCAGCTCGCTGAGTGCACAGCAAATTGAAATTTTGCGCGGCCCTGCCACCTTACTCTACGGCTCGGGTGCCATTGGTGGGGCAATCAATATTGTGAATGGCCGCATTCCAACACGACTGGAAGAACGTCCGACCGGTGAAGCCGAGCTGAGAGCAAGCAGTGTTGATAGCGGTAGCTCGTTTGCATTCACTGCTGATAGAGCCGCCGGCAATATTGGTTTGCATATTGACGGCAACATGCTGCGCGCAGGTAACTACCGCATTCCGGGTAACAGCATCGTAGAGGGTGGTGGCGATACCGGTCGCCTGACTTTCTCCGGCAATCGTGAAAATAATCTGGGCGTGGGTGCCTCGATGATTCAATCCTGGGGCTATGTCGGTGCCTCGGTGTCACAGATTGACAAGTTGTACGGGATTCGCGGACGTGATGGATCCTCGAAGATTGATCTTTTGCAGACTCGATTTGATGTTGATAGTTTGATCCGCTCACCGTTTGAGGGTTTTGATGCACTGAGAATTAAACTTGGGCAGAGTGATTACCGTCACACTGAATTGGATGGCGGTGTCGATCCCCACGTAAAGTTCACCAATCGCTCGCTCGAGTCTCGTATCGAGCTTGCGCATCAACCCGTCGCCGGTTGGCGCGGTCGGTTAGGCATGCAAACCGATGGCTCGACTGTACAGGCATTGAATCTTGAAGACCCCAATGAGTCGACCGTTCCTCGCACTCGCTCCAATTCAACGGCAGCATTCATTGTGGAAGAAACGGATATCGGTGATGTACGGTTAAATGCCGGCGCCCGTATCGAACAAGTCGGCCGACGACCAAACGGCAACACGAATCGCAACTTCACCTTGGGCTCGGCATCGTTCGGTGCTTTATGGAGCTTCACACCGGGTTATGCGCTAGGCAGCACGCTGTCTTATGCGCAGCGCGCGCCGACCGCGGAGGAACTGTATTCGAATGGCGCGCACCACCCGACCGAGACGTTTGATATCGGTAGCTCAAGCCTGAAAAAAGAAACCTCGCAGAACATTGACCTGTCACTTCAGAAAACAGAGGATAGGCTGCGCTGGAAAGGTAACCTTTTTCAAAACAAGATCAATAACTTTGTCTACGGGAGCTTGGGCACAGGCAGGTGTGAGGATGACACCGCACCACCTTGCGCTGCTGGCGTGGAAGAACTCACTACTCGTAATTTCTCGCAAGCGAATGCCACGCTGCGCGGCTATGAAATTGACGTCAGCTACAACCTGTACGAGTACGGCTGGTTTGGTCGGGCCTTCGCTGATGACTCGCGCGGCACATTAGATAACTTGGGAAATATGCCACTGCAGCCAGTCGCTCGATTGGGCACCACTGTAGGCTACCAAGATGCGAACTGGCGCTCATCACTATCCGTCATCAATGCAAGTGCGCAAAATCGTATTGCAAGCGCGGATGTTTCGAATGAAACCGCCACTCGCGGCTATACACGCGTCGATGCCAATATCTCCTGGCGTCAGCGCATAGGCGAGAACGAACTCACGTGGTTCGCCAGCGCCCGTAACTTGTTGAACGAAGAGATTCGCCTATCAACATCCCTCTTGAAGGACTATGTCCCTCAGCCGGGTCGGAACTTCCTTGTCGGGGTGCGCGCGCGTTTCTAGCATGCGCAAGCATGCGATGGCCGGGTTGTTGGACAGATGCCACTCAGGTTTGGGCAATCCGGTTCATCGCATTACTCTCTAGCGTATCCGAACCTATGACGATGCGCCCGTGAAATTCCGTGATTTGTTCAGCAAGCAAGCCCCCGGCTCCATAAAAAATGTGCGCTCAACGAGTCAGCCCACCATCGCTGATCGCGAAGCGACTGCGCGCAAGATTGATGCGATTGAATCCGAAATCAGCGCAGAGCTTGGTGGTTATAGTGATGCCGAAAACAGCACTGATAGCAGAATCGATAGCGACCTCGCGATCGCGAACAATATCGAGCAATGCATTTATGAAGCCAGCATTTTGTATGCGAACCGGCAGCCCAACGCTGCGGCATCACTCTTGCTGGAAGCGGTAGCGCAGGCAAGCGATCACACTGCTGAGCCTGTCGCATGGCAAATGCTGCTAGAGCTCGCTAGTCTCGATCGAGACCAAGCGCGCTTCGAAGCACTGGCGCTGCGCTACGCTGAGCGCTTTGAAACCTCGCCACCACAATGGCGCACTAGCCATCCATCTCTCTCGAACGCCCTTTCGTCGACCCCAATGCTGGCTTTTCGCGGCAAGCTCCTGGGAAGCTCGGCACCTTCGCTGGCGCAGCTTGAGCAGGCCGCCGCGTCGCATTCAAAACTGGCCGTAGATCTGTGCAGCATTACCGAGCTTGATATCGCGGGCTGTAGTGCGCTGCTGGCGCTGTTTTCGCGCTGGCATCAGGAAGGTAAGCACACCTGTGTCGCGTACTCACCAACGCTGATTGACATGTTGCGAGCGCAACTTCAGCAAGGCCGGCCCGATGAAAATGACGCCGCATGGCGACTTCTGATCGAGCTGATACGGGTGAGTGGCGATGAAGTTAGCTATGAGGATGCCTGCGTCGCCTACTGCCTGACCTACGAGTTATCGCCACCCGCGCCAGTGGGCTTGGCGATGCATCAAGCACCGTCCGTCGCCGAGCTGATGTTGCCGGAGCAAATCGGCTACCCAGTCGATACATTACTTGAATCATTGCGCACAAGCGCTAAACCGTTGGACCATATTGTGCTCAACTGCCGGCAGTTGCGTCTGATCGAGTTCAACGCCGCTGCGCCACTGCTGGCGGGTGTCGCAGAGATGGCGCGAGGCAAAACGGTAGAATGGTGCGATATGCTGCATCTGACATCGACACTGCTGCAACTGATCAGTGGCGAAGGCAAGCTGAAGATTAACCATCGTCTGCCCTGACCGCGCTAGCGGGTCCTCCTCAAGAAAACACATGGAACAATTTCACGGCACCACTATCCTTTCGGTTCGTCGCGGTGCGCAAGTCGCGCTGGGTGGCGATGGCCAGGTCACCCTCGGTAATGTGGTGATGAAGGGTTCGGCACGTAAGGTGCGCAAGCTATTTCACGGCAAAGTACTAGCCGGTTTCGCTGGCGGTACCGCCGATGCATTCACGCTACTGGAGCGCTTCGAATCCAAACTCGAGGCGCACCAAGGTAATTTGCTGCGCGCCTCGGTCGAACTGGCCAAAGACTGGCGCACCGACCGCATGCTGCGCCGCCTGGAAGCGATGCTGCTCGTAGCGGACCGAGAAGCCACACTGATCATTACCGGCAATGGTGATGTGCTGGAGCCGGAAAAAGGGGTAGGCGCAATTGGCTCAGGTGGTAGCTACGCCCAAGCCGCGGCGCTCGCGTTGTTTGAAAACACCGAGCTTGCACCGGCTGAGATCGTAAAAAAATCACTCGGCATCGCCGGCGAGCTCTGCATTTATACCAACTTGTCGCTCACCATCGAGACGCTGGACTGATACCGATGAACCTCACCCCGCAAGAAATCGTTACTGAGCTCGACAAACATGTGGTCGGGCAAGCCAAGGCCAAGCGCGCGGTCGCCATCGCTTTGCGTAATCGCTGGCGTCGGCAGCAAGTGCCCGACCCGCTACGCCACGAGATCACACCGAAAAATATCCTGATGATCGGGCCGACCGGTGTCGGCAAAACCGAGATCGCGCGTCGTCTGGCGCGACTGGCAGATGCGCCGTTCATCAAAATCGAGGCCACCAAGTTTACCGAGGTGGGTTATGTTGGTCGCGATGTCGATAGCATCATTCGTGATCTGGTTGAGATCGGTATCAAGCAGAGCCGCGAGCAGGCCACGCGCGGCGTTCAACAAAAAGCACAAGACGCCGCCGAAGAACGCATCCTCGATGTGCTACTGCCACCTGCGCGTGATTTCGGCTTCGGTCAGTCCGAAGACAAAACCACTAGCACTACCCGACAAACTTTTCGCAAACGTCTGCGCGAAGGCGCGCTCGACGACAAAGAAATCGAAATCGAAGTCGCTGAACCACCGCCGCCCGGCATGGAAGAAATGACCGAGCAGATCAAGTCGATGTTCTCAGGCTTAGGCGCTGGTCGTACTAAATCCCGCAAGCTGAAAATCGCGGAGGCCATGCGACTGCTGCTGGAAGAAGAAGCAGGGCGCATGGTCAATGAAGATGAGCTTAAGCAGCGTGCCATCAGCAATGTCGAGCAAAACGGTATCGTGTTTTTGGATGAGATCGACAAGATCGCATCGCGCTCCAATGCTCAAGGCGCCGATGTCTCGCGTGCCGGTGTTCAGCGCGATCTGCTGCCGCTGGTGGAAGGCACTACCGTCAACACCAAATATGGCATGGTGAAAACCGATCACATTCTGTTTATTGCATCGGGCGCTTTCCATTTGGCCAAACCCTCGGACCTGATCCCCGAGCTGCAAGGGCGCTTCCCGATTCGGGTCGAGCTAGAGTCGCTGTCGATCGCTGACTTTGAGCGCATTCTGACCGCCACCGATGCCTGCCTGACGCGCCAATACCAGGCGCTACTCGCGACCGAAAATCTGAATATCCAGTTCAAGCCGGATGGCATCCGTAGGCTGGCAGAAATTGCGTATTCAGTGAACGAAAAAACCGAAAACATTGGTGCTCGTCGGCTCTACACGGCGATGGAAAAGCTGCTGGAAGAGATTTCTTTCGGCGCGGGTACGCCGTCTACTGATGAGATCGCTATCGACGCCGCCTACGTCGATGCCAAACTCGGCGAGCTGGCGACCAACGAAGATTTGTCGCGCTACGTGCTCTGATGAGTGCGACTGAGCAGAGCGACTGAACCAGATGGCACGCAAATCGGTGAGCAATCGTCAGAAGCTATCGTTTCGCATCGAGCCATCACAGCGAGCGTTAAAGCCGCGCAATCCGGTCGCCGTGGCTGCCAAGCAGCGCGCCGCCGGACCGCACCGCAAAACCAATGCCGCCAATCGGCAAGCAAAAAAACGCGAGTTGATTCGTGTGTTGCGGCAGAACAGCCAAGGTGACTGATCGTCGGCTCTGCCAGATAGAAATTTTTTAGTCGACTTTTTTGAGCAGGCTTTGTTTTAGTCGATTTGGTTTAAATCGATTTGGTTTAAATCGACTTGGCTTCAGTCACTCATCTCGCGCATCGCGCGCGAGTAAATCGTGTATCGCCTGCTGTGGCGTTGATTGTTCGAACAGCACGCGTGCGACTGCATCCACGATTGGCATTTCAACGCTATGCGCTGCTGCCAGTTGTCGTACAGCCTGCACACAGCGCACACCCTCAGCAACATGACCCAGCTCGGCAGTGATGGTATCCAGCGATTTACCTGCCGCCAGCCCTAATCCCACTTGACGGTTGCGCGACAAATCGCCGGTACAAGTAAGAATAAGATCACCAAGGCCGGTCAGACCTATGAAGGTTTCACTACGACCACCGAGTGCCGTACCGAGCCGAGTGATCTCAACCAAGCCGCGCGTGATCAAAGCTGCACGCGCATTCAGACCAAGGCCCAAACCATCTGCGATGCCGGTCGCAATGGCGAGCACATTTTTTACAGCACCACCGACCTCGACACCAATCAAGTCATCAGTCGAGTAAACACGAATATGCGCACCATGGACGGCAGTCACTACCTTATTGCGCAGTTCGGCATTCGGTGAGCCTATGGTCAGCGCA
This sequence comes from Burkholderiales bacterium, assembly GCA_026399895.1. GTDB lineage: Bacteria > Pseudomonadota > Gammaproteobacteria > Burkholderiales > Burkholderiaceae_D > Pernthalerella. The sequence continues at coordinate 8,856 of JAPLQC010000064.1, forward strand.
CACGGCAAGCCACGGGCCACCTCGAGCGCAAATGAAGGGCCTGACAGCGCGCCGATGGGCAAGCCTTCACCCAATTCCTGCTGCACCAGTTGATGCGGTAACAAAGCGGTATCTTGTTCGAAGCCTTTGCACAGCCATACCAGATTCGTGGGCGCCAGCGACTTCAACTCACGCAGCACCGGGCGCAATCCTGCAATCGGTGTGGCAATGATCAGCAGACCTGTACGTGCGTGTGCGACCGCATCTGCAAGTGTTGAGGTGAATGTCAGCCTCGAGTCGAGCGTAATGCCGGGCAGGTAGCGCGCATTCTGATGGGTGCTTGAGAGTGCATCGATCTGGTCTTGATCGCGCGCCCAGAGCAAGACCGATTGACGGGATGCCAGCGCGTTTGCTAGCGCCGTTCCCCAAGCGCCAGCGCCAAGGATCGCGATATTCATTCGCCCCAAACGTCGCTCGCTTTGGCGTAGCCGATATCACCGTCGCGATGCCGCACTTTGACCCAGCTGGATGCAACCGGCTCAGCCAGCTCGAGCAGCACGCCCTTGACCGCAGTAAACACGACTGGCGCTGTATCGTCAGCGGCGCTGCGAACCACCGCTTGCGCTGCCTCCACCACCAGCATCCTCTTGTTGTTGAGTGATTTGTTCTCAACCCAAGCAAGTTCGCCAGCCGCGTCACGTACCCGGCTCCAGTCACCGCTGGTAATCACCACCTCGACCGGCATACCGGCTGGCGCCGCAAATAGCTTGCGGCCTTTGATGCTTGGCGCATCAAACATGATCGCCGGGCCCGGCCCAATCGCCTTGAACTCGCTGGCCGCCCATGCGGCGCTCCCTTGCGCCGTGATCGCACCTATCAGCCACAGCAAAGAGAGACGCAGGGCGCGCATGAAATTACTGTACCGGTGTGGTCGGAGCCTGAGCTAGCGCTTGCTTGCGCTGCTGGTAGAACACTTCGAAGTTGATTTCAGTCAGGTGAATCGGTGGGAAGCCGCCGCGCGTGACCATGTCGGCGATGTTGGCGCGCAGGTAAGGGTAAATAATGTTGGGGCAGGCAATGCCGAGCAGCGGCTCGATTTGCTCCTCGGGCACATTGCGTACTTCGAAGATGCCGCCCTGCTTACCCTCGACCAAAAACGCGATTTTGTCGCGAATTTTTGCGGTGATGGTCACGGTGACGGTTGCTTCGTAGATGTCATCGGCCAGCTTCTGATTGCCAACGTCAATCTGAATTTCGATGTTTGGACCATCCTGCTCTAGAAAAATCGCAGGTGAGTTCGGCTGCTCCAGCGACATATCTTTGAGATAGATACGCTGGATATTGAACGTGGCTTGCAGCTCTTGGGCGTTTTGATCAGACATGAATTACTTTCGTTGGGGATGTTCGGTACCGCGCCAAATGCACGGCGTGTTCTGTACGGCTGGGTGGATCAATACTCGGACAATCTGCGCTGAGTCGACGATGAAGGCTGCGGTTCAGCCCCGCAGCAAGGGCTCGAGCCCGCCCGCACGATCAAGTGCTGACAAATCATCAAAGCCACCGACATGGGTTTCACCGATGTAAATCTGCGGAACGGTGCGGCGACCGGTCTTCTCCATCATCTCGGCGCGCTGCGCGGGTTCGAGATCAACCCGGATTTTTTCGATCTCGGCGACGCCTTTGGACTGCAAGAGACGCTCAGCCATGTTGCAATAGGGACATACTGCTGTCGTGTACATCTTGACCTTCGCGCCCATCTCGCTGCCGCTCCCTTCGTTGAAACTTACTTTGCTGTGGGCAAGCCCTGCGACCGCCACTCGTTGAAACCGCCATCGAGCACATAGACTTTTTCGAATCCGGCGCGCTGCAGCACCGAAGCGCCGCGCGCAGCACGCGTACCGACGCCACACACCAGCAGTACGGGGTGTTGTTTTTCGATTTCGCTAGCGCGGTTGCCGAGTTGGTCAAGCGGGATGTTCTTCGATTGCTGCAAATGCCCGGCGCCGAACTCATCGTTCGAGCGCACATCCAGAATCGTGACCTTGCCTTGATTCAAGAGCTGCGTCGCTTGCAGTGTCGAAAGTGTGTTCTTGG
>JAPLQC010000051.1:0-19039 GCA_026399895.1 Burkholderiales bacterium
CTGTCGTGTACATCTTGACCTTCGCGCCCATCTCGCTGCCGCTCCCTTCGTTGAAACTTACTTTGCTGTGGGCAAGCCCTGCGACCGCCACTCGTTGAAGCCGCCATCGAGCACATAGACTTTATCGAATCCGGCGCGCTGCAGTACCGAAGCGCCGCGCGCAGCACGCGTACCGACGCCACACACCAGCAGTACGGGGTGTTGTTTTTCGATTTCGCTAGCGCGGTTGCCGAGTTGGTCGAGCGGGATGTTCTTCGATTGCTGCAAATGCCCGGCGCCGAACTCATCGTTCGAGCGCACATCCAGAATCGTGACCTTGCCTTGATTCAAGAGCTGCGTCGCTTGCAGTGTCGAAAGTGTGTTCTTGGCCCGGAATAGCAGTGGCCAGAGGAGCGCGCCACCCGAAATAAGTACGATCAGGATGAGTGCGATGTTGTCGATCAAGAATGTCACGGCGTAGAAATCCGTTGGGGTTAAGCCGCGCATTATAAAATAACGCGCTTCACAAAGTTGCACGCGACTTGTAAACCGCCAAACTACCCGATTCCCTCAACCGCACCCCCGCTGCACCCGCTCCATGTACAAAATTGTCTTAATGCGCCACGGCGAGTCCACTTGGAACCGCGAAAACCGTTTCACCGGCTGGGCCGATATCAATCTCACCGAAAAGGGCGAGGCGCAAGCCCGCGAGGCTGGCCGCCTGCTGAAAGAGGCCGGATTCCAGTTCGACCTGGCCTATACCTCCGTGCTGAGGCGCGCCATTCACACGCTCTGGTTGACGCTCGAAGAAATGGACCTGATGTGGCTGCCGATCGTGCATAGCTGGCGGCTAAATGAGCGGCACTACGGCGCCTTGCAAGGCCTTAACAAGGCGGATACGGCAGCGGAATACGGTGAGGAGCAGGTCATGATCTGGCGTCGTAGCTACGACATTCCGCCGATGCCACTCGACCCGAATGACCCCCGCGTCTCATTCGATAACCCGCGTTACGCCGGCCTGAGCCGCGACCAGATACCGCTCACCGAGTGCCTGAGAGATACTGTTGAGCGAGTACTGCCCTACTGGAACGAAGTCATCGTGCCGGCCGTGCGCGAGGGTCGCCAGGCCCTGATATGCGCTCACGGCAATAGCCTGCGTGGTCTTATCAAGCATCTTGACGACATTGGCGACGGCGACATCGTCAAAGTGAATATCCCGAATGCGCAGCCCCTGGTCTATGAGCTGGACGCCAATTTGAAGCCCATCCGCAACTACTATCTCGGTGATGCGGCTGCCATCGAGGCGGCCATCAAGAATATTGCTCAGCAGGGTCGGACCAGCTAGACCCGATGCCCAAGGCTCGTCACTCGCTAGCCATCCTGATTACTGCGTTCGCGCTTAACTGCTTAGCCACGCAGTCCGTCGCGGGAGCCGAGCCTAAGTCGGCCGATCGCGCACGCCAGAAACAGCAGGCCGAACAAGAGCGCACGGAACTTCGGCGCAAACTTGACGATCTGAAGACGGATATCGTCAAGACAGAGAAAGCGCACGGCAATGCCGCGGACGCACTCGCCTCCTCTGAAAAGGCGATTTCCAATGCCAATCGCACCCTGCGCGAACTGGTCGCGGAGCAGCAGCGAACTCAGCAAAAACTGCAATTGCTGTCGCAAGATCTAAGACAGCTTGAAGCGGCGGTAGCGCAGCAGCGCAAGCGGCTTGAGAAGATGCTACGCGAGCAATACCAAGCGGGGCAGGAGGATAGGCTGCGTTTACTGCTCTCAGGAGATAACCCGAACCGCATCGCGCGCGAAATGCGCTATCTGGGTTATGTCTCGGCGGAGCAAGTGAAAGCCATCGAGAAACTGCAACAGGACATCGCGGCGGTCGAGGCGAACAAAGCCGATGCCGAGGAAGCACGCGCCGCTCTGGAAGATATCGCTGCCGAGCAAAGAGAGCAAAAAGCACTGCTCGAAAAAGAGAAAAGCAAGCGCAAGGTACTGGTGGCGCAGCTATCGGACAAGCTATCCGTGCAGCGCAAGCAGGCGGGCAATCTTGCGCGCGATGAGACGCGATTGTCTGAGTTGGTTGACCGCTTAGCCGTGATGATTGCTCAGCAGCGCAAAGCCGAAGAGGAAGAGGCGCATTTTAAGATAGAAGAAGCCAGAAGGCGTAAAGAATTTGCAGAAAAACAAAGAAATCGCCGGATGCAGTATCAAGCATCACTCACTGAATTGGAAAAATCGGATATTGATGCATTGCGATTATGCTGCGCTGCGCGGTAAAGGCAAATTGCCCGTGAAAGGCGAGCTGGCCGCGACCTTTGGCGCCAAACGCGCAGACGGGCCGAGCTGGAAGGGCATCTTTATCAAAGCAGGGGAAGGTAGCGACGTACACGCCGCCGGCGCCGGTGAAGTGATCTTCGCCGACTGGATGCGTGGTTTCGGCAACCTGATCATCGTTGACCACGGCGGGCAGTACCTGAGCATCTATGGCAATAATCAATCGCTATTGAAGCGTCCCGGTGATCGGGTGAAAGCAGGCGATATCATCGCCACCGTGGGCAACAGCGGCGGCAATGAACATTCAGGTTTATACTTCGAGCTCAGGCATCAAGGGCGGGCAATCGATCCGCTCGCCTGGCTCAACAGGTGAGACATGGGCAGCAAATTGAAAAATCTAGGCTTGGTAGGACTCGGACTGATCGCCGGTATCGCCGGTTCGATGCAGTTCGACGCAATGGCCCAGCGTAACGCTAACTCACCGCTACCGATCGAAGAGCTGCGCACGCTCGCTGACGTATTCGGATTGATCAAGACCGACTATGTCGAGCCGGTCGAAGACAAGAAGCTACTGACCGAGGCGATCTCCGGCATGGTGTCGTCGCTAGACCCGCATTCGGCCTTCCTTGACAAGAAAGCGTTCAAGGAACTGCGCGAAGGTACGCAGGGCAAGTTCGTTGGTCTTGGTATTGAAGTCGGGATGGAAGATGGCTATGTCAAAGTCATTTCACCGATCGAAGACTCGCCCGCATTCAAAGCTGGCTTGAAGTCCGGTGATCTGATCACCCGCTTAGACAGCACACCGGTGAAAGGCATGACGCTGGATGAAGCCGTCAAGCGCATGCGCGGTGAGCCAAACACCAAAATTACGCTGACAGTGGCGCGCAAGGAAGAAGACAAGCCGCTACTCATCACCATCGTGCGTCAGGAAATCAAGGTTCAGAGTGTCAAGGGCAAGATTATCGAGCCCGGTTTTGGCTGGATACGCGTGTCGCAGTTCCAAGAGCCAACCGTTGAAGACCTCGCCAAAAAAATCAATCAGCTGTACCAGCAAGACCCCGGCATGAAGGGACTGGTGCTTGATCTGCGTAACGACCCGGGCGGTGTGCTGCCGGGGGCGATTGGTGTGTCTGCGGCTTTCCTACCAAAAGATGTGCCGGTTGTCTCGACCAACGGTCAATTGCCCGACTCCAAGGCCACCTACTACGCGCGCCGCGAGTTCTATGGCACGCGTGCTGGCACCGACCCATTGGCTCGACTGCCTGAGGGCATTAAAAAAGTGAAGATGGTGGTGTTGGTGAATTCCGGTTCCGCCTCTGCCTCAGAGATCGTTGCTGGCGCGCTGCAAGACTACAAGCGCGCCGTCATTATGGGCACGCAGACTTTCGGTAAAGGCTCCGTGCAAACGATTCGTCAGCTATCGGCGGACACCGCTGTCAAGCTGACCACGGCGCGTTATTACACACCGAATGGCCGCGCGATTCAGGCCAAAGGTATCGTTCCGGATTTGTTGGTCGATGAATACGCCGATGGCGATGGCATGAACGGCTTGCGTTTGCGCGAAGCCGATCTGCAAAAGCACCTGTCCAACGACAAAGACAAAGACGCTGAAAAAGGTGCTGCGATCGTCGATGAACTGGAAGAAGCAAAGCGTCTGTCAGCTCTCGAGAAAAAGCGTAAGCCAATGGAATTCGGTGGCAAGGATGACTTCCAGCTAGCGCAAGCGCTCAATCACTTGAAGGGCATGCCCGTTCAAACATCGAAGACGGCTAAAGTCGAAGCCAAGAAAGAGTAAAGTTTCATCAATCGGGCGGTCGCCGTGAGCTTCATAACCGCCCGACTTGCCGACAACGGCCGCACGCTCTGCGGCCGTTTTTCATTCAAGACCTAGTGATGGATGATCAACAGTTACTGCGCTACTCGCGTCACATACTGCTCGACGAGATCGGCATCGAAGGCCAGGAGAAGCTGCTGGCTGCGCATGCCTTGGTCATCGGTGCAGGGGGCTTAGGCTCTCCGGTTGCGCTTTACCTCGCCTCGGCCGGCATCGGCAAGATCACGCTGATAGATGATGACACGGTCGATCTGACCAATTTGCAGCGCCAAATTCTTCACACCACAGCACGGGTTGGCCAGCCCAAAGCGGCTTCCGGCAAGCAAACGCTGGCCGAGATCAATCCTGAGATCACGGTGGTTGCCCTGCAAGAGCGTGCCGATGAAGATCGATTACAGGCGCTCGTGGGCGAGGCCAGTGTAGTGCTGGACTGTACCGATAACTTCCGCACACGCCACGCTATCAATCGCGCCTGTGTGAATGCACGCGTACCGCTGGTGTCTGGCGCAGCAATACGCATGGACGGGCAGGTTGCGGTGTTCGACCCACGCGGTGGCGATAGCGCCTGTTACGCCTGCCTGTTCCCGCCCGATCAAGTGTTTGAAGAGGTGCAGTGCGCCACCATGGGCGTATTCGCGCCACTGGTCGGCATTATTGGCACGGTACAAGCCGCCGAGGCGTTGAAGCTGGTGATGGGTATCGGCGAATCGTTAGCCAACCGCTTGTTGATGCTAGACGCGCGTTCGATGGAATGGTCCAGCATACGAACCGCCAAGAGCCACGACTGCGCAGTGTGCGCGGGCACGGCGCGCGGGATGGACTGAAGCGACTGCACCAATTGAGTCATCCCGGCGAAGGCCGGAATCTAGGCTTATGCCGCCAACAAACCCAGCTGCAGCACTGCGCCGTCCGTTGGCTTCAGCTGAAAGCCACTCTTGGCGAAACGGTGCCAGCGCCCAATCACAAAAGCCATCAGCAACGCGGCGCGCGCGGCCGCTTCTTCTTCGGCCGGCCCGCCTTGGGTGGCGGCCAGCTTCCACGACTGGCGCAAGGCTAGTTCGACGCGATCAACAAATTGGTTCATGCGTCGCTGCAAGCGCTCGTCTTCGTTGACCAGTGCATCACCAATCATCACCTTGGTCATGCCGGGGTTTTGCTCGGAGAAGTCGAGCAGCATGCGTGCCACCGCCAGCGCCTGACGGCGACCGTTTTCTTCGCTCTGGGTGATCTTGTTGACCAACGTGAAAATCGAGGTCTCGATAAACTCGATCAAGCCCTCATACATCTGCGCCTTGCTGGCGAAGTGGCGGTAGAGCGCGGCTTCAGACACATCCAGCTTGGCCGCGAGCGCAGCCGTGGTCACCTTCTCTGCTTTCGGGCTTTCCAGCATGCCCGCAAGCGCCTGCAGGATCTGTAGTTTCCGCTCGCCTGTCTTGGAGTTCGGCATGGTCTTGTCAGTCCGGCAAAAGTGGGAAAGCCCGAAGTAGGAAGCCCGTTTTGCAGCTGCCCTAACGCCGTAACCGCGACAGGCGATCAGGCAACTGGTGCAGTGATTTTACTTGTACATCGGCACATCCCGGCCGAAAAAAAACACGGGGTGAAAAACCACTGAACCAGACCGTCCGCATACCTAAGAATTTCGCCGATTTCAGGTTCTCGATCGAGTCTTCAACCAGCACGCAGCGCGACGCCGCTAGCCCGCGTTGGCGCAGCAAGCGCCGAAGCAATAATTTCGACGGCTTGGGCCGCCATTGCTTGTGCACCTGCATGGATTCTATCGGCACATGCTCGGCAAAGTGGCGGTGCAGACCAAGGTGTCGCACGACTGAACGAGCATATTCGCGCGGTGCATTGGTGAGCAAGATCTTGCGGCCCGGCAGGCGCTTCAACAGGCGCGCAATTCCACGCTCGGCGCGAATCATTTGCGCAAGATTGTCGAACTGATGCGCTTCATGCAAAAAATCTTCTGCACGCACACCATGATGCCGCACCATTCCCAGCAAAGTAGCACCGTAGCGCTGCCAGTAGCGCACGCGCACTTCATTCACGGCATCGGGATGCGCGGGCAGATCTTGCTCTGCGAGCACGCGCGAAATCAGCGCGTTCATGTTGTTGTTGATGGCAGGGAAGATCGCGTGCGACGCGTTATGCAGCGTGTTATCGAGATCGAACAGCCAGACGAGCTTACGCGTCACGTGCCACCTCGATACGCACTGAATCTGGGCATCGTGCAGCAGCTAGATAAACAGAGATCAGTGGGAGCGGATCATCGTGCCGAACGCCTGCTCGGTGAGCACTTCCAGCAGCAGTGAATGCTCGATACGGCCGTCGATGATGTGGACCGTATTGACTCCGGATTTTGCCGCGTCGAGCGCAGACGAAATCTTCGGCAGCATGCCACCAGAGATGGTGCCATCTTCGAACATGTCATCAATCTCGCGCGCGGACAGGTTGGTCAGTAACTGTCCATTTTTATCCAGTACGCCCGGGATATTGGTCATCATGATCAGCTTTTCCGCACGCAGGATTTCTGCGATCTTGCCTGCGACCAGATCGGCATTGATGTTGTATGCCTGACCATCGACGCCAAAGCCAATCGGCGAAATGATCGGAATGAAGGCATCGTCCTGCAATGCTTTGACCACCGCAGGGTTGATCGCCTCGATCTCACCGACAAAGCCGATATCGACATATTCACCCGGCTTGTTTTTGTCAGGCATCTGCATCTTTCGGGCGCGAATCAGACCACCATCTTTGCCGGTCAGGCCAACCGCTTGGCCGCCGTAATGATTGATCAACATCACGATGTCCTGCTGCACCTCGCCACCGAGCACCCACTCGACCACTTCCATGGTCTCTTCGTCGGTGATACGCATGCCTTGCACGAAGCTGCCCTGCTTGCCGATTTTTTTCAGCGCGCTATCGATCTGTGGGCCGCCACCATGGACCACCACCGGGTTCATGCCGACCAGCTTCAGCAGGATGACGTCGCGCGCAAAGCCATGCTTGAGTCGCTCTTCAGTCATGGCATTGCCGCCATATTTGACGACGATGGTCTTGCCGTGGAATTTACGGATATAAGGCAGCGCCTCTGCGAGGATCTCGGCCTTGATCTCAGGGGCAATAGCAGAAGTGGGCATTGCGGTAGGGGTTGTCAGCGGACAGGAAAGAGCGCGATTTTACTCCCAACCCGCGGTGGCTCGCGCCGGATTTTTCGCGGCCCGCCGCTTAGTGGCAAGCACGCAGGGAAAGGCTACCGAATTTTGTCGCCAGTGCTTTCACCTCGTCGCGCGACTCGGCGTCTTCCATCGAGACCCGGATCGCATAACGTGTGGCATTCAGGGGGTACTCGCCGATGCGCGCATCACTCACGCCCGCCGCCCGTAACTTCTCCAGATGCGCATCGGCTAGTTCGCTGCGGGTAAACCGCCCAAGCGATATTCCCCAGCGTCTTGCCGAATCGTCGCGGATGACGGCGCTATCGGTGAAGCCCGAGTTACGTAACTGCGCCAAGCGCCGGTTAGCTGCCTCCTCATTGGGCAGCGGTGGAATGAAGATTTGCTGGGATGAAGCCGCCTGAACCAGACGACGCTCGGGCGTGGGCTTGGACGACAGCTTGGCGAGTTGCTGCTCGAACGATGCCACGGTCTGCGTGTTGAAATCACCGATTTCAATACAGGCCGGCTTTGCCGCAGTGCTCGCAGAACCATTCTCTGACGCAGCTGATTTGCCTGACACCTCGACCAAATTCAAGCGCTCGGCATTCACTTGTTGTGTCATCCGGTCCGGCTCACTCCCGAACTGCTGCGTGGCCTGCATCAGCAAAAGGACGATGGCGTTAGCCAGTAGCAGCAAAAAAAATAGCGGTCTCATCACGACTCCGATAATGCAGCAACATGCAAACCACGCAGCACCAGTTGCTCGACCTGCTGAACCGGCGCAGGCAAATACGGCAAAAGATACTCCGCCGCTCCGCCAGACAGCACACAACTCGCCTCGGGCAATTGCGCTCGGGCCTGCATGATCGCCCCCAGCTGTGCCTGTACACACCCGCTGACAATCGCATCAAGCGTATTGTCCGCGAAGCACGAGACAGATAAACGCGCCTCGACATGCGGTAGCTGCGCAGTGCTCAGTGCCAGCGACTGCGCCATGGTACCGAGTCCGGGCAGAATCATGCCACCAAGGAAGCGACCGCTGGCGTCGAGTGCATCAATCGTGGTCGCGGTACCGGCGGTGATAACGAGCAGTGCTTGTTCGGGAAACAGCGCGCGCGCGCCGAGCAAAGACGCAAAACGATCACAGCCCAGCTGGCTCGGATCTCGGTAGCCATTGGTCACACCGGCGCACTGCGCCTGCGAACGAAACCAGTGCACCGACTCGATTGGCATACCGCTTGCGCGCAATAAGGCTTCCAGCTGCGATCGGATCGTTACACCAGCGACATTCGATACCCAAGCGCGGCGCGGCTGGTGCTGCACCAAGATATCCGCCAGTGCGTCGAGTTCTGCATGAAACAATGCGCCACTCGCCTGCCATGCACCCAGCTCGGCATCTTCATGGGCCAGCGCCCATTTCACGCGTGTATTTCCTGCGTCGATCAGTAGCAGCATGTCAGGCCTTGTTTGTCGGTACAGCACGCAAAGAGAGGTCACCTGCTGCTATAGCGACCAAGCCTGCGTCTGTCTCCAGTTGCAAGCAGCCTGCGGCATCGATGCCGCGTGCAATCCCCTCGTGCAGCAACTTGCCCTGATCCATCACACATACGGGCAATCCAGCAAAAGCATGCCAGCGCTGCCAACGATCAATGAATGGTGCAAGGCCTTGCGCATCAAATAAACGAAGCGCGCCCACCAGTGCATCGGTGATGGTCGCTAGCAATGCATTGCGATCAATATTCTCGCCGAGTGCTGCGACATGGTGTGGCACACCGGTATCGCGCGCCGCATTGGGGTGTACATTCAGCCCGACCCCAACGACTGCCCACACTCTTTCGCTACCGTCGATGCGCGCAACACCCGTTTCGACCAGCACACCACCGAGCTTGGCGCCATCCAGCAATAAGTCATTCGGCCACTTCAGCGTCACCGGATGCTTAAGTACACGCAGCGTATCGGCGAGCGCAACACCAACCGCCAGTGGCAAACCGGCCAACTGCATCAGCCCGCGTGAAAACGGCCAGGCCAATGAAAAACACAAACTGTCACCAGGCGCTGCGCGCCACTCGCGACCCGCACGACCACGGCCTGCACTCTGCTGCTCAGCGACGCGCAGGACAGGTACGCGCAGCTGATCGATGCGCTGTCGTAAATCAGCATTGGTGGAAGCGGTCTCTGCAACGACCTCGATAACCAGACCATCGCCGACCGCAGCACAGTGCGCTGCGATTCGTTGGGCGTCTAAGGGATCACTCATAGGCACATTGTATCGGCTACGCCTGCGATGGATGACGCCCGCTGCAAGTTCCAATACACTGCAGCGCATGTCGGCGCCGCCATCGACCCTCCCAGTAAATTCACCTGAGCATCGCAGCCGCGAGGCCCAGGCATCAATGACTGCCCGCTTCGGGCTGTTTTGCTATCTCGTGCTGGTGATCTATGCCAGTTGTTATCCATGGGCAGGCTGGCGCAATAATGGTCTCGCACCATGGGTTTATCTGTTCGAGGGATTACCCCATTACTGGACCACATTTGATCTGATCACGAATGTGGTCGGCTATGTCCCCCTCGGCGCACTGATCGTGTTCGCGCTGTATCCGCGTGTATCCGATAGGGCGGCAGTGCTGTGTGCGATCGCAAGCGGCGTTTTCCTCGCGGTGTTGCTGGAGTGTATACAGAGCTATTTGCCTTCGCGCGTGCCGAGCATACTCGACCTGATCACGAACACCAGCGGTGTCCTGATCGGTGCCATCGTAGGCCAACGACTATCTACCCCCGTACTCAAGCAGAGTCGTCTGCGCGCACTGAAGTCGCATTGGTTCGGCGCGCGGTCAAGCGCCGGATTGATCGTCGTGGCGCTCTGGCCTCTAGCGCATATCGATATCGGTAAATTATTCTGGCGCGATTTCAGTCTGGATGTTGAGCACTTTCTGTTGGCAGAAATCGTGGTCACCGCGCTCGGCATGACCGCTGCCGTACTGACCCTGCTGTGCCAAACACGGCGGCAAGCCCCCCGTGCTGTGCTGGCGATTGGTTTGCTACTGGCCGCGACACTCACCAAAGCGCTGGCACACGCGGTGCTGTTCTCGCCGTCTGATGCGTTTGCCTGGCTGACCCCGTCTGCTGCCAGCGGATTACTGGTCGGCGCGGTGATGCTTGCGGGCCTGTCTTTCGCACCGGTAGCGGCGCAGCGACGCGCCGCGATTGTCGCCTTGCTGATCTGCCTAATGCTGCTGAATGTGCTGCCGTCGAACCCCTATTTTCTTTCGACACTCAGCGAATGGGTACAGGGTAAATTCCTGAACTTCAACGGCGCAGCGCAGTTTTTATCTTTATTCTGGCCTGCGTTTGCGCTGTGGATTCTGCTGCAACCGACGCAACGTCAGGCCTAGAGCGGTATCATGCGCTGCCAAACCACCTAATTTGCATCTTTGTCATGAGCGATTCCTTCTACCAGCACCATGTCTTCATCTGTACCAATGTGCGCGACGATGGTCGGGCATGCTGCGCTGAGCGCGGCGCCCAACGTGCTCAGGAACACGCCAAGCGCCGCGTTAAAGCACTCAATATGAACGGCCAAGGCAAAGTGCGCATCAACAAGTCAGGTTGTCTTGATCGCTGCGAAGAAGGTCCGGTGATGGTGATCTACCCGGAAGCGGTCTGGTACACCTATGTCGACGAACATGATGTCGACGAGATCATCGATTCCCATATCGTTGCGGGTAAGGTGGTCGAGCGTTTGAAGATCTAGGCTTCATTCCACCGTGCCGTCAGTAAGATGAGCGGTGTGCCGCCGTAACAATGAACGCACAGACACAATCATTCTCTCTCTCCGGTGGTGCCGGCAACATCGAGTGCAAGCTTGATCTGCCGGCACAAGCAGCGCCGCTGGGCGTTGCACTCATCGCGCATCCGCACCCCTTGTATGGCGGCAGTATGGACAACAAGGTCGCGCAAACACTAGTGCGTGCTTTCCTTGCGCTCGGCTATGTCTGCGCCCGTATGAATTTCCGTGGTGTGGGTGAGTCCGCGGGCTCGCATGACCACGGCATCGGTGAGACTGATGACATGGCGCTGCTTCATGCGCATATGGTGAAGCTGTATCCGGGTCTACCGATTGCTATGGGTGGGTTTTCTTTCGGTACTTTCGTGTTGTCGCGACTGAATCAGCAGCTGACGGCACAAGGCAATGGTGCAGAGCGTTTGGTCTTAGTCGGTTGCGCCGCTGGCAAATGGGAACTCGCGCCGGTGCCTCCAGATACGCTGCTAATCCATGGTGAGCAGGATGACACCATTCCGCTTGCCGATGTGTTCGACTGGGCACGGCCACAAGACCTACCCGTCGTGGTGATCCCCGGCGCTGATCATTTTTTCCATCGCAAGCTTCACCATATCAAGCAGATCGTGATTGCTGCTTGGCGCTCAACGTAACTCTGCATAACACCATCACCATTCAGCACACAGCGCTATAATCAGCGCAGCATTTTTGCTGCTGAAACTATCTATATTCAATGAAAAAATTTCTGGCCGCCTGCGCCGCGCTGTGCCTGTTTGCCAACGCAGCTGCTCAACCGGTCACGCCTCCCATGCTTGCTGCCCGCTCATGGCTGTTGATGGACGCGACCAGCGGGCAAATCCTCGCCGCGCACGAACCCGATATGCGGATCGAGCCGGCATCACTCACCAAACTGAGGACTGCATATCTGGCTTTTGCAGCAGTCAGAGACAAGCGCATCGACCTGCAACAGACCGTCAATGTTTCGGTGAATGCATGGAAGGTGGATGGCGATAGCTCAAAGATGTTTATCGAGCCATCAACACCGGTACGGATACAAGACCTTTTGTACGGACTGATCGTTCAATCAGGTAATGACGCGGCAATCACACTGGCTGAGGCAATCGCTGGAAATGAGGCGACATTTGTTGAGCAAATGAATCGTACGGCGCTGAGTCTGGGTCTGAAAAACACACGCTTTGCCAACCCCCATGGCCTGCCGCACGCAGAAAATTATGCGACTGCACGCGACCTGTCGACACTAGCGAATCGCTTGATCATCGATTTCCCCGAGCTTTACAAAATTTATTCCACCAAGAGCTTCACCTACAACAAGATCACGCAACCCAACAGAAATCGCCTGCTATGGCTGGACCCAACGGTCGATGGCGTGAAAACCGGGCACACGCAGGCGGCCGGTTACTGCCTGATCGCCGCCGCCAAACGCCCAAATGGAACGCACGGTGATCGCCGCATGCTATCGGTGGTGCTTGGTACGGCGTCTGATTCAGTACGGGCACAAGAAAGTCAAAAGCTTCTGAACTGGGGTTTTCAGAATTTCGAGACCCACAAAATGTATAGCAAAGGCCAAGTCGTACTCACGCCAACCGTTTGGAAAGGCGCGATCAATGAATTGAAGCTTGGCTTTAATCGCGACGTGTATGTGACGCTGCCACAGGGTACCCGCCCGAAAATCACCACGCAGGTTGATCGTACTGACCCACTGGTTGCACCGATCGCACAGTACACGTCAGTCGGCACGCTGAAGTTGCTGGCGAATGATCAAGTCGTCAACAGCGTGCCGCTACTGGCGCTCGAGCCAGTACCCGCCGCCGGCATTGTCGGCCGCTCGATCGATACGCTACGGCTGCTACTACCCAATTGATCGCAGGACTGGACGATGCCACTACCCAGTGAAAGCCTGATTGAATATCCAAGCGATTTCCCCATCAAAATCATGGGCGTGATGCAGGATGACTTTGCGCAAACCATGGTTGAACTGGTTCAGCGTCACGACCCCGACTTCCACGCCGGAAAAATGACCATGCGGCCCTCGTCCAAAGGTAACTATCTTGCGCTGACCGTAACCGTATGCGCTACCAGTCGCGAGCAGCTCGATAATCTCTACCGTGAGCTATCGTCACACGCGATGGTCAAGGTGGTGCTGTAAGCGCATGCACGAGTTGCTAATTCTGCGTCGAGGCGTCGAGCCTTACGAGCAGAGTTTTGCTGCAATGCGCGCCTTTACCGATACGCGTGACGGCAACACGCCGGACCAGTTGTGGCTGGTCGAGCATCCGCCGGTCTACACCCTTGGGCTGGGCGCAGACCGCGCCCATGTGATCGACGCGCACCACATTCCCATTGTTCAAACCGATCGCGGTGGCGAGGTCACTTACCACGGCCCCGGACAAGCTATCGCATATCTACTGTTCGACCTCCGGCGCGATGGCCATCGCCTGTTGCCGCGCGAGTTTGTTTTCCGCATTGAGCAAGCCGTGATCGAGACCCTTGCCACGTATAATTGTGTCGGTGAGCGCAAGGCGGGTGCCCCTGGTATTTACGTCGCAGAAGGTGAATTACGTGGCGCGAAAATCGCTGCACTGGGCTTGAAGATCCGTGCCAATGGCTGCACTTATCATGGCGTCTCTTTAAATGTCGCGATGGACTTGCAACCTTTCGAATGGATCAATCCCTGTGGCTATCCCGGTCTTGCGACTGTCGATCTGCGCAGCTTAGGTGTGCAAGCCTCACCATCTGACGTACAAGACCAACTGGCGCGCGCGCTCGAACAACAACTGATTCCCTGAGCCATGTCTGATTCCGGCGATACCCTCGATACCCGCTACGACCCGAACCAAAAGCAGAAGGGTGCTGGTAAAACCGCGCGCATCCCCATCAAGATCGTACCCGCCGAGAAACTGGCGAAACCTGATTGGATTCGCGTCAAGGCCGCTTCACCGACTACGCGGTTTTATGAGATCAAGGATATCCTGCGCAAGAACCAGCTCGTCACGGTGTGTGAAGAAGCCTCTTGCCCCAATATTGGTGAGTGCTTTGGTAAAGGTACCGCTACCTTCATGATCATGGGTGACAAGTGCACCCGCCGCTGTCCGTTCTGCGATGTTGGTCATGGGCGCCCAGATCCGCTCGATGTCAACGAACCAGAAAATCTGGCACGCACTATTGCGGCACTAAAGCTATCTTACGTGGTGATCACGTCGGTTGATCGTGATGATCTGCGCGATGGCGGCGCTGCACATTTTGTCGATTGCATACAGCGAGTTCGCGCACTTTCTCCATCTACCCGCATAGAAATTCTCACGCCCGATTTCCGCGGGCGTATCGACCGCGCACTCGAGATTTTGCAGGCCGCGCCGCCGGATGTGATGAACCATAACCTTGAAACCGTGCCTCGCCTCTACCGCGAAGCTCGACCTGGCTCGGATTACGCCTACTCGCTTGAACTACTGAAGCGCTTCAAGGCCCTGTGTCCGGACGTACCGACCAAGTCCGGCCTCATGGTGGGGCTCGGTGAAACTGATGAAGAAATCCTTCAGGTGATGCGCGACCTGCGTGCACACGATGTCGACATGCTGACCATCGGACAGTACTTAATGCCTAGCGGCGACCATCTACCCGTCCGACGCTATGTGCATCCGGATACATTCAACATGTTTGAGCAAGAAGCTAAGAAAATGGGTTTTGTACACGCCGCAGTCGGCGCAATGGTACGCAGCTCATATCACGCAGATCAACAGGCACATCAAGCAGGTGTCACGAGCGGCGGCTGAATCAAACTACCTTCAACAAGGCCAGCCCGCGAATGCGGGCTGTTTTTTTGCGCAAAGCATACGCGCAATGATTCATCGTGTACTCATTCGCCGCTCTCAAACAATCCCGCAAGAAGTCACTCAGTAGTTCAGCGGGCCGACCTCATTCAAGCACCTGGCATCCGTAGCAACTAGTTGGCTGTCGGTATTGATCAAGGAGGGCTCATGCGAGGCATTTCTAGCGGCGACAAGCGAATTCGCGATCTAGACAATCCGGACGACCTGCCTCCATCAAAAAAACAAAAGTCCCATCATGATCTAAAGTCTGATGCATTGAACCTGTTGGAATTCGCGGACCTCGCGAAAGCCAAAACAAGCCAAGACTGCATCGATGGCCAGGAAAAGATTCTCAAGTTACTTCGCGATAATCCGGAGTCACTCGATGTATCTTCGCTTTCCCCGGCAACGCTGGCAGCCTTACCTAGCGACGCCCTAGGTTCGGCAGCGAGCGCGGTCAAAAGTCTAGTACTCCCAGAGCATCTCCATAGTCTTCCCGCCATCTGCGATGAGATGCCTGCACTGCAAGAATTGATACTGCGGGGCTATAGCGGACGTCAGCTGAATTTGCTCAAATGGGCGCAGCTTCAGCGAGTTTCGGGATCAGTCTCGGTGATAACAGAGGATATCTACCTGAATTCGACTGCCAACATCTCGCTCACTACCCCTCGAATGACGAAACTTCGCTGCCACCGTTTGCTGGATAGCGGTGATTTTCGTATTCACGCACTGCCCGGCCAGAGCTATTACAAGACATTACGAGGCAGTAGCCAGCCAGATCTGCAATCGCTGAACGGTGCGACGAACTTTTCAGGAACCGATGCTCCTATCTTGTGCCGACACATCGCAACCTATGTGCTTCCCCATCTGCAGCGTAAGGACATCGCCAAAGAATCAGAGAACGGCTATCTCGGCATTGCCGATCTGAACGACTTGCCAGATAAAATATCCCAAGATCTGGATGTGAAATTTTATGCGCATCTGCAATCAAGTCGCGCCTACCACTGCGTTAGCGACTCACAATTCGGTTTGTGGGCAAGCGCACAATTCAAGGAACTGCAGCGCATTTCGCGAAAAGATAGCTTCGGAAATAAGGAGAATCTGTCTAAATCGTTTTATGCATGCAGCTCGAATCATTCATTCGTGCTGGTGCTGCGTTACAAGCCTGATAGTGACGAGAAGTTTGTCAAGATCTTGATGGATCCGAATCAGACGCTAACGCACATGCGCCAATCCGAATATCAGGTTGACCAAGTCCAGTATAAAAAATTTTCAAACTTGATTCCGACCCACTTCTACGATCTCTATTTTTTTCCTGATACAGCACCTTCGGTGTTATTGGTTGATTCCGACCCTAGAGCAAATAATGAATTACCCGACGTAAATTGGGAATTTTTCGATCAGGGCCTTGAAAATTTTTTCCCTATTTTTTTGGCTTGCGGTATCCCACAAGGCATCGAAAGCTACGGCACCAGACTACTACAAATTTATAAAGACAAAGCTCAAACTGCTATCTCGATCTTTAAGGCGCTCAGGGCAGCATTATGGAATCTCGACTTATATGCCATCGAACAAGCTGTGATCTCAGGCCACACAGAAACAATCAAGGCCCACTTGCAGCTGATTGAAGATTTTCTAGCCTGGCATATGACGCTTGATCCTTACGACGCAGGCAATCAGCTACCCGAAGATGCTGGCTTACTTATGATTCTTCCATCAAAAAGCATGATGCAGATGTATCAGCTGACCCGCATTGTGGATCGCCCAGCATTGCAAGCAATTATTGATGGTATCTCCCGGCTGTATGGCCGAAGGCTGATCTCCAGCGAGGCTTGTTTAATCCTGTTGCAGGATCAATTCGAGGATCAAACCCTGATGGAAGCCGCCCTTCGCGGGCACGATGAGGAAACCGTTCGAAGTATGGGCAGGCTACTCTGCCAATTACTATCGAACGGCGCAATTGATTTCAAGCAATGCATCAACATCATGGACCGTCAAATCGGTGACCCTAATTCAACATTGGAGCCAATGTCTTGGACGGTGCGGAGGGATTGTGAGCCCTCGATGTTGGAGACCTACGCCGATCTACTGGCGAAGTTACGCGAGGCAGTGCAGGTTGAACAGCACTTCTCGCCAGTCGATTTCATCGATTGGCTGCTTGTAGACCAGTCTTCTGCCGATGAAGAGCTAATAGCACCGCTACTATTTCCGCCCGGTGATAAAGAGGCTTATCTCAGAGTATTGCAGCAACAGGGCGACTTGCTGTTAGCCGAACGTTTGCTCAAATTGACCAGCCAAGCGAGACCCGATAACACGCCGGAGATCGGCCTTTTGTTTGGTAACGCCGAAGAGTAGTACGTAGATCACCGCAATTCGAGCAAGCAGCGGCACCTTTGCAGTGAGTTTAGGTAGAAAGCGCCTTTTCGATCAGCTTATGCAAACCCGCCTCATCAGGAATGCCAACAAAACGCTTCAGGATGTTGCCGTCTTTGTCGATCAGGAAAGCGGTTGGTGTGAGCTGCACATCACCGAATGCTTTGGCGTTACTGCCATTGGTGTCGAGCGCCACGGTGAATGGTAGTTGCCGAGTCTCGGCATAGTTCTGGACGTACTGCGGCGGGTCGTAGCTCATCGCGACTGCAACCATCTCAAAACCGCGCTCGCGGTATTTGTTAAAGGTGCCGACCATTTGCGGCATCTCGGCGATGCAGCTGCCGCAGCTGGTTGCCCAAAAATTCACCAGCACCACTTTGCCACGTAGTGATGTTGTCGTTAGCTGTTCACCTTTTAGCGTGTTGAAAGTCGCGGTAGGTGCCTGCTCCCGTTTCAGCAAGGACAGGGCAAGAAACAGAACAACGCCGAGAATTGCAATGATCGACATCGTCTGCAGAATGGTCAGGCCGGCGATTCGGCGCGGGAAACGCTTGGACATAGGCTTATCCGAATGAACGAGAATAGTCCGCCATTATAGGCGCGCAGCCGGCGCTCGAACTACTCCGGCTGCCGGATCGGCTTACTTGGCTGGCGCCGGGGTTCGCGATTCCTCTGGGGATGACTTGGTCTTAATCTCAAGCAACTCATCTTCGGTGATGTACTCGAACAGCTTGACCACTTTGCGGATATCACTGGCCGCATTGCGCGCCACTTCAGCCCCCAACTTAGCTTCGCGCTGGGTGACACGCCCCATCAGATAAACGACACCGCGGTCAGTGTGGATTTTGAAGGCGCTGATGTAAAGATCTTTGGTATCGATAATGGCCGCCTTGACCTTGCTGGTAATCAGCAGGTCTGAGGATCGCGCGCTAACGGTGGATACTGGGGCTACCTCGAGGTCATTTTCGATTTTTTTCAAATCGCCGAGGGTGGCGATTTGCGCTTGAACTTCGGCTTTCATTTTTTCATCGGCCACCTCGCCGCTGAGTACCACCATCCGGTTGTAGCTAGTGACGGCAACTCTGCCCTTATCGCCAGTAATCTTGCTGGCACGGCCCTCGCCCTTCAGCTCAATGGTTTTGTCATCGGTTTGCATGCCGAGCGAGCGGCGGTCTACTGCTGCCATCGAACCGACTGCGGTTGCACCTACCACCAGTGGTAGGCAACCCTGCAGACTGGCGCACAGCACAGTACCGAGTGCAATGCCGAGTAATGGACGGCGCAATGCCGCTGATAGCACTAGTTTCATTCGGTATCTCCTCCAAAAAGCGCGACGTCGATGCCGTCGCAAAGACAGTGAATCGTCAACAAGTGAATCTCTTGGATGCGCGATACCCGCTGATGAGGCACGCAGATATGAACATCAATATCGGTCAGGATACTAGCGAGCGCTCCCCCACCATTGCCGGTCAGCGCTACAACGCGCATATCCCGCTCTTGCGCCGCTTCGACCGCGGCCACCACATTGCCTGACTGGCCCGAGGTCGAGATCGCCAGCAAAACATCGCCCGCTTGACCGAGCGCCTTCACCTGCTTTGCGAATATCTCGTGATAGCCGTAATCGTTGCCTATGGCAGTAAGCACTGAGGTGTCGGTTGAAAGAGCAATCGCCGGCAAAGGCAAGCGCTCGCGCTCGAATCGACCGATCAGCTTTGCCGCGAAATGCTGACTATCTGCGGCCGAGCCACCGTTACCGCAAGCGAAGATACGGTTGCCATTTGAGAGCGCGGTAAACATGAGGTCGACCGCC
>JAPLQC010000051.1:19142-28016 GCA_026399895.1 Burkholderiales bacterium
AACTCGGCGCTTTCGTAAAACTGCTCGAGTATTCGTTGCTGACTCATGGGCGCGATTATAAAGCCGAGCCAGCACTATGGCAGGGTGCGATTTGCATCAAATAGGGAAATTAAGCGCTGAAAATATGGCGCAGCCAAGTAAGTGCTTCACCGTCAATGCATACGGCATCAAAGCGGCATGCGGGTGCGCTCGGATAGCGCTGCAGAAAAAATTGGGCGCATTGCCACAGGCGGGCCTGCTTCACCGCCGTAATGCTGGCGGCCGCGCCACCAAATTGCCGGCTGCGGCGTTGTCTGACCTCGACAAAGACCAGCGTGTCGGCATCGCGCATGATGAGATCAATCTCGCCGCGACGACTACGAAAGTTTCGTTTGATCAAAATCAGCCCCTGCGCCTGTAGATAGGCCAGCGCGCGATCTTCGGCAAGTCGTCCTGACTCGGTGGTGCAGTGCTTCATTGATACGCTAGTGTGTTTTGTACAATACGGCAAGTAGTCGCTTCCGGCTTGGGTGCGTCGCGAATTCTCATTGGTCCACTATGGCATCTCAACTATCGCCGCACCTAATCGCGCTGCTCGAATCCCTTTCCGAGGAAATCACGCTGCAACGTTTTCCGGCGGGCGCATTGTATGTGGTTGCCACGCCAATTGGTAACCTGAGCGATATCAGTATTCGGGCTTTAAGCGTGCTCGAGTTGGTCGATGCGGTCGCCTGTGAAGATACCCGCACTACCGGACAGCTGATGAAGCGCTATGGCTTATCCAAGCCAATGATCGCGACACATCAGCATAACGAAGCCGAAGCGGCTCAGAAAATCATTGAGCGACTTCAGCGCGGTGAGCGTGTCGCCATCGTGTCAGATGCAGGCACGCCGGCGATTTCTGACCCGGGCACCCGCGTGGTTGATGCTGTGATGAGCGCAGGCCTGAGCGTCATACCAATTGCAGGCCCCTCGGCAGTTGCTGCTGCAATCTCTGCCAGCGGCTTGTTAGGCGAGGGCTTTCATTTTGTCGGCTTTCTGCCATCCAAAGATGCGCAGCGCGATTCTGCTTTGCAGGTGCTTAGCAACTCTCCCGCTGTGCTGGTGTTTTATGAAGCACCGCACCGGGTGCTGGATACCGTGAACGCGATGCGGCATGTGTTTGGCGAGCAACGACGCATCGTCATTGCACGTGAACTCTCGAAGCTATTCGAGCAAATTCATCGCTGCGCCTTGTCCGATGCACCCACGTGGCTGGCCGCAGATACCAACCGGCAGCGTGGCGAGTTTGTGCTGCTGATCGAGGGCGCGAAACGAAGCGATGGCGAATCCGACAGCCTGCTTGAAGCGCGCCGTCTGTTGACGATATTGCTGCAAGAATGCTCTGTCAGCCAAGCTGCTGCACTGGCCGCCAAGATCACTGGCGTCAAAAAAAATGCGCTTTACACGATGGCACTGGACATCACGAATCAGCAATCCTGACTAAGTTAATTCAGTGATTTAGGCGGAGATATAGTCAGCGATATAGGCCGACGCGTTGCCGGTAAGACTAGGGATATTGTTATTGGTTTTAACGCTGTACGACGGTGGTCTGGATTTGATTGGCGCTTTGTAACTGACGCGCTGCATCGGCTGCGAGGCTTCGATTGGCGAAGGGCCCACTATGCACACGATACCAGCCGCCGCTTTGGACAATGACGGGTTGCGGCAAATGGGTCGGCCACGCTGTCAGCACCCGGTCCCGCATGGTGCGCGCATTCATCTCATCACCATAAGCACCGAGTTGCAGATAGAACGCGGGCTCAATCGCTTTGGTCGCGGGGTCTGACGGCACAGACTGCGGCAACACTGATGCAATCGGATCATCACCCGGTTTTTTAGCTAACTCGGCACCGGATGCCGTACGCTTAGCGGCCTGCAGTCGCGCAATCTCATCGGGTAGCAAACGCTCCACCTCGAGTTCAGCGCTACCCCCGCGAATAATGTCCAGCTTCAGCGCTGCGGTGTAAGAGAGATCAATAATGCGTGATGCGAGGAAAGGTCCGCGATCATTGATGCGAACGATCACTTGCTTGTTATTGCGAAGATTGGTGACGCGGGCGTACGAAGGAATTGGCAGTATCGGATGCGCGGCGGTCATCGCGAACATATCGTAAATCTCACCCGAGGCGGTTTTGCGCCCGTGGTATTTCCTGCCATACCAGCTACCGGCGCCCCGCTGCACAAATGGTCGTGCATCGGTAATCGGTACGAAGGTTTGATCCAACACGGTGTACGGCTTGCTCGGCCCGCGCAGATAAGGTTCGACTTTAGGCTCGGCATCGGGCGTGTCGAGCAAACCTGGGGGTACTTGCTCGGGTGGCCCGTCATCCTGATAGTAGGCACCGGGTCGTTTTGGTGGCGATGCCGAAGGCGCGCTCGCTACCGAAGGCTTTGGCTGCTCGCGAACAACCGGTTCTTCGCGCGTGGGCACGGCAACGGTACTGCACGCGGAAAGTACCGCTGCTAGCGTCAACAATCCAACACGGCTTATTAACGATTGCAGCACGGTCGGACGCACTTAGGTCTGCACAAGCTTGCGGTGCCGCTGTATGCTCATCAAGGTGCCCACAGCCAATGACAGTGTGACGAAAGCTGTACCACCGTAACTCATGAAGGGTAGTGGTACGCCGACGACTGGCAGAATGCCGCTGACCATACCCATGTTGACGAAGGCGTAAACAAAGATCGACAGTGTGATTGCGCCCGCCAACAGACGTGAGAATAGCGTTGGCGCATTAGCAGCAATCAATAGCCCTCGTCCAATCAGCATCAGGTAAAGCACCAGCAGCACGGCATTACCGAGCAAACCAAATTCTTCCGAAAACACGGCGAAGATGAAATCAGTGGTGCGCTCAGGGATGAACTCGAGGTGGGCTTGAGAACCATTCAACCACCCCTTGCCGATCAAGCCGCCGGAACCGATCGCAATCGTCGACTGAATAATGTGGAAACCTTTGCCGAGCGGATCTGAGGTGGGGTCGATCAAGGTCATTACACGCCCACGTTGATAGTCGTGCAGCATCGACCACACCAGCGGTAGGCTGGCTAGTCCGGAAATCATCATGCCGATGATGAAACGCCAGGACAATCCCGCCAAGAAGATGACAAAAAATCCTGAGGACAGTACGAGCATCGCCGTACCCAAGTCAGGCTGACGGAGAATTAAAGCAACCGGCGCCAAAACCAGCAATGCGGCCACAAGGAAGTCGCGCCACCGGATCATGCCCTCACGCCGCTGGAAGTACCAGGCCAGCATGAGCGGCAAGGCTAGCTTCAAGATCTCCGACGGCTGAATAATCACGCCAACATTGAGCCAGCGACGTGCGCCGTTTTTCACCAGACCGAACATGGCAACTGCTACCAACAGGCCGATGCCTGCCAGATAAATTGGTAGTGCAAAACGCATCAGCTTTTGCGGGGGTATCACGGCAGCAATCCACATCACCATAATGCCAATTGCGATGTTACGCAGATGGCCCTCAAAGCGACCCGGATAGTCCATCGCGGCTGAGGCGACCGCCAGACAACCCAGCAGCATGATCAAACCAACAATGATCGCGAGCGACCGATCAAAAATAAGCAGCCGCCGCTTGATGGATTCGATGATTGCACCGCGGGCACTATCAGCGTAGGACAGCATCATGGCGCGCTCCTTTGCGCATTCGTCTTGGCGACACCCGTCGCATTAGCTGGGGCCGGCGCGCTTGGTGGTTTACTAGCCTCGGATTTTTTCACCTCTGGCTTATTCGGCTGTGCCTCTGGTTTAGTCGGGTCCGCTTTCTGTAGCTCGGGCTTGCCGCTTTCAGGCTTGTTGGCTTCCGCCTTGTTAGCTTCCGGCTTTTTATTTTCTGGTCTGCTCGCATCAGCACGGCTCTGCGCACTCTGCGCATCGGGACTGATCTCGACTTTGGCGACCGGCTCCTCAGGGCGTTTACCCAACAAGTAGTAGTCGATCGCCAAACGCGCAATCGGTGCTGCTGCCGCAGCGCCAAAGCCAGAGTTTTCGACAATCACGGCGAGCGCTATCCTGGGCTTGTCCGCAGGCGCAAAAGCTATGTACAGCGAGTGGTCGCGCAGACGCTCTGCGATTTTGCTGGCATCGTATTTGACGGTTTTACTCATCGCCGCCGCCTGAGCGGTACCGGTCTTGCCACCCGAGATATAGGGTGCATTCGCAAAAGAGCGCGCCGAGGTACCTTCCTTGGTGACGCCAACCATGGCGCTTTTCACAAAGTCGACATGCTCCTTATGCAGCGGAATACGATAGCTTTCCTTTGGAACAGTCAGCTTGCGCGCCTTGGAGTTCGGGTCTTCGATGGATTTCACCAAGTGCGGCTTCATCACCACGCCGTTATTGGCCAGATTCGACACCGCGTGCGCGAGCTGTATCGGTGTGAACGAGTTGTAACCTTGCCCGATACCGACCGAGATGGTCTCACCGGCGTACCACTTCTGCAGCTCTGGACGCTTGAAGGTTTTACGCTTCCATTCTTGCGACGGCAATACACCCCGCCGCTCGTTTTCTAAATCGATGCCGGTGACTTGGCCAAAGCCAAATGGCTTCATGAAGTCGTGAATCGCATCAATGCCTAAATCATTTGCGAGCACATAGTAGAACGTATTGCATGACTGTACGATGGACTTATACATATCCACACGACCATGCCCACCTTCTTTATCGTCACGGAATTTGTTGTTACCGAACCAGAAGTAGCCCGGATCAGAAATCGCCATCTCTGGCGTGCGCTTACCGAGCTCAAGCGAGGCGAGCGCCATATACGGCTTGAAGGTTGAGCCCGGCGGATAAGAGCCAATCAGCGGCCGATTCAACAGTGGCTTGTCGAGTGAAGTGTTGAGTTCTTCCCAGCTCTTGGAATCAATACCTTCGACAAACAAGTTGGGGTCGAAAGTCGGCATAGAGACGTAGGCCAATACATCACCAGTCGCCGGCTCGATAGCTACCAAGGCACCACGTCGATCACCAAAGGCTTTTTCGATAATTTTTTGAAGTTCGATATCAACCGAGAGAATCAGATTGTTACCAGGTGTTGGCGCATTGCGTGACAAGGTACGGTTAGCGCGACCACCCGCAGAAACTTCGATCTCATCGTAGCCAGTATTGCCGTGGAGCTCACGCTCATAGCTTTTCTCGATGCCCTCTTTACCGATGTACTCGGTACCCCGGTAATTCGCTGCATCTTCGCTTTCTTCGAGTCGCTCTGCTTCACGCTTATTGACGCGCCCGATGTAGCCAATCATATGCGACGCGGTCTGACCCAAAGGATATTGGCGGAACAGACGCGCCTGGATGTCGACGCCGGGGAAGCGATAACGCTGCGCTGCGAAGCGCGCCACCTCTTCATCGGTCAGACGGGTGCGGATCGGCAAACTTTCAAAGGACTTTGATTCTTCCATCTGTCGACGGAAGCGTTTGCGATCTTTGGCCTGAATATCGACGATCTTCGCCAATTCATCGATCACCGTATCGAGCGGGCGATTGATTTTGTCTGGCGTAATTTCCAGCGTATACGCAGAATAATTCCGCGCCAAAATGACGCCATTGCGATCGATGATCAGACCGCGGTTTGGCACGGCGGGGACGACCGAGATACGATTGCTTTCAGCACGCTCGTAATACTCATTGTGTCGCACGCCCTGCAGCCAAACAAACCGCAGCATCAACAAGCCAAAGCAGGTTAGCACCACCAAACCAGCGACGGATAGTCGCAGCCGGAATAGCTGTATCTCGCGTTCGGTATCTTTGATTTCAGTCACGGCGAGGGCCTACGACTCACAGACATCACAGATGACGACATCAGATCGGACGCGTATCGTCGCGATCAACCGCGCGGCGCTGTGGCGCCAGCAGTAACCAGCACACGATCGGCCAGACTGCGGTGGAAACGAAACTCTGCACGAAGTAACTCCAACCAGGCGTCTTACCAGTCACCGCCAACTGCACTAACACCTGTACCACTTGCATCACCAACAGCAACGGCAAGACATGTAGTGCCTGGACGGTGGCACGGAACCAGAGCACACGTCGGTGAATCGTGATCGCAAAATAAGACAATAAGGTATACGCCAGTGCGTTCTCGCCGAGCAGCGACGCGCTATGCACATCCATCACCAGCCCCATCAGGAATGCAATGCCGATGCCTACTTTACGCGGCTGGTAAATGCTCCAGAACACCAAGGTCAAAGCAACAAAATCTGGCACCCAGCTCCAGGTTCCCCAAGGAAACAGGTTCACAAAAAACGCCGCCACCAGACTGAATGCGATGAAGGCCGGGTTGACCGGTAGCAGAATGTTTTCGCGATCCATCATTAGTCAGCACCCTCCCTGCGCGCTCGCCGAGGGCGATCGGCGCCCGTATTCTCCGACGGTGGTGGTGCTGGCATCGCAGCAAGATCGCCCAGTAGTACCAGCAACTGTCGGTGACTCGAAACACCCGCTGCGGGTTGGCACAAGATTCGCGCAAATGCGTCAGATGTCTTGGTATCGACGGTCATCACCGTCGCCACCGCCAGACCCGCCGGATACACGCCGTCAATACCCGACGTCGTCAGCACGTCGCCCGGCTGAATATCGGCATTCGATGCCATGAAGCGAAGCTCCAGTTCGCCGGTTTGCCCGCGACCATAGGCGACGCTGCGCACACCGCTGCGCAATACCTGCACCGGAATCGCATGCTCTTTGTCGGTGAGGAGAGTGATCTCGGAAGTGAAAGGAAATACGCGTGTCACCTGGCCCACCACACCGAGATCATCGATCACTGGGTGGCCAGGCTTGATGCCGTGGGAATCACCGCGATCGATGATGACTTTGCGCGAGAAGGGATCGCGTGCGTCATACAAAATCTCGCTCATCACGGTCTTTAGTTGGGTACGCTCGGAGGCGTCCAACAATTTGCGCAGGTAGGCATTCTCAGCCTGTAGCTGACGGCTTTGCTGCAGCAGCTGCGAATTCAGCACCTGCTGCTCGCGCATCTGACGGTTTTCATCTTTCAGCGTCGAGAGCGAGGAGAAATACTCGGTGGTGGCAAAAAACGCATCGCGCGGCAACATCGCAATTACCTGCACCGGGTAGAGCGCGACGCCGACCGCTTGCCGAATCGTGGCGAGGGCCTTGAACCGAGAATCGGCCATCAGCAGCCCAACCGCAATAAGCGCGAACAGCAGCATCTTTGCGCGTGCCGACGCACCTTGCTTGAACAGTGGTGGTGGACTGTATTCCATCAAACGCAAACAACGAGAAGATCAGCAGCCAATCGATAGAGGGGCGCCGAGGCTGACTCGGTAACTGAAGGGGGCCGCTGGGTGCTCACTATCGCGCGGCCCTTCACTTATTCGTAGGAGAACAAGGAGCCGAGCTTGTCCATGCGCTCGAGTGCCATACCGGAACCGCGTACCACACAGGTGAGTGGATCCTCGGCAACAAGCACCGGCAAACCGGTCTCTTCCATCAGCAAACGGTCGAGGTCGCGCAGAAGCGCGCCGCCACCGGTCAGCATCATGCCTTTTTCGGCAATATCAGCACCTAGTTCAGGTGGCGTTTGCTCGAGTGCATTCTTGACGGCCGATACGATACTGTTCAGCGGATCGGTCAATGCCTCCAGTACTTCATTGCTGGAGATAGTGAACGAACGCGGAATACCTTCGGACAAGTTACGGCCTTTGACTTCCATCTCGCGCACTTCGGTGCCCGGGAAGGCGGAACCGATTTGTTTCTTGATGGTCTCGGCGGTCTGCTCGCCGATCAGCATGCCGTAGTTGCGACGGATGTAGTTGACGATAGCCTCGTCAAACTTGTCACCACCCACACGTACCGAGCCTTTGTAAACCATGCCGCCCAGCGAGATGATGCCAACTTCGGTGGTACCACCACCGATATCCACCACCATCGAGCCGGTCGCCTCGGAGACTGGCAAGCCAGCGCCAATAGCAGCGGCCATAGGCTCTTCGATCAAGAACACTTGCGATGCGCCAGCACCTAGCGCAGATTCACGGATCGCACGACGCTCAACTTGGGTCGAACCGCAAGGTACGCAAATGATGATGCGTGGTGATGGCTTGAACAACTTGGTATCGTGCACCATGCGGATGAACTGCTTGAGCATCTGCTCGGTGACGGTGAAGTCGGCGATCACGCCGTCTTTCATCGGGCGGATGGCTTCGATGTTGCCCGGTACCTTGCCAAGCATCTGCTTGGCTTCTTTACCGACCGCCTGAATGTTTTTCTTGGCGTTCGGGCCGCCCTGCTGACGAATGGCGACCACTGAAGGCTCGTCCAACACGATGCCCAAGCCGCGCACATAAATCAGTGTGTTGGCTGTACCAAGATCGATCGCGAGATCGTTTGAAAAATAGCTACGAAGGAATGAAAACATGAATATGAATCCCAGAAGCGCCTGAAACTTGCCGTTTCCGGCGAGAGCGATGTCGGTCGGGTCTTTGCCCGATAGCTGCCGAGTGCGTTATTTAACTTGTCATTCTACCTTATAATCCGTTCGAAATTGGCTGTCAGAAACCCGGAATCGCCTGTATTTCCTCAGTTTTCTCCGGCGAAAACAAGGCGTGACGCGAAAGCCGTTTTCATCAACGCGGTTGGTCGATATGGAAACGGCGACCAACCGATGCTCCGAGCATGCGCACGCTATTCCGGCGACTCGATACTGCTTGCCTACTGCGCTGATTGTCATTTTTGAACTCTTGTCACGAGCAACCCGGCTCGCTTCCTCATGTCCCTGTCCCTTTCCGACATCGATCGACTCGCCAAACTGGCTCAACTCGATCTTTCCGAACAACAGTCCGCCGATACGCTGACCAAGTTGAACGACATCTTCGCCCTGG
>JAPLQC010000087.1:0-13524 GCA_026399895.1 Burkholderiales bacterium
GATGGAACGTCAGGCCATGGAAATCGCTAGTTGGGGCGATAACGTTTATGTCAAGATCCCTGTGACCAACACCAAACAAGAAAGTTGCTATGCGTTGGTGAAGAAACTCGGCGCACAAAAGGTCAAGATGAACGTAACCGCCATCATGACTATGACACAGGTTCGGGATGTGGTCGCTGCGCTTAATCCGAACGTACCAAGCTATGTTTCGGTTTTTGCTGGGCGCATCGCTGATACGGGCCAGGACCCAGTTCCGATGATGGCGGCAGCGGTAGAAATGCTCAAAGTTGCGCCAGCAGCAGAACTGATCTGGGCCAGCCCACGCGAGTTACTCAACATCTTCCAGGCTGATGAGGTCGGCTGCCAGGTGATCACAGTGACCAATGATATTCTGAAGAAGTTGTCGTTGGTGGGATATGACTTGGACACATATTCTCTGGATACAGTGAAGATGTTTTACAACGACGCAGTTGCTGCTGGATTCAAGCTGTGAATAAAGTCGCGCTCATCACCGGGGTTACTGGTCAAGACGGGTCGTACCTTGCCGAATTGCTACTTGGCAAGGGTTACGAAGTACACGGAATCAAGCGTCGATCATCGCTGTTCAACACGGATCGCATCGATCATCTTTACCAAGATCCACACGATACTGGGCGTCGGTTTGTCTTGCACTATGGTGACATGACGGATTCATCCAGCCTAGTTCGGATCATTCAGCAAGTGCAGCCGGACGAGATTTACAACTTGGCGGCGCAGTCCCACGTGGCGGTCTCGTTTGAGGAGCCGGAATACACAGCGAACTCGGATGCGCTTGGTGCTTTGCGTATTCTGGAGGCGATCCGAATCCTCAAACTGGAAAAGAAGACTCGCTTCTATCAAGCGTCAACGTCCGAACTCTACGGTTTGGTGCAGGAGATTCCGCAAAAGGAAACGACGCCTTTTTATCCACGGTCTCCTTATGCAGTGGCAAAGCTTTACGCCTACTGGATCACCGTGAATTACCGTGAGGCCTATGGCATCTACGCATGCAACGGCATTCTGTTCAACCATGAAAGCCCGGTGCGTGGAGAGACTTTTGTTACACGTAAGATCACGCGTGCTTTGGCACGCATTAAGTTGGGGCTGCAGGACTGCTTGTTCCTCGGAAATTTGGATGCTAAGCGGGATTGGGGCCATGCAAAGGACTACGTTGAGATGCAATGGCTCATGCTGCAGCAAGACGTGGCGGAAGACTACGTGATTGCCACAGGTGTTCAATACAGCGTGCGTGAATTTGTTAATGCCGCTGCGCAAGAGATTGGACTTTCCATTCGCTGGGAGGGCTATGGCGTCAACGAGAGGGGTTTTGATGCTAAAGGTAAATGCGTGGTTGCGGTTGATCCGCGCTATTTCCGCCCGACTGAGGTTGAAACACTGTTAGGCGACGCCGGCAAGGCTAAGGAGAAGCTGGGCTGGACCCCAAAAATCAGCTTTCAGGAGTTGGTCAGCGAGATGATGCGAGAAGACCTCAAAGCGGCTGAACGTGATGAGTTGGTCCGGCGGCATGGGTTCATTACCCCGGACTATCACGAGTAAGCGCATGGATAAGTACGCCAAAATTTATGTGGCAGGACACCGTGGCATGGTGGGTTCGGCCATTGTGCGGCGTCTTCAGGCTGCGGGCTACACCAATGTACTGACTCGTACGCACGCGGAACTGGACCTAACACGGCAGTTGCTGCTCGAACAGTTTCTGCAGCAGGAGCAGCCAGACTACGTGTTCCTTGCGGCTGCCAAAGTGGGCGGGATTCATGCGAACAACACATATCGAGGCGAGTTCATCTATCAAAATCTGATGATGGAGGCCAATATCGTCCACGCAGCATGGCAGGCGGGTGTAAAACGAATGCTGTTTTTGGGCTCAAGTTGCATTTATCCGCGCGACTGCTCGCAGCCCATCAATGAAGAGTATTTGCTGACGGGGCCTCTGGAGCAGACCAATGAGCCTTACGCAATTGCAAAGATTGCAGGAATTAAGCTCTGTGAGAGCTACAACCGACAGTACGGTACACAGTACGTGTCAGTAATGCCTACCAATCTGTACGGGCCAAATGATAACTATGACATCAATAATAGTCACGTATTGCCCGCGTTGATACGCAAGGCGCACGAGGCCAAGCTACGTGGGGATACAAGTTATGTGGTCTGGGGTTCAGGAAAGCCAATGCGTGAATTTCTGTACGTGGACGACATGGCCGATGCGTGCGTTTTCCTGATGGAGCGTACCGAAATTCAAGATGGATTGTTCAATGTGGGCACAGGGCAAGATGTGACGATCCGTGAGCTAGCCGAGACCGTGATGGAGGCGGTAGGTTTCAAGGGCGAGATTGTGTTTGATGCCAGCAAGCCTGATGGCACACCACGCAAACTCCTGAACGTAGATCGACTGCGCGGTTTAGGTTGGCAGGCAAAAACCTCGCTGCGCGATGGTATTGCAAGGGCTTATGCAGATTTTTTGAACAAGGCAATTGCATAGGGATGGGCTCTTCGCCGACAACGCCATTGGTAACAATCGCTGTTCCATCTTTCAACCAAGGGCGGTTTCTTGACGATGCGCTGGCATCCATTTTTCAGCAGCAGGTTCCTGTAGAGGTGTTTGTGATGGATGGCGGCTCAACAGATAACTCAGTTGAGGTCATCAATAAATGGGCCCCCCAATTGGCTGGTTGGCGTAGCCGTGCAGATGAAGGACAGGCAGCCGCCATTAATGAAGGTATCGCAAAGGGGAGTGCCCCTTTTGTCTGTTGGTTGAATAGTGACGACTGGTTTTTGCCCGGCGGTTTGTCAACGTTGTTCGGGGTATTGCAAGAGCATCATGAGGTGCCTGCAGCATATGGACGGTCGTGGAACGTCTTACAAAAAACGGGCAAGCAGACGCCCGTCTGGGTGGAGCCGTTTGATGAAAAGCGCCTGGCTTTGCGGTGCATCGTTTCTCAGCCTGCAACGTTGATACGCCGTGCCGCGTGGGATGCTGTGGGAGGTGTGGATGAACAGCTGCATATGGCGATGGATTACGACTTGTGGTGGCGCTTGTACAAGCAAGTTGGAGCATTGCTATTTGTGGATAAGTTTGTTGCTGTGAACCGAGACCACGAGGCTACCAAGACCAAAACCCTGCGGCGACGCCACTACCAAGAAGCCATGGGGGTGATACGAAAATACCATGGCCGCGTGCCGTTGAAGTGGTGGTTGGCTCAGCCCTATGCCGTGTGGTTCAAATCAATAACCGGATAACCGGAAAGTTCAGGGTGGCATGAGGGTTCTTCATTTCTTTAAGACGTCATTTCCCGATACCGTGGGAGGGGTTGAGCAAGTCATCAACCAGATCGCCATGGGTGCCGGTAAGTTGGGGGTAAAGACGGATGTGCTTTCCCTCACGCCCGAGCGTGTGCCGCGTACGATCGAAATTGATGGCTATTTGGCGCATAGAGCAAGGCTCGATTTTCAGATCGCCTCCACTGGATTTTCAGTGTCAGCTTTTCTGCGTTTCGCGCAGCTGGCAAAGAAAGCAGATGTCATTCACTACCATTTTCCTTGGCCATTCATGGATTTGGTGCATTTCGCGACGCGGGTGAAGAAGCCTACTGTGGTGACATACCACTCTGACATCATTCGTCAAAAGCATTTGCTGAAGATCTATCGTCCGCTGATGTGGAAATTTTTAGGAGACATGAGCCGCATCGTTGCTACCTCTCCGAATTATTTTGCAACCAGCGAGGTACTGGCAAAGTACAGCCACAAGGTTAGCGTGATTCCGATCGGGTTGGATAAGGCATCGTACCCGGAGCCGTCTTCAGAAAATCTGAGTTACTGGTCGAGCAGGCTTGGACAAAAGTTTTTCCTGTTTGTAGGGGTGCTTCGCTATTACAAGGGCCTGCATATTTTGCTGGAGGCTGCAAAGGGAGCAGTCTATCCGATCGTTATAGCCGGAGCTGGTCCTATTGAGGAGGAACTGAAACAGCAGGCTGCACAGTTTGGGCTGCGCAATATCCATTTCTTGGGGCATCTGTCGGACGAAGACAAAGCCGCATTGCTAAAGCTATGCTACTGCGTACTTTTTCCCTCTCATTTACGATCCGAAGCGTTTGGTATCTCCCTCCTAGAGGGGGCGATGTATGGCAAGCCGATGATATCCAGTGAGATCGGTACAGGCACAACTTTTATCAACATTGCAAACGAAACCGGCTTGGTAGTGCCTCCAAGCGATCCGGTTGCGTTGCGCCAAGCAATACAGTATTTGTGGGAACACCCAGAGCTAGCCACTGAGATGGGACGCCGCGCCGAGGAACGGTACTGGCAACACTTTACGGCTGATCAGATGGTTCGATCCTACGTTGATTTGTACGGTGAATTGGCAAAGTATCGCTAACGCTACCTCGAATTTTCAGGATGTTGGCCCAAGAAACCAACCGATTTTCAAAGCTTACCATTCGATAAATCTGTTCCCGCACAGCACAAGTGACGGATAAGATCTAAATACCTGGTAGCAGCTTTAGGGCAAGTAATAGACTGGTACCTTGTTCATACAAGGCACCACTAAGAGAAGTGTGCGCTAACAAACCTCGAGCAGTAGGGTTATTAGTGCTACCTTCCAACTAGGCCATCCGAAAGTCTTCGTCAAGGTTCGTTGGCGGTTCTGGATGAGCCCCTTTTACCTCGTTATCTGTTCATTCGTCTTGGCCATGGTAATGCCGCCAAGAGCTGAGCATCCGTCCGCTCCACGAGGGGCGTGAGCAGGCTAGTGAAGTTCGGCGTCGAGCCGGCCAAGGTCGACTATGGTTTGGTTGAGCTTCTGAAGGCAAAAGGGTCTGCTGCAAACGAAGAGCCTGACCGGCTGTTTAACCCTGGGGAGAGACTTAGGCTGACCATTCGCCGGTATCGAAGGCATTTACCAAATGGCCGACGGCGAGCGACGAGGAGCAGTGTAGATTGAACTGCTCTCCAAGCAGATGCGGGTGCGGGTTGCTCGGACCAATCTACGCAAGGTCAGCCGAACTGCGGCCAAAACATTTCTCAAAGTCATTACGGTGTGGGAAAATGCCATCAAACGTTGGGCCTTTTTGCAACACTCCGCGGCCTTTAAAAAGCCTTAGAATCTTTTTGTCAGACATCTCTGGCCGCCCTTGCTGATCGTGAAACGGCAAGGCGGTAGCGTGACGAGAGCGCTTTGAGCCATATTTCCGATATTTTAAATTCAGCTTCTCTGATACCTGATACCTGATACCTGAGACTGGGGGCTGCTGTCTGGGCATGCGCACTTTTGGTTTGGTGCGAGGGATTGGCACAGAATATCTAGATAGTCAGGTTCACCATCATGCCAACGCCAATTTTTCGAATTCGACCATGATTCAATTAAAGCCAGTGATTCTTTGTGCTGGTTCTGGCCCGGGATCTGGCCGTTTTCTTACTCCGAATTTCCAAAATAGTTGCGCCTCTTTTTTACGAAGATTTATATGATTGAGTGGATGATTAAAGCCGTGTCAGGTATGCCCCGAATCAACAAAAAACCGCTCGTATTCATTCTTGATGTGGACGGAGTGATGACAACGGGTCAATTCCTCTACACCTCTGATGGAAAGGCCATGAAAGTCTTCGGCGCTGACGACAACGACGGACTTTCATTATTGAAAAGTTACATAGAAATACGCTTCGTCACGGGTGACAAAAAAGGTTTTCCGATTAGCAAAAAAAGAATAGTCGACGACATGGGATTTGAACTCGAAGTCGTAAGCACCATTCGTCGAATTGACTGGATTGCCGAACGATATCCTCTTGAGTCTGTTATCTATATGGGTGATGGCATTTTTGATCATTACGTTATGTCTAAAGTTGGATACAGCATTGCTCCAGCAAATTCAGACAAAAACGCAAAAGCTCATGCTTCATTTGTAACTGATAGATCAGGAGGAGACAGGGCTGTTGCTGAAGCGTGTTTACATATTTTGGAAAAATTTTTCACGCCTTACAACCCCAACCTACTTCCAAGCAATCAATTGAAACTTTCTGGAGAGTGGACCGTATGATTCACCAAAGATTGCGGTCATTTGTTGAAAAACTACGCTGTACCCTGTTGGGCGTCGGACCAATGAGTGTCAACTGTGTTGATGCCACAATTGAACTAGCCAACGAGCACGAAGTTCCAATTCTGATGATTGCCAGTCGTCGGCAAATAGACTCTGAAGAGTTCGGTGGCGGGTATGTCAATAATTGGATAACTGAAGATTTTGCCCGCTATGTCACCGAGAAAGACAAGAAAGGCAAGATCCTCTTGGCGCGAGATCACGGTGGCCCATGGCAAAGTATTAAGGAAAAAGAGAAAAATCTTGGACTCAGAAGAGCCATGGATTCCGCAAAGTCGTCTTATCGTGCTGACATTGCGGCCGGTTTCCAAGTACTACATATCGATCCAAGTGTCGACATCCACGGCACTCCAGATGTCGATGAAGTTCTAGATCGGGTTTTCGACTTGTATGAGTTTTGCTGGTCACAGGCACGACAAGCAAGACAGGAAATCATCTTCGAGGTTGGTACTGAAGAGCAAAGTGGCAGTACGAACTCGCAGGAAGAACTGGACTACACGCTCAACGCGATCAAGAAGTTCTGTACGCAGAACAAGATTCCAGAGCCCACATTTGTCGTAATCCAATGCGGCACACGCGTCATGGAAATGCGAAATGTGGGCTCGTTTGATTCACCCATTCGCATCGCCAATGAAATACCCGCTGAAATTCAATTACCTAAGATGATTGAAATCTGCAATCGGCACGGTATTTTAATGAAAGAGCACAACACCGACTACCTGTCTGATGATGGTCTCCAGTGGCATCCCCGTTTAGGAATCCATGCCGCGAACGTAGCACCAGAGTTCGGTGTCGCGGAAACAACCGCATTGGTTAATGTGCTTGAATCTAATGGTCTTTCCACGCTTGCTGAACGCTTCCTCAAAATTGCGTACGACTCCAATAAATGGGATAAATGGATGTTGGAAAACACCACCGCTACGGATAGGGACCGGTCTTTAATCGCCGGGCACTATGTTTTCTCCACCCCGGAAGTAATAGATCTAAAATTTGAAGCCAACAAAGAGCTTGAGCATAAAGGCATCTATTTGGAGGAGTACCTCAAGCAACAGGTAAAACAGAGCATCCTGCGCTATCTCCGTAACTTCCGCTTGGTAAGAACATTATGAAGAAGGTCGCCACAATCATATTGAATCGTAACCTTCCGGAGGTTACCGAGCGTCTATACGAGCACCTTGTCAAATTCGATGGTGACGAAACCGATATTTATGTCGTGGAGAG
The DNA here is from genome assembly GCA_026399895.1 of Burkholderiales bacterium. Taxonomy (GTDB): domain Bacteria; phylum Pseudomonadota; class Gammaproteobacteria; order Burkholderiales; family Burkholderiaceae_D; genus Pernthalerella. The sequence continues at coordinate 7,341 of JAPLQC010000087.1, forward strand.
CGGCTCCGATCTAGGCAAGCTAAGCCGCTACACCACATGGCATGCCAACTCAGACGACGTATTGGCTAACGGCCTGCGCTATGGGAGAGGGATGAATTTTGGATTGGTTCAGCTACTCAAGGAGGGCAAATTTGACCAGTACGATGCCTTTTTTTTGCTGACGAATGATGCCGAATTCAAAGCCGGAGCCACCTTGTCTCCATTGATGGCTATTTTAAATAAACATTCGAGAGTTGGAATTCTAGCTCCTTGTTCTGAGCGTTGGGGAGAACGACTTCTGTTGAAAGATGAGCCAACTAAATATTTCTGGTTTATCCACAACAACGCCTATTTGCTTCGCCGTGAATTCATTGACACAATTTGCGATAAAGTGCAGCCTGACATGATGGATTTTTTGTTTGACGGCACAAATTTTCGCGGTTACGGTTCCGAGCACGAATTAATTGCCAAGGCATACGCTAACGACTGGGCTGCTGCCATTACCAGCCAGGTTTGGGCCTCAGAAAACGAATCACACCTGCTTGATCATGCGGATCAAATTAAAACCGAAGATTATGAAGACAACCTTAAACTTTATATAACTGAAGGTCGACAGTGGATGAGAAAGAAGTATGGTTTCAATAGTCACTGGTCAATGCAGCAGTACGTCAAGAGTTTCTACGACCACTTCTTTGAATTTCATCCTGAATTCGAACGTTACAAAATCTGAGCACAAAGCCATGCAAGTGATTGAAAAGCCCTGGGGCAAAGAAGAGGTCATCGAGATCAATGACCGATACATGATGAAGAAGCTGACGATGTGGGCCGGCCACCGATGCAGCTTGCAGTTCCACAATATCAAGCGAGAGACCATCTACGTGCTCAGCGGTGACCTGCGCATCTACAGTGGTGCGAGTAAAGAGGCGCTGGAATCGCGCATCTACGCTGCTGGCGACACCATTACGCTGGCGCCCGGCGTGGTGCATCGCATGGAGGCTGTCACCGACAGTGTCTATCTCGAGGCGAGCACGCCCGAAATGGATGATGTCGTGCGCCTGGTTGACGACTACCAGCGAACGCCGAATTGAGCTACCGCGTCTGCCTGCCCACTGCCGGTACCGGCTCGCGCCTCGGGGAACTGACCCGATTTCTGAACAAGTCCCTGGTCGGTATCGCCAACCGTCCGATCCTGTCGCACCTGATTGAGCAGTTCTCGGAAGACGCTGAATTCGTCATCGCATTGGGCCATAAGGGCCACTTGGTGCGCGAGTTCTTGGCGCTGGCCTACCCAGCGAAACGCTTCCTGTTTGCCGAGGTGTCGCCGTTTGAAGGCCCTAGCTCCGGCTTGGGGCTGAGTCTCTTGGCTTGCCAGCAGTACCTGCAGCAGCCCTTCGTGTTCATTTCTTGCGACACACTGGTGCGCGGTGCGCCGATCCCGCCGCCCGAGACCAACTGGATGGCATGCGCGGAGGTAGGCGACTTGGCACCTTACCGTACGCTGGCGCTGCGCGGAGGGAACGTAGAAGCTATCTGCGAAAAAGGCGAGGGTCGACTGGGTAGCCACCAGGCATATATCGGGCTGGCCGGCATCCACGACCACCAGGCCTTTTGGACCGCGATGCAGTCCGGTGGCGCACAGGCTATCCATACCGGTGAGGCTTACGGCCTTCGCGCGTTACTGCCACAGGGCATAGCGGCACATACGTTGCCCTGGTACGACACTGGCAACCCGCCTGCTCTCACGCGTGCCCGCGAGGCCTATCAGGAGCCTGATGCGCCCAACATCCTGGAAAAGGCCACCGAGTCGATTTGGTTTGTTGACAGTCAGGTCATCAAGTTTTCCGACGACGAGAAGTTCATCGCCAACCGCGTACGGCGTGTGGAGCAACTTGTGGGCTATGTGCCCATAGTCACAGGAACACAGCCCCATATGTACCGCTATGGCAAGGTGGCGGGCCAGGTAATGTCGGAGGTGGTCACGCTGCCGCTGTTCGACAGGCTTTTGACGCACAGCGAAGGCTTTTGGACGCGTCAGTCCCTTGGTGAAGCCTCTTCTCAGGCTTTTCGCCAAACCTGCATGGCCTTTTATCGCGAAAAGACCCATGAGCGAGTAGCTTTGTTCTATCGCAACTTCGGCCGCCAAGATGGCACTGAGGCGATCAATGGTCGAGCGTTGCCTACGCTGGCGTCGCTGCTGGCCAAGGTAGATTGGAACTGGCTGGCTGATGGTTTGCCCGGCCGTTTTCACGGAGATTTCCATTTCGAAAATATTCTGTGGAACTCTGATGCACAGCAGTTTTGCTTCCTCGATTGGCGCCAGGATTTCGGTGGCAACCTCGCCACCGGCGACATCAATTACGACCTAGCGAAGTTGCTGCACGGACTCATCATCAGTCATGAGCTAATTGCCCGCGACCTCTATGGGGTGGACTGGCAGGCAGATGCGATCCGTTATGACTTCCACCGCAAACAAGTACTGGTCGCTTGCGAGCGCCATTTCGCGCACTGGCTGCGCCAAGCCGGCTACGACGTGGCCAAGGTCTGGACACTAACTGCTTTGATCTACCTGAACATTGCGGCTTTGCATCATGCGCCTTACAGCTTACTTTTGTACGCGCTGGGCAAGGACATGCTGGCCATAACACTGGAGGACTACGATGCGAATTGAACGACGGCACGATGTCATCGAGGGCAGCGCAGACCTGGAACATCTGCATACTTTTCACGATTTCCCCGTATTCATGGGCGTTAGCGATGCCCCAAGCAGCAGCGATACCCTTGCCGACATGTCATTCTGGATCAGCCGTGCCTCGGGCATGATTCAGCTCAACCCTTTATTGCCTCTGGACGTACTTTACCCGGAGGCACATGGCGCTGGTTGCGTTGGCAAATCTTGGGCTGCGCACCATCAAGCACTTGCAGACTTCATCGCCCGCTACGAGCCGGGTGGGGTACTTGAGATCGGCGGTGCTCACGGCATTTTGGCGCGCAATTACCATGCCCACCGTCCTATACCTTGGACCATTCTGGAACCCAATCCCACGCCGGCTCCTGGCTGTGAAGCCCGCTTCATCCGAGGCTTCTTCGATGAAGACTTTCGGTTTGATGGGCCGGTTGATGCGGTTGTGCATTCGCACGTGTTCGAGCACTTTTACGACCCTGATGCCTTTGTGCGCCAATTGGCGTACTTTCTGACGCCTGGCAAGAAGCTGATTTTCTCGGTGCCTTATATGCGGGAGATGTTGCAACGCGGTTACACCAACTGCCTGAACTTCGAGCACACCGTATTCTTGACCGAGGATTACATCGAGTTTCTGCTCGCGCGCCACGGATTCCGTTTGCTAGAGCGCCAATATTTCCAAGACGACCACAGCATCTTCTATGCCGCCGAGCGTGACCCGCAGATCCATGCGACGGCGTTGCCGGAAGGACTGTATGAACGCCACATTGCACTTTACAAAAACTATCTGCAACTGCACCAGGATTTGGTGGACAACGTGAATGCCCAATTGAATGCTGATCTCTCTGATCAAGCATTTCTGTTTGGTGCTCACGTGCAGGCGCAGTACTTGATCGGCTTCGGCCTGAACATTGCGCGAATTGACCGTATTTTGGACAATGATCCCAACAAGCATGGACGCCGTTTGTTTGGCACCGATAAACTGGTTGCAGCGCCGGCTGTGATTGCCGGACTCGATGCGCCGATCGTCATTGTGCGAGCCGGCACGTTTACCGAGGAGATAGCTGAACAGCTCCTCCGCATCAACCCATCCACACGCTTGGTGCTATGAGCATGTTTTTCGAAACTGCCCATCAGTATTTTCGTGCCTTTGCTGCCAAGGACGCTGTGTTATTGCGTACTGTGCTGGCGGACAACGTCAGCCTGCGAGACTGGGAGCAGAATGCTCAGGGTCTTACATCGGTGCTGGCGGTCAATCAGGCCCTATTTGATGCCGTAGGTACCATTCAAGTAACGCCATTGCGCCTATTTGCCGATGGTCAGGCCCTTGCCTGTGAGCTGGAAATTGCCATTGATGGTAATCCGCCTCTCAAAGTCCTGGATATTCTGGAGTTTGATAAAGAGGGCAAGATTTTTGCTGTTCGCGCATTTAAGGGCTGAAAATGGTCGCGCCTCTCTACTTGGCGCTGTACCGGCCGCACTCAGATATCTGGTTTCGCAACAACCTGGGTCGTATTTTGCGGCGCGATCTGTTGCCGAACAAATATGCGCCTTTGCTCGACTACTTGCGGCAGGCCGACGCAGTGGAGCTCATCTTCGTTCCCAGGCTGGATGGAAGCGCTTTGGCGCGGTTTGCCGACGCGTTGAAGCTTTGGCTTTGGTGCCGAGTAACAGGACTCGGCGGCACGCGTCTTGCCTTGACGGCGGCCAGTGTTAGTCGCGCACAGGTGCTGTTCCTGATGCACTATGGCAATCTGACCTACGAAACTGAACCTGTTGCAAGCCGAGGGGCGGCCGTAGCCCGGGCTCTCACCTCATTGCCGCTGCGCAAGGTGGTCCACTTGACGCATTACGTCTACTGCGTGGAAACCGGGGCTAAAAACTTGGCGGCTTTGAAACCAGATCTGCTGGTGGCTGAGAGCAATCTCGCAGACCACGCTGATTATTTCCGAGCGCATTTTGCGCAGGTCAACGCACCATTCGTTGGTTTGCCCTACACAGCGGCCGCACGCTTTCAGTCGCGGCGGGCCATGTCCGAGCGCACCAACAAGATGGTTGTTACGGGTTCGATCACTTACAAGATGCAAGATCTGGCTTTTCGCCAATTCTTTGGCACTCAGGAGTTGCAGCCGATGCGGCGGCAATTGTTTGATGTGGCATCACGCTACAAGGCGGAAATGGATTGCCTGGTCTCAGACTTGGACTCCTCTCGTGTGATCGCCAGGCCAAATCGGCTGCGCCGTGCCTGGAACACGTTTCGCAGGATCACCGGCGTTCGGACCCAGCACGACTATTTCCGCCGTGACGTCGTCGAGATCTATAACAGCTATGCCATGTTTGCGGTACCCGAAGAAGTATGCGGACTGCCTGCTATTGGTTTCGTCGAGGGTATGGCTTGCGGCAGCGCCTATGTCGGCGTGGAAGGTGGCATGTATCGAGATTTGGGCATGTTGCCGGGAGTTCACTACATCGCGTATGACGGCAGCGTCGAGGATTTAATGGCCCAGGTTCGTTACCACCAGCAGCATCCTGAACGAACCGAAGCGATAGCCAAAGCCGGTTGCGTCTTGGCGCACACGGTCTTGGGCGCTGACGCGGTCTATGGTGACTTCGTCCTAACCTTGCGGCAGCTTGCAGGCACTTCTGAAGTACCCGCATGACTGCGCAAACCGCCCCTGACTCGCCGCGCATGCATCTTTCGCGCCTCGGTGCGTTTAACACTGGTATCGGCTTGCTCGCAGCAGCACTCACTTTCCTTTCGCTTGCACTCATTGCCAGCAAGTTCGGTGGCAGCGCCAGCAGCGACGCCTACTTTTTCATGTTGTCCCTTGCAACCGTTGGTACTGCCTTGCTGGGTGGAATTTTTTCGGCCGTGCTACTTCCGCAATTTGTCGAGGCCAGGGTCAAAGGCGGTGTGGCTCACGCTGGCGCGTTGGCCAACCAGTTATTTGCTTGGCTTTTGCTGGTATGCCTACTGTTGGTCGGAGCACTGGCCGCTTTTTATGATGCATTTTTTACGATGGCCAGTCGGTTCTCACCGGAGCAAGTTCAGGCCCAGCGCGGTATTCTGGGCTGGCTTGGCCCCGTGCTTTTCTTTTCGGTGCTTGGTGAGTACCTGCGGCTTTTATTGTTGAGCATTGGCCGCTATCTGACAGCAGCGCTGATGGCCCTGGTGACACCGCTGATCCTAGTATTGGTTCTGCTTGTGGTTGAATCATTGAGAGAGCAGAGCCTAGCGACGGCCTTGGCCACTTCCAGGGCGTTGATGGTTGCCGGAGCACTGGTCATGTTGGCGCGTGCTGGCATGCTGCTTCGCCCTCGCCTAGGCAGATGGGCGCCCGTGGGGAAGTTTTCGCGGGTCTCAGCCCCCTATGCGGCGGCGAGCCTCATCACGCACTTATCGATTTTCTTTTTTGACTACATGGCCAGTGGCTTGGGTGCAGGTGTCTTAACCGCCGTGACGTTGGCCCATCGGGTCTTCGCCTTGCCCCTCATGCTACTGGTGACTCCGTTGCTGGAAATCGC
>JAPLQC010000087.1:13535-58023 GCA_026399895.1 Burkholderiales bacterium
CGAGTACCGGGCCCGCGAAGACCAAGAAGCCTTTCAGCGCCAATACGACCAACTATCGGTTTTGGTGCTGTATTTAGCGCTTCCAGCTGGTGTCTTGTTCTACATGTTCCCTGAGGATATCATCATGCTCTTGTTCCAGCGCGGGGCTTTCAGCGCACAAGATGCAGAGGTAGCGGCCAAATGCCTGCGGGTGTTGGCTTGGTCGATTCCGCTCGGGTGTTTTTTCACGTTGAATGGGCGCGTCGTAGAGTCCTTTCAACAGCTGAGCTTGCCGGCGCTGTGGGGCAGTCTTGGCAACCTAGGCTTGATGGCGTTGACCTTTGGGCTCGTCGGTGTGAAGGGCTATATCGGCATTGCGCTGGCCCGACTGGCGGTGGACCTGGCCTATTTTCTTCCGCTGGGCCTGTGGATGCTGCATCGTCACCGAGTGCGTGTGCAGTTTTTACAGCTGCTCATTGCGCTGGGTCGCGCTGGTCTGGCCTGCAGTATTCCCCTAGGTCTGGCCCTCATGCTTCGTTCAACGCTGCTGGACCCAGTTAGTTCGGTGCCTCCGGTTTGGGCGTTGACCGCAGTCGCTACCATGGGCATTTTGTACGCCGCCTTGGTGCTTATGTTGGAACCTCGCGCGCGTTCGGCCGTCAAGTCAATGAGTGGGAGGTGACTGATGATCACAACAATCCTCAACATGCTGCGCGGCGAGCGCCTTGGTATTTCGCCTTTGGCAGTAGGTGGCCGCCTGCTCGAGCGGCTTCTGGGTCGACTCCATGCCCGATTGCTTGGTTGGCAGGGCTCATACATTGGCTATGGCGCACGCATCATCGGTTCGCGTGCGATTTCGGTGAAGGGGCGTGCTTACATTAATCGCGATTGCTGGATCGAAGCTGTGCGCCAGTTTCGGGGCCAGCATTTTTCGCCTCAAATCTCGATTGGTCGCGGCCTGTCGGTTTCCGATCGCCTGCACCTCTCCTGCGTCGGCCGCGTTGACATTGGCGACGACTGTCTGCTGGGCAGCGGCATTTACATCAGTGACCACAACCACGGGAGCTACTCGGGTGGTGAACACAGCTCACCGGATGTCGCGCCGGTAGATCGCGCATTGGTTTTTGCCGGCGCGGTGGTCATTGGATCGCGTGTCTGGATTGGGGATAATGTGGTGATCATTGGGCCTGCTCGTATTGGCGATGGCGCAGTGATCGGAGCTCACAGCATCGTCAAGGGCGACGTACCGGCCCGAAGCGTGGTGGTTGGCGCACCCGCGAATGTGCGAAAGCTTTTCAATACATCCAACGGGCGTTGGGAGACCGTCGAACGCAAAACGTCACTGTCCAAATTGAAGATGAATCATGATTGACCATGACTGAACCACAAAGGCTTGCCGCCAAGCTGATTGCCATTTACTTCCCGCAGTTTCATGCAATCGCTGAAAATGACGCTTGGTGGGGTGCTGGCTTTACCGACTGGGAGAGCGTTCGTAACGCAACCCCGCAGTACCCGGGTCATGCGCAACCCCGCGTACCACTGGGTGGGAACTACTATGACCAGAGCGACGTGGCGACGTTGCGCTGGCAGGTTGATCTTGCCAAGCGCTACGGCGTTCACGGCTTTTGTCATTACCACTACTGGTTCGATGGGCGGCAGCTGCTGGAAACCCCGACCAACCTGATGCTCGCCAATCCAGGCATTGACTTTCCGTTTTGTTTCTCTTGGGCCAACGAAACATGGTCAAGGCGTTGGGAAGGTCGTGACCACGAGGTGTTGATGCAGCAAACACACCCACCGACTCAAGATAGCTGGCAACGTCATTTTGACTACCTTATCCGTGCGTGGCAGGACCCTCGCGCGATCCATGTTGACGGCAAGCCTGTCTTCGTGATCTATCGGCCCCAGAACATTCCCAAGCTCCCCGACATGCTTGCGTTTTGGAGACGCCTGGCACAGGAACGTGGCCTGCCAGGGCTGTATGTCATACACCAGAAAAGCTATGACCTCCCTGATGCCTCCATGCTTCAGGGCTTTGATGCCGTCTTCCAATTCCAGCCCTCTGAGGCGGTTCACTCGACCGCTTATCGCCCCCGTTCAATCCGCCAGTCACCCTTGTTTCGTTTGATTCAACGTCTGCCCGAACGGTATCAAGACTGGTTACGCGGCCTGCGTACACGCCTGCAAAAAGATCTGACATTGCACGACTACGCCAGCGTTTGGCGTGCAGCTGTTGAACAGCGGCCGGAGCCTGGGCTGACGACTTACCCCGGCGCTTTTGTGGACTGGGACAATGCCTCCCGCTACAAGCACCGCGCCACTGTCTTCCAAGGCGCCACGCCTGCTCTGTTTGGCTACTGGCTGGGCGAACTTTTAAAATCGCTGCCAGAGCGCAACCTACCTGAAAATTTCGTGTGGTTGAACGCCTGGAATGAATGGGCCGAGGCCGCTTACCTGGAACCTGACGAACACCATGGATACGAGTACCTGGAGGCGCTGCAGTGGGCGCTGTCTGCCACGTCCGCAACCGCGGCAAAGGGCAACTGATGCAGCACGATGCTGAAAAGTTTGAGCGTTACTTTAGCCACCTGCGCCAGATCTCGCGGGTCGGCCTTCTTTACAAGCGCCTGTTTGCAGCGCCTGTCCTTTACTGGTATGCCCGTCGTTTTGGCCCGCGCGTGATGGAGGTCGGATTTGGGTTTGCCGCTGGCCTGATTGGTGCGTTTCCGCGCCGCGTCTGGGGGCTGGAGATCAACCCCTTGGCCGTGGATTACTGTTCGGCCCGGGGCTTGCGTGTAAAAGCAATAGCTGAGGATGGCACCTTTCCAGAAGTGGACGGTGCCTTCGACGTTTGCCTGTTGGACAACGTACTCGAGCACATCGAAGCCCCGTTCCGCACGCTGGACGAATGCCACCGGATCACCAGGCCTCGTGGCGGCCTGATCATCATCGTTCCTGGCGAGCGCGGATATGCCTCGGACGATGACCACAAAAAGTTTTACGGCGTCGCTGAACTCCAGGCGCTTGACCCACGCTGGGAGCTACAAAAGTTGTTCTCGCTGCCCGTTGGTTTTATCAGCCCAGCGCTCTCGCGCAGACTCAAGCAGTACTGCTTGGTAGGCGTCTATGCCAAACGTGCAGCCTGAACTAATTTCGGTCTCTATCGTCAGCCACGGACAGGGCGGGCTGGTGGCCGCGCTGTTGGGCGATCTGGCCATTCATTGCACAGGCACACCCATCGAGGTGCTGCTCACGCTGAACTTGCCAGAAGACTTACCCTGTGACCTCTCGCAGTTTCCCTTTCCGGTTCTACGCATCGACAATCTGCATCCGCTGGGCTTCGGGGCCAACCATAACCAGGCTTTTGCGCGATCCAGCGGCGATTTCTTTTCCGTGCTCAACCCCGACATACGGCTTTCGCACGACCCATTTCCAGCCCTGCGGGCTGCGTTGAATGACCCTTTGGTGGGCCTTTCTGCCCCGCTCGTACTCAACCCCTCAGGCCTGCCTGAAGACAGTGCGCGCCCCTTCCCCAGTCCGCTGATGATCTTGCTCAAGGCATTGCGCCTGGGGCGTGGTCGACCGTATGCCGTCGGTGAGCAAACTCTGCACCCGGACTGGGTCGCTGGTATGTGCATTCTGCTGCCTGCGGCGCGCTTTCGGCAGTTCGGTGGGTTCGACACCCGCTATTTCCTTTACTACGAAGACGTGGACCTGTGTGCCCGGCTGCGCCTTGCTGGCTTGCAAGTGGCCCTGACTCCCGCCGCGCGGGTGACCCATGCTGCCCAGCGTGCCAGCCATCGCAAGCTGCGTTACCTGGTATTGCATTTACGGAGCATCTCGCGTTTTTTCTGCTCGCCTGTGTATTGGAGGGTGCGTCTGGCGCGGGAGCCTGGGCAATGACTTTGCTCGTCACGGGTGCCAATGGCTTCGTAGGCACAGCGCTGTGCCGGCTGGCTCAGGCCAGAGGCCTAGATGTCCGCGCTGCCGTGCGCATGACCTGCGACTTGCCAGTCCCGCAAGTGGCTGTAGGCGACATTAATGCCAAAACAGATTGGCGCAGCGCATTGGTTGGCTGCGACACCGTGATCCACTTGGCGGCCCTTGCCCATAGACCTCAGGGTACCGACGCCAATGCGCATGCTGCGCTGCACGCGACTAACGTCGACGGCGCGTTGCATCTGGCCAGGCAGGCTGCTGATGCTGGCATCAGCAGGTTTGTGTTCTTGAGCTCAATCAAAGCCTGGGGCGAGACCACCAAGCCTGGGCAACACGCAGGCGAGGGCGATGCCTGCCAACCGCAGGATGCCTACGGCCGAAGCAAGCATGCGGCCGAGCAAGCGCTGCGCGGTTTGGCAATTGAGCGAGGAATGGCCCTAGTCATCGTTCGCGCGCCCCTTGTTTATGGGCCTGAGGCCAAGGCAAATTTCGCGGCATTGGTACGGGCAGTATGCGCCGGCTGGCCGTTGCCGCTGGGTGCGGTGCGCAATGCGCGCAGCCTGGTGGGGCTGGACAATCTTTGTGACTTTTTGCTGTGCTGTGCGCAGCATCCCGCTGCCGCAGGCCAAACCTTCCATGTGAGCGATGGCGTCGACTTGTCGAGCGCCGAGTTAGTACGCGCAATAGCTCGCGCCTATGGCAAACCAATTCGCTTACTAGCTCTGCCCCCGTGGCTGTTGCGTTCTTGCGCTGGACTGTTGGGACAGGGTGCCACCGCGCAGCGCCTGTTGGATAATTTTCAGCTGGACATATCTAAAGCCCGGTCCCTGCTTGGATGGGAGCCATTGGTGCCATTAGACGAAGGCCTGCGCCGCGCGCTGGCAAGGCAAGGTACACGTTAAGATGTTTATCAGATGTATTGCTCGCATTGCTGGCTCTGATGCTGCCGCCGCCGTGGCGGGTGTGGTGTCGGCTGCCATGGCTAATAGCCACGAAATGCAGTTGGCCGGGTTCTTGGATGACTACGACCGCCAGCGGTGAAACAACGCACTGCTGATGCTCAATTCCCGGCGCAGGTCCGGCACCTTGGGTTGGTTTGATTGAGCTGCTGAAGGTAAAAGAGTCTGCTGCAATCGATGAGCCTGCCCGGCTGTTTGACCTTGGCGAGAGGGTTCGGCTGGTCACAGGCCCATTCGCCGGTATCGATGGTATCTACCAGATGGCCGAAGGCGGGCGACGCGTCATCGTGCGAATCGAGCTGATGAGCAAGCGCGTAGCGGTGGGAGTCTCGCCGACCGAATTGCGGAAAACTGGCTAGACCTTTCGAACCTAGCAACGGCTTTCGTCCACCTGCAGGACGTGTCAGAATTCAGCCGTTCCGAGAGAAAACAAGCGTAGCGCTTGAGTGCTAGGCAGTTCCAAACTTCAAGCTTTCCAAATCCCATCAGTTTCCTGCGCTTGCCGATCGTGAGACGGCAGAGCGGTAGCCTCTCTTAATGCCGCTCATACAACCTTCCACTTTCCAAGCGAATGTTTTTCTTGTTCCTCTAGGCTGGTTTTATGTTGGGCATTCATTCCTGCAGCTGACAACCAGATTAATAAAGATTGCTATTGCCGGTACAGGCTATGTGGGCCTGTCGAATGGAGTGCTACTAGCCCGGCACAACGAGGTTGTTTGCATTGACATCGTTCCCGAAAAAGTGGCGATGCTCAATCGTAAAGAATCACCGATTGAGGATGCCGAGATACAAGACTTCCTGAAAAACCGGGCTCTAGATTTTAGGGCGACTCTCGATAAAACCGATGCCTACGCAGGAGCTGATTACGTCATCATCGGCACGCCCACCGATTACGACCCTGAAACCAACTACTTCAATACTGACTCCATTGAGGCAGTAATCCGCGACGTGATGGCCATCAATTCATCAGCGGTGATGGTTAGTAAATCGACGGTACCAGTTGGATACACCGTCAAGACCAGAAAAGTACTTGAAATTCAAAACCTAGTTTTCTCTCCCGAATTCCTCCGAGAGGGCAAAGCACTTTACGACAATTTGCATCCGTCACCCATTGTCGTAGGTGAAAAATCCACACGCGCTGAAACCTTCGCCAACTTGCTCAAGCAAGGCGCCGTCAAGCAGGAAATTCTGGTACTTTTTGTAGATAGCACGGAGTTCGAGGCGATTAAACTTTTCGCGAACACCTATCTTGCAATATGCGTTGCTTACTTTAACGAGCTTGACACCTATGCTGCAAACCCCCGACATTTCCACCAGCGCCTCGCCGTAGAACCGATTTTCAGCCGATGCAGCAGGGTCAGCACGGCGGTGATACTGTTGGTTCACCCTTTATACCGTTTCTTCAAACGGTATATGTTGCGCAGGCCATGAATAAGCCCCGAATCCGCGGCATGACTTTGGTCTGTCTGGCAACCTTCAGCGGCGGCGCGTACGCTGGCCAACGCGTATCATGTTGCACGGCCTTTACTGCCAACGCCGGTAAGCTGATTCCAGACAGTTGCCCGATTGTTGGGTGAGGGCGATGTGGCGGATCGGTTGAGGGGTCCCTAGTGGTAGAAAGTTCCAAGGCCCGAGATTTGCTCGGCTGAAAACCAGTGTTTTCGATGGATGAGCAACTTAAACAGGTAGCGTTGCATGATTCGCGTATTTGACGTTGTTCTGTCCCTTTTGGGATTGCTTCTTGGGGCTCCCATTTTAGTCTTTCTGTGGACATTGGGCTGGCTGGATGCCGGACCACCACTGTTCCGACAGGAACGCGTTGGCCGCCATCAAATGCCGTTCACGTTAGTGAAGTTTCGCACTATGCGTCCAAATACGGCATCAGTCGCAACCCATCTGGCCGACGCATCGGCAGTAACCAAGCTAGGCCATTTTTTACGTCGCACTAAGTTGGATGAATTGCCGCAGTTATGGAATGTACTCAAGGGCGAGATGAGCTTGGTTGGACCCCGGCCTTGTTTATTCAATCAACACGAACTGATTCAGGAGCGCATGTCGTTGGGTATTTTTAATGCGCGTCCGGGTATCACTGGATTGGCTCAAGTTCAGGGAATTGATATGTCTACCCCTAAGCTACTCGCCGAGACGGATGCTCGTATGTTGGAGAGTATGAGTTTGTGGAGCTATTTCAGGTACATCACACAGACGGTCACGGGTTCAGGCTTAGGCGACCGTATAAAGCGAGAATGAATATGCACAAGCCAATTTCTAAACTGGCACTGCCGATACTGGCGCTGCCAAGACCGGCAAAGCGAATCGTTGCTCTTACAGTTGATTTAAGTTTATGTGTATTGACGGTCTGGCTTTCGTACTACTTGCGTTTGGGTGAGTTTGTTAGCTTCGCCGGTAAAACCGAGTGGGCTACAGGTGCTATTTGGGCTACTGCCGCCTCCATCGCCATTGCCCTTCCCATCTTCATCGTCGCCGGTTTGTACCGCGCCATCTTCCGGTACAGCGGTTGGCCAGCGTTACTTACAGTAGCGCGTGCCATTGGTGTTTATGGGTTGCTGTATGCATCTATCTTCACCGCCATCGGTGTCGCGGGTGTGCCTCGTACTGTTGGGCTGATCCAACCTTTACTTCTTTTATTCTCAGTAGGTGCATCAAGAGCATTAGCCCGCGTCTGGCTCGGCGACCGCTATCAGAGCATCCTGAAGCAAGCCTCGCTTCCCAAGGTACTGATCTATGGCGCAGGTACAACTGGGCGCCAATTAGCGGCGGCGATGAGCAACAGTCATGAAATGCAAGTGGTGGGTTTTCTGGATGATGACGACCGTCTGCACGGACACGTGCTGAACGGTCAGCCAATTTACAACGCGACTGATCTCGATAATCTTGTTACAACGCTAAATATCAGTGACGTATTGCTTGCAATGCCCAACATTGGGCGCAAGCGTCGAAATGAAATCCTCACTCGAATTCGTCGCGCGCATGTGGCAGTACGTACTTTGCCGAGCGTTAACGACTTAGCGCAAGGCAAGGTCAGCATCTCTGATCTGCGCGAACTCGATATCGATGATCTGTTAGGCCGCGAACCGGTAGCGCCTAATCACATTCTGTTATCTAAAAATATTGTTGGCAAAGTAGTTCTGGTGACAGGTGCGGGTGGTTCGATTGGTGGCGAACTTTGTAGGCAGATTTTGGCAGTTGCCCCTGCCAAGTTACTTCTAATTGAGCACAGCGAGTTTGCGCTCTACGCAATTCACCAAGAGCTTGAAGAAAAACTCGCTGGCCGCGACATCGCGCTGGTTCCGTTGCTGGCCTCTGTGCAAGATGACGACCGCATGCGCGAGATCATGTCGACTTGGCGCCCTGATACCGTTTACCATGCCGCGGCCTACAAGCACGTGCCCCTAGTTGAGCACAACCCTGCCGAGGGTATCAAGAACAATGTGCTGGGTACGCTGCGTACCGCTTTGGCCGCTTCAGACAGTGGCGTGGCTGACTTTGTATTAATTAGTACTGATAAAGCCGTTCGCCCAACCAACCTGATGGGTGCTAGCAAACGACTCGCTGAGATGGCGCTGCAAGCGCTCGCGGCAACTGCTAAGGATACCAAGTTCAGCATGGTTCGATTTGGTAATGTGCTGGGCTCTTCTGGCTCGGTCGTGCCGAAGTTTCGGCAGCAGATTCGTGATGGTGGGCCGATTACGCTGACTCATGCTGACATCACGCGCTACTTCATGACGATCCCAGAGGCAGCGCAGCTGGTTATTCAAGCCGGTGCCATGGCCAAGGGCGGTGATGTGTTTGTGCTGGATATGGGCGAGCCGGTAAAGATCATCGATCTGGCCCGGCGCATGGTCGAGCTGTCGGGTCTAACCGTAGTGGATGAGCAAAATCCTGAGGGTGATATCGAGATTGAAGTCACCGGTATGCGCCCCGGTGAAAAGCTGTATGAAGAACTACTTATCGGCGACAACCCCAAGCCAACGCTTCATGCGCGCATTATGAAGGCGCACGAAGAATTTATTCCTTGGGCTGAGTTTGAATCAAAGCTACAGTCCTTAGAGTTGGCGCTTAATGCCAATGATGTACCGGTGATTCGCTTGATGATGCAGCAAATGGTATCCGGCTACCAACCCAGCGATGAAATAGTTGATTGGGTATACCTCGAGCAAGAAGCCGATCTTCAAGCCGGCGGGCGGGCCAGATAACTCACGCTGGCCGATGCAGCTTCACCATCTTGATCACTTGTTCCTGTACCTGAACAATCTCGATCACACAGCCTGATATCTTCAGGCAGACCGACGCTTCGGGGATCTCCTGCAGCAGCTCGAGCAACAGACCATTCAGCGTCTTGGGCCCGTCAATCGGCAGATTCAAATCCAGTCGCTTGTTCACATCTCGTAACGAGATCGAGCCCTCCAAAAGGCATTCGCCTTTTTTGTCCCATCCAAACTGATCGGCACGCGTTGCGCCCGGCGTTGACGTCGTAAACTCGCCGACCATCTCTTCGATAATGTCATCAAGCGTGACTAGGCCTTGCACTTCGCCGTACTCATCAACAATTACGGCAAGGCGTTCCTGATTCTCCTGAAAATACTGCAGCTGGGTAAACAGATCCGTCTCAGGCGGGATGAAATAAGGCGGGGTCAGCAGTTCACGGAAATGCTCGACGGTGAGTTCATCCACCTGATTCAGTAGCGCCATGGCCTTACGTACATGCAGAATGCCAACGATCTTATTGATCTCACCTTCATGTACCAATAACTTGTTGTGATAGCAGGTGGTGAGCTGATGTTTTATCTCATCTACTGGCACGGATAAATTCAGCGACTCTACTTGCGAGCGTGGCGTCATCACATCTTCGACAGTCACTCGCTCAAGGTCAAACAAGTTCAGCAAAATGCTTTTATGTTTGACGGGAGTGAAGGTTCCGCTTTCAACGACCATCGATCGCAGCTCATCGGGTGAAATGCGCATATCACGCACACCAGTGCCAGTGCGAATGCGCAGCAATGACAACAAGCCACGCACAAACAGATTCACAAACCAAATCGCGGGCTTGCCGACAAATATCAGCGGCTTGATCAGGAAAGATGCTGGTAGCGCGATTCTTTCCGGATAGGTCGCGCCGATCACCTTCGGTGTGATCTCGGCAAACACAATCAGAAAGAACGCCACAATCGCGGTGGCGATGGTAATCACTTCCTGGTTATTGCCGAATGCAGAAATCGCAATCGAGGTCACCAGTGCTGTGATCAGTGCATTGATGAGTGTGTTGGCGATCAGGATCAGCGACAGCATGCGGTCGGTATGATCCAGTAACCAGAGGGTGGTTTGTGCCAATCGCGAACCTCGGCGCGCGAGATGCTTGATCCGATGGCGGTTCAGCGCCATCAGAGCGGTTTCTGAGATTGAAAAAAAAGCCGAGGAGCAAACTAGCGCGACTAGCGCAACAATTTGTACCCACAGGGGGACGGTGTCCATAGGGCCGAAGCAGAGTGGCGGTGCCCAATTATAGGCGTGCCAGCGGTATTATTCCTCGCGAACCCAGACTTGCGTCCGTCCTAGCAGTGACACCCCGATGAACCCGCGCACGTTCAGCTTCTTACCGCCCTCTGCGGTCCACATCTTCACGCGGTAAGTCTTGCCGTTCGCAGGGTCTAGGATCTCGCCGCCATCGTATTCGCTGCCGGATTTCTTCAAGCCGGTCATGATCATCATGCCAAGCACCGGCTTGTTCTTGCGCTCGCCCGGGCATTTGTCGCAGTTGGGATTTGGCTCCTCGTGCGGCTCACGAAAGAGTTTTTCTATGGTGGCGCGCAGCTCGCCATTCGCCTCGACGATACGGACCAATGATTTTTCTTTACCGGTTTTATCGTCGATTGTGCGCCATACGCCAACCGGAGATTCGGATGCTTGTGCGGTGAATAGTGCACCGAACAGGAGCGCAAAAAAAGTCATAGATTTAATCATGCGAGGTCTCCTCTCGTTAGAATTATTTTAACTGCGCGAGTTGCTGCTGCACCTTCTGTAGCGTTGCTGAAAAATTCTCCAGCCGCTCTTTTTCTTGCGCCACCACCGCCGCTGGCGCGCGAGCGGTGAAGCTTTCATTACCTAGCTTGGCGTTTGCCTTTTGAATTTCATTCTCCAGGCGCGCTACTTCTTTACCAAGCCGTTCGCGTTCTGCGGCAACATCAATCTCCACCTTCAGCATCAGCCGGGTGGTACCTACCACCGACACCGGCGCCGGCGAAGCAGGTAATTCAGACACGATCTGAACTTCAGATAGTTTGCACAGCGCTTGTAGATAAGGCGCGAAGCTTTCCAGGTTTGCAGTGTCAGCGCCCTCAAGAATTAAGGGTACTTTCTGTGCCGGAGACAGCTGCATCTCGCCGCGCAAATTACGGCACGCATCGGTCAGTGACTTCAATGCATCCATCCAGCCTTCGGCTTTTTCGTCGAGCTTTTTAAGATTCGGCACAGGGTAGGCCTGCACCATAATCGAATCACCGCTCGGGTTCAGCTTGCGGCCTGACAGCGGCGCTACGGTTTGCCATAATTGCTCGGTAATGAAGGGCGTAATCGGATGCGCCAAACGCAACACCGTCTCGAGTACACGCAATAGCGTTCTGCGGGTTGCGCGCTGCTGTGCTTCAGTACCGGTTTGAATCTGCACCTTTGCGACTTCGAGATACCAATCGCAATACCCATCCCAAATAAACTTATAAATCGCCGATGCGATGTTGTCGAAGCGGTATTCAGCAAAGCCTTTTTCAACCTCGGCTTCAGTGCGCTGTAGCAGTGACACAATCCAGCGGTCTGCTTGCGAGAAATCCAGGTAGCTGCCGGTTGCACAGGCTTCTGCGCTGTGTTCTTCTAGGCCGCAATCCTTACCCTCGGTGTTCATCAACACAAAGCGCGTCGCATTCCACAGCTTGTTGCAAAAATTACGATAGCCCTCGCAACGGCTGAGATCAAAGTTGATATTACGACCCAGCGATGCATAGCTTGCCATCGTAAAGCGCAAGGCATCAGTGCCATAAGCCGCAATACCATTCGGGAATTCTTTGCGTGTGGCCTTTTCAATCGTGGCGGCTTGCTTCGGGTTCATCAGACCGGTAGTGCGCTTGCCTACCAGCGTGTCGATATCGATGCCGTCAATCAGGTCGATCGGGTCGAGTGTATTGCCTTTGGACTTAGACATTTTCTGGCCATGCGCATCACGCACCAGGCCGTGTACGTACACCGTCTCGAACGGTACCTTGCCGGTGAAGTGGCAGGTCATCATCACCATTCGTGCTACCCAGAAGAAGATGATGTCAAAGCCTGTTACCAGCACCGATGATGGCAGGAAGAGTTTGTAGTCTGGAGTCTCTTCTGGCCAGCCGAGTGATGAGAACGGCACTAAGGCGGAAGAGAACCAGGTGTCGAGTACGTCCGCATCACGCGTGAGCGTTCCGCCATGACCTGCTTTCAGCGCCTGTGCTTTTGCATCCGCTTCATCACGCGCGACATAGATGTTGCCTGCCGCGTCGTACCACGCCGGAATTTGATGACCCCACCACAGCTGACGTGAGATACACCAGTCCTGAATATTATTCAGCCACTGGTTGTAGGTAGTCGTCCAGTTTTCGGGCACGAATTTAATATCACCCTTCGACACCTTCTCCAGCGCCACCTCAGCAATTGACTTGCCGGGGAAGTGCGTACCGTCAGGTGCTGGCTTACTCATCGCCACAAACCACTGATCGGTGAGCATTGGCTCGATCACCACGCCGGTGCGGTCGCCACGCGGCACCATCAACTTGTGAGGCTTGACGGAGTCCAGTAGGCCGAGCGCATCCAGATCAGCAACGATCTGCTTACGCGCTTCGAAGCGATCCATGCCGCGATACTTCTCGGGCGCGTTATCGTTGATCTTTGCTTCAAGCGTGAAGATCGAGATCTGCGGCATGTTGTGCCGCTGGCCAACGGCATAATCATTGAAGTCATGCGCTGGTGTGATCTTGACGCAGCCAGTACCAAATTCCTTATCGACGTAGCTGTCAGCAATGACGGGAATTTCACGATCAGTTAGTGGCAGCTTCAGCAGCTTGCCTACTAGGTGCATGTAACGCTCATCGGTTGGGTCAACCGCTACGGCCACGTCACCGAGTAGTGTCTCTGGCCGTGTGGTCGCCACCGTCAGGTGGCCAGAGCCGTCGACCAATGGATAGCGGATATGCCACATGCTGCCGTCTTCTTCCTCTGATACCACTTCCAGATCAGAGACGGCGGTGCCGAGCACTGGGTCCCAGTTCACCAAGCGCTTGCCACGGTAAATCAGGCCTTGTTCAAACAGTCGCACGAATACTTCGGTGACGGCCTTCGACATTTTGTCGTCCATCGTGAAGTATTCGCGGCTCCAGTCTGTCGAGGCACCCATGCGACGCATCTGCCCTGTGATGGTGGAGCCGGAGTGTTCTTTCCACTGCCAGACTTTTTCCAGAAATTTTTCTCGGCCGAGATCATGGCGCGAGATTTTTTGTGCATCGAGTTGTCGCTCGACGACGATTTGCGTCGCGATGCCTGCATGATCGGTGCCGGGTATCCACGCGGTGTTATGGCCACGCATGCGGTAATAGCGTGTCAGACCGTCCATGATGGTCTGATTAAATGCGTGACCCATGTGCAGCGTGCCCGTTACATTCGGTGGTGGCAGCTGAATCGCAAATGAGGGTTTGGCTTCGTCGAGCGTGGCGGTGAAGTAGCCGCGCTGCTCCCACTCGGTGCGCCAGTAGTGTTCGATATCTGCGGGTTCGTAAGCCTTGGCCAGTTCCATGATGTGAGGGGCGACGGTAGGGTTGATTAACCCGCGATTATAAGGCGAGGCACTGTTGTCGATGGCTCAACACACATTGGCAGAGTCGCAATTAGTTATTAGTGCGGCTCCCCTCTGCTCAAGCGCATGATCGAAGCGGTCGTACCCGCTATAATCTGGTCGTGCGCCGCTTCGGTGGCCGCAAACGCTAGGGGTCCCGGCGCTCCCGCCGGGTGAGAGATACCCTCGAACCTGATCTGGATAATGCCAGCGTAGGGAAGCGATGTTCGGGTGCTACCCCTTCCTCCCGCTTCCTGCGCTGAACTGAGTAAAGGAAGCCCATGAACGCCGCTAACCCGCAATTCCTCGCTGCTACCGCCACGGTAGATGAAGCTGCGATTCAACCGCTACCCAACTCACGCAAGATTTACGTGACCGGCTCGCGCGCCGATATGCAGGTGCCTATGCGCGAGGTCAGCCAGTCTGATACCCCCGCATCGTTTGGCGCAGAAAAAAATCCGCCGGTATACGTGTATGACACCTCGGGGCCATACACCGACCCTAATGCCAAGATTGATATCCGCTCGGGACTCGCGCCCCTGCGTGGCAAGTGGATCAGTGAGCGTGACGACACCGAAGAACTCGCCGGGCCTACCTCGCTCTATGGGATTGAACGCCTGAACGACCCCAAGCTGGCCGAGCTACGCTTCAATTTGCATCGCAAACCGCGTCGCGCCAATGCGGGCAAGAACGTCACGCAGATGCATTACGCACGTCAGGGCATCGTTACGCCCGAGATGGAGTACATCGCGATTCGCGAGAACCTACGTCGTCAGGAATACATTGCCAGCTTGAAGGCATCGGGGCCAAATGGTGCAAAGCTGGCTGAGATGATGATGCGGCAGCATGCGGGACAATCCTTCGGTGCATCGATTCCTGGTGAGATCACACCCGAGTTTGTGCGTGATGAGGTAGCGCGTGGTCGCGCGATTATTCCTGCCAATATAAATCACCCAGAATCCGAGCCGATGATCATTGGCCGTAATTTCCTGGTGAAGATCAATGCCAACATCGGCAACTCGGCAGTTACTTCCTCAATTGGTGAGGAAGTTGAAAAAATGACTTGGGCGATTCGCTGGGGTGGCGACACCGTTATGGATCTCTCGACTGGCAAGCACATCCATGAAACCCGCGAGTGGATTATTCGTAATTCACCCGTACCCATCGGTACGGTGCCGATTTACCAAGCGCTCGAGAAGGTCAATGGCAAAGCAGAAGACCTGACCTGGGAGATTTTCCGCGATACCTTGATCGAGCAAGCCGAGCAAGGTGTGGATTACTTCACGATCCATGCCGGTGTATTGCTGCGTTATGTGCCACTCACTGCAAAACGCATGACAGGCATTGTGTCGCGGGGCGGTTCGATCATGGCCAAGTGGTGTCTCGCCCACCATAAAGAATCCTTCCTCTACGAACACTTCGAAGATATTTGCGAGATCATGAAGGCGTATGACGTGTCGTTCTCGTTAGGCGATGGTCTGCGTCCGGGTTCGATCTATGACGCCAACGATGAGGCGCAGCTCGGTGAATTGCGCACGCTGGGTGAGCTGACCCAAATCGCCTGGAAGCATGATGTTCAGGTGATGATCGAAGGCCCGGGCCATGTGCCGATGCAGCTGATCAAAGAGAACATGGACATTCAGCTGAAAGAATGTCACGAAGCGCCGTTTTATACCTTAGGGCCACTCACTACCGATATTGCACCCGGCTACGACCACATCACCTCCGGCATTGGGGCAGCCCAAATCGGTTGGTATGGCTGCGCCATGCTGTGCTACGTGACACCGAAAGAGCATCTCGGTTTGCCCAACAAGACCGATGTCAAAGACGGCATCATCACTTACAAAATTGCGGCACATGCCGCTGACTTGGCCAAGGGTCACCCCGGTGCGCAGGTGCGTGATAACGCACTGTCAAAAGCGCGTTTCGAATTCCGCTGGGAAGACCAGTTCAACTTGGGTCTAGATCCCGACAAGTCGCGTGAATTCCACGACGAGACTTTGCCAAAAGATTCTGCCAAGGTGGCGCACTTCTGTTCGATGTGTGGCCCGCACTTCTGCTCGATGAAGATTACGCAGGATGTGCGCGAGTACGCCGAGAAGCAGGGCATCTCTGAAATTGATGCGCTGAAGAAGGGCATGGAAGTAAAGGCGGTCGAGTTTGTGAAGAGCGGCGCAGAGATTTATCAGAAGCAGTAAGCGGTTCTTCGTTGTGCAATTAACGCTCGGGTTACGCGAGGTAGATGGTGATGGTGGCGATTGAATTGAACGGCGATGCGTGTGAAGTACGCGCTGAGGACTGCATACAAGATTTGATCGATGCATTGTCGCTGACGAATCAGGCGCTCGCGATTGCGGTCAACCGTGAAGTCGTGCCGCGTGCGTACTGGCGTGAGCGTCGGTTTGCAGTTGGCGATAAGGTCGATATCGTGAAAGCGATTGGTGGAGGTTGACGCATGAACATGAATGACATGAAAGCCGACGACGGCTTAATCATCGCTGGCAAAACATACCGTTCACGACTATTGGTCGGCAGCGGCAAATACAAAGATCTCGATGAGACCCGCCGTGCAACGGAAGCAAGCGAAGCCGAGATCATCACTGTAGCCATCCGTCGCGTGAACATCGGCCAAGATCCGAATGCGCCGAATTTACTCGATGTCGTGCCACCCTCGAAGTACACCATCCTGCCGAACACTGCGGGCTGCTACAACGCCAAAGATGCCATCTACACACTGCAACTCGCTCGCGAGCTGCTCAACGGGCACAAGCTGGTCAAGCTGGAAGTGCTCGGCGATGAAAAAACGCTGTTCCCCAACATGCCTGAAACACTCAAGGCAGCCGAGGTGTTGGTGAAGGATGGCTTCGACGTCATGGTCTACTGCAGCGATGACCCGATCCAAGCCAAGATGTTGGAAGACATTGGCTGCTGCGCCATCATGCCGCTTGCGTCGCTGATCGGTTCGGGTATGGGCATACTCAATCCTTGGAATTTATCCCTGATCATTGAGCAGTCCAAAGTACCAGTGCTCGTTGATGCTGGTGTGGGTACTGCGTCTGATGCGGCTATCGCCATGGAGTTAGGCTGTGATGGTGTGTTGATGAACACCGCCATCGCCGGCGCCAAAGACCCGGTGCGCATGGCACGCGCCATGAAACTTGCGATAGAAGCCGGACGCGAGGCATTTCTTGCCGGACGTATCCCACGTAAATTTGTAGCTTCACCTTCGTCGCCAATGGCGGGCCGCGTGGCATGAACGATGGCAGGAATGTGGCCTGCGTATTGGTGTTTGCCGGGCTAGACCCGAGTGGTGGTGCCGGTATGCAGGCAGACATTCAAGCCATCAGCGCCGCTGGCGCGCATCCGCTGTCCATCGTTACCGCACTCACCGTGCAAGACAACCAGCATGTATATGCAGTGCATCCGGTTGACCCAGAGGTGCTGCGCGCGCAGGCTAGAGCATTGGTTGATCAGGGCACACGCATCGACGCCATCAAGATCGGAATCGTTGGCAGCGCCGCGAACGCGAAAGTAATCGCCGATGTAATCACTCTGCTGCGCGCAACCAATGCTGATTTGCCCGTCGTGCTCGACCCGGTACTTGCCAGTGGCCATGGAGATATGCTGAGCAAAGGCGACGCCGTGCAAGCGCTGGCGCCGCTGCGTACACTGGCGACGCTCATCACGCCGAATTTGCCAGAGGCGAGCGCGTTGTGCAGTGCTGAAGATATTGATGCGCAGGGTCGTATTCTTATGCAGTATGCCCCGCATGTGCTGATCAAGGGCGGTCATGGCGAAGGCGACGTTATCGTTAATCGTTGGTTCAGTGCGGACAGCCGACGCGACTGGGCATGGCCGCGCCTTCGAGGCGATTTCCATGGTTCTGGTTGCACGCTGGCTTCGGCGATTGCGTCGCGCCTTGCGCAGCACGTCCCGATGGAGGCGGCGTTGGATACCGCCCAGCAGTACACCCAGCATGCCCTGACCAACGCGTTCAGCATCGCGCCGGGGCAGCAGATACCCAACCGCGTGAAGGAGATGTCATGAGAGGTCTTTATCTGGTCACGCCTGATTGGAACGACACAGAGAAGCTCATCGCTGCGACGGAACAAGCCATTCAAGGTGGCGTGACCTTGCTGCAGTATCGCCATAAAACAGCGAGTGAGGCATTACGGCTCGAGCAGGCCTCTGCCTTGCTCGCACTTTGTCGGCGTTTACAGGTGCCCTTGATCATTAACGACCATCTCGATTTATGCGAGCGTATCGATGCCGATGGTATTCATGTCGGCGGTACGGATGCTTCGGTCGCCGAGGTGCGTGCAAGCATCGGTAAAGAGAAAATTGTCGGCGCCTCGTGCTATGGCGATCTGCAATTGGCGCGCGACGCTGCTAGCGTAGGTGCGAGCTATGTCGCGTTTGGTGGGTTCTATCCTTCGCTGGTAAAAAAATATGAGGTTGCGACATCGGCGAGCATCATTACCCAGGCACTGTCCGAGTTATCTCTGCCGCTTTGTGTGATCGGTGGCATGACACCACAGAACGCTCGGCCGCTGATCGAACTTGGTGCGCACTCGGTCGCCGCGATTAGCAGTGTTTACGCGACTAGTGATCATCGATCAGCGGCTGCTGAATTTGCTTCGATGTTTCGATAGTCGAATAAAAATCCTTACTATCGACTACTGCTAGACGCTTAGTCCAAAACATCATTCGGCTCCAACTCGCACCGGAACTACGCCAACCATCCCTCCCGACCTAGCAAGGTCATCTCAGCGTAGACCGATCTCCGGTGATCAGATAAATCTGACAGCGCTTCTAATCCCCTCGGGAACCCGTATTTGTCGTTCGCTACTCAGAGGCGCGGTAAAAATTAGCCATCAGCAGGCTGAATCACACTGATCAAAAGGAATTTACATGCGACCTACTTCACCAGTGCGATTGACGCGCACGACAGAGCCCATCTACAACGCAGGCAATCCCTATGTAGTACTGAGTCCGAGTGGTAATCCGAGGAACATCCGAACGATCTACGAAGTTATTCGTGGAGAAAAAAATAGCCAAGTACTACACGCAGACTATACGGTGACGGGTAAGCCATGGGTTGGCTTTGGCAACAAGAATCATAAATACGATGAAGATTCTGTGGCCGTTGCCAATATGAGAAAACAAAGGCAAGAATTAGTAGAGATTCTGCTGAGAACAACCGAGACCATCGAAAAAAAATTCAAATACCTGACGCAAAAGCAGCGCGATGCAAACCGTGCATTGAAAATATTTGCCATCACAGCGCCACTCGATCGAGACATCAAAGTAGGCGATATCAAATCGCACCTGAAACTATTGAATCGTGCCTACGCAGCCTCGGCCACCAAAGCATGGCAAGAGAAAGAAATTGACCCTTACCGCGACCACTCCGATGCACAGAAAATTAAGCGTCAACGAGCACGGCAGTTTTTGAACATGGAACCCTCAACCCGGCTAATGCTGGTCAATACACTGACGCGATCGGAAGACCGGGGCCCGGAGCAAGCAATATCGGGCATCAAGGCCATGGAAGATTTTCTGCGTAACTTTCTTAATCCGAAAGAAAGCTATCGAGAGATGGTCAGAAAAGTCAGCGACAACGCTGAGCTACAGTTTTTCTGTCACCGTTGGTTGAGCGCCCATCCGCTGAGCGGAAAAAAAGGAAATGTTTATCAGGCGACCACCAAGCTCACACCATACCCATGGTCCCGTCTGCTGGACACCTTGTGCCGACTCATTATCAAAGAAACTCGCCGCCAAACCGTCATTGTTTCAGACGATCATGCAATAACTCGCAAGACAAGCATTGTATTCAGGCGTTCTTCACTGGCGAATCTTCAGCACATCAAACCCGACATTCCAGTCAGTAGCAAGATCGACCTTAGCCTTTTCCCCTTCATGCAAAAAGTCGATGTAAAGACGCTAAGCGATTGATCGGCCGGGCGTATCACGATTGACGGCGTGTCTCTGCGTCACGCCGTCATATAATCGCAGGATGCAAAACCTCCTGCACAACCTCAATCCCGAGCAGCTCGCTGCAGTCACCTTACCCGCCCAGCCCGCGCTGATTCTCGCGGGCGCAGGCTCCGGCAAAACCCGTGTGCTGACCACGCGTATTGCCTGGTTGATTCAAACCATGCAGATCTCGCCAGCGGGCCTGCTGGCTGTCACCTTTACGAATAAAGCTGCCAAGGAAATGCTGGCGAGGTTGTCGGCCATGTTGCCGATCAATACCCGTGGCATGTGGATCGGCACTTTTCATGGCGTATGTAATCGCTTGCTGCGCGCGCACCACCGAGATGCAGCGCTACCGCAAACATTCCAGATCCTTGATATGGCAGATCAGCTATCGGCCATAAAACGTCTCATCAAGCGACTAAACGTCGACGACGAGAAATATCCCCCCAAGCAGCTGCAATACTTTATCAATAGCGCCAAAGACCAAGGCTTGCGCTCGCATGCCGTTGATGCGCATGATGACTTCACCCGCAAGTTTGTCGAGTTATATGCCGCTTATGATGAGCAATGCCAGCGCGAGGGTGTGGTCGACTTTGCAGAGCTACTGCTGCGCAGCTACGAGCTGCTGTCACGCAACCAACCGCTGCGGGAGCATTATCAGGCGCGCTTCAAGCATATCTTGGTTGATGAGTTTCAGGATACGAATGATCTGCAGTACCAATGGCTAAAGCTGATCGCCGGTCAACACAACTCCGTTTTTGCAGTAGGCGATGACGATCAGAGTATTTATGCGTTTCGCGGCGCTAATGTTGGGAATATGGCTGCATTCGAGCGTGAATTTAATGTTCAGAATCTGATCAAGCTGGAGCAAAACTATCGCTCGCACGGTCATATTCTTGATTCGGCTAATCAACTCATCGCTCACAATACCAACCGACTCGGAAAAAATCTGCGTACCGACGCGGGTCATGGCGAGCAAATTCGGATTTACGAAGCGTCGAGCGATCTGCAAGAAGCACAGTGGCTGATCGAAGAAATGAAAAGTCTCATCAATGAGGGCTGGCTACGCAGCGAGATCGCGGTTCTCTATCGATCGAATGCGCAGTCACGCGTGATCGAGTACGCGCTGTTCACTGCCGCACTACCGTATCGGGTGTATGGCGGCCAGCGGTTCTTTGAGCGGGCCGAGGTCAAGCATGCGATTGCGTATCTGCAGCTAATCGACAATCCGCACAATGATTCAGCATTTCTGCGGGTGGTGAATTTTCCGACGCGCGGCATTGGCGCGCGTTCTATCGAGCAGTTACAAGATGCGGCTAGGCAGTACGGCGTGTCTTTATACGCAGCGGTGCCATATGTGGCCGGCAAGGCGGGCAGTTCGCTGGGTGGTTTCGTCAAGCTAATCGAGGGAATGCGCTTCGAAACCCAGCAGCTTCCACTTCCCGAAATGGTGCAGGTGATGCTGGAGAAGAGTACGCTTATTGTCCATTATCAGGGCGAAAAAGAAGGCGCTGACCGAATCGAAAACCTGGAGCAGCTCATCGCTGCAGCAACCGTATTTGTATCTGAAGAAGGCTTTGGTCTGGATGCGCCAGCACTGCTCGGACCGCAAGCACATGCTGCACAAAATTCCGTACTCACGATGGGTGATGGTACTGAAATCATCGATGCCGATGCGCCTTTGGCAGCAGTGATGTCACCGCTATCAGCATTCCTTTCGCATGCGTCACTTGAAGCTGGCGACAATCAGGCACAAGCCGGGCAGGATGCGATACAGCTGATGACCGTGCACTCTGCCAAGGGCTTGGAGTTTGATGCAGTCTTTATCACCGGTTTGGAAGAGGGCTTGTTCCCGCACGAGAACAGCGAAGAGTCTGATGATGGCGTCGAGGAAGAAAGACGTCTAATGTATGTTGCGATAACCCGCGCACGCAAGCGCCTGTATATGAGTTTCTCGCAGACGCGCATGCTGCACGGCCAAACCCGTTACAACATGAAGTCACGTTTCTTCGATGAATTGCCGGAAGATAGTCTGAAGTGGCTTTCACCGAAAGTGCAGAGTCATTGGTTCGGTGCATCGCAGATCAAAGCAGCTTGGGTCGATGCGCCCGAGCTTGGCAGCAACCAGATCGCGCAGAAAATGAACCGCGATGTGGGCTGGCGTATCGGTGAAAGCGTGCATCACGCTAAGTTTGGCGATGGTGTCATCGTGAATATCGAAGGCAGTGGCGCCCAAGCCCGGGCGCACATTAACTTCGGCCGCAATGGTATGAAGCTGTTGGATTTGGGTGTGGCGAAGTTGGAGCGAAGCCCTTGAAAGCTTTACCTCCATATTTATTCTGACTGGAGCTTCGGATGGTCACTGAGCATTAGTAAAGAAGTCTTGAAAACATTTAAGTCTCGGTCCTGATAAGAATTTATGTTTTTCATAAATGAATCGGCGGTCACAACAAATTCTGTACCACCACGAAGAGTCATGGGCTTTTTGAGATTCAGATCCGAGGGTAAGTCCATCGATCCCACTTTAGATTGGATATACGCTCGGGCCGTCTTTTCTGTCATCAGGGTGTAACCCTTGGCTTTCATGTGCAGGTGTGAAAGCGTATCTGAACCAGCACTTTTCAGTATTGTTTGGCCAGTTTTTTTATCAAACTTTTCATACATTAAACCACCAACTTTTCCGTCCTTGTTTGGAGTTGGAGTTTGGAGGTCGAAATGTTGAGTGTTGCTTTTTCCTATACCTGAAGTAGTCATTTGATTCTTCCCAGAACAATTACAAAAAGCTTTTGTTGTATAAAAGCTGCAGAATTCGATTGCATTACTTCGCAAACCAAATTCATAAGGTCTGTGGAGAACAAATTTAGTTTTGTTCCGGCCGTTCGAAAACCGCCGTATAGGTGGGATAGAAAGAGCAGTACATCACGAGGGTGAGGATGACCGACAGCGGCATCAGCAGCATGACGGTCACAAGAGTCTTGCCGAGGAGCAAGCTGAGAAGGGCGCTGATGATGGCGGGTGCGGCGATGCCGATCATCACCCAGCCGAGGGAGTAGGCAAGGAAAGCCTTGCCGCAGCGGCGCACCGCAAAGAAGCTATAAAAAATCGCTTTGAACAGCCCCATGCGTTGCCAGGTCGCCAGCGCTGCCGCATGCCAGAACCCCATTGCAAAGGGTAGATACACCAGCGCCGAGAACAGCATCGCCAATGGCAAGTTATCAGCGGTGATGTTTTTTTCATCGTCCGGCTTGATCTGGCCAGACAGTAGTTTCCAGAAGGTGCCACCGTCCACTAGTGCTGAAGCGGCAATGGCCAGCGTGGCGGCCAGCATATAAAGCGCGCCTAGCTTGAGCAAGGTACCCAATGCGGGTGATCGGAATGCAGTCAGCAGCAGCGAGGGCTTGACCTTGCGATCTGCTTCAATCTCGACGCAGGCCTGCATGAAAGCCATGGTAAAGGCCGGTACCAGCATGAGCGGTAACAGTTGCCCAATCAGGGGGATGAGCGACAGCGAGAACATCAGCAGCATGTACAACAAGAACAGCATGGATAGCTCGGAAGGCTGACGCCTGAACAAAGCAAAGCCCTGTTTGATCCAGCCAATACCCTCTTTCGCTGCAATGCTGTCCATCAGCCTAGTCCCTCGACGGGGTGTTTTATCCGATGCCGAAGAATGCGCTCGAAATGCGTCGGGTCGTGTGCTGTCAGCATCTCGGCTTCGCGTGGCAAATAAAAATCATACAGCCGTGAAATCCAGAATCGCAGCGCTGCCGCGCGCAACATGGCAGGCCATGCGTCCGATTCTTCCGAGGTGAAAGGACGAACCGCATGATAGGCATCAACCAGAGCGCGTACGCGTGCTGCATCCGTTGCGCCAGAATCCAGATCAATACACCAGTCGTTCACTGTAACCGCCACATCAAACAACCAGCGGTCGCAACCGGCAAAATAGAAATCGAAAAAGCCCGACAGCTGCTCACCATTGAACATGACGTTGTTGCGGAACAGATCGGCGTGGATTGGTCCGCTGGGTAAGGATGGGTAGATGGTCGATGCTGCAAAGTTTTCTTGAAACTGCATCTCTGCGCGTAATAGCTGCTGATTGTCATCAGTCAGGTAGGGCAGCACGACAGGGGTTGTTTCGCGCCACCAGCTCAAGCCGCGCAGATTCGGCTGGTAGAGCGGATAGTCGTGTGCTGCCAAGTGCATACGCGCCAGCATGGCACCAACACTGGCGCAATGCAGCGGTTGTGGTGCGGGTACCCAGTCGCCATGCAGTCGGCTGACGATAGCCGCGGGCTTGCCTTGCAAGCGGTGCAGGATCTCGCCTTGGTCATTGGCGATCGGCGCCGGCACGAGTACATCGCGCTCGGCAAGATGGCGCATCAGATTCAAGTAAAACGGCAGCTGCTCGAAGCTGAGTTTTTCGAAAATCGTTAGCACGTACTCGCCACGATCGGTGAACAGGAAAAAATTACTGTTCTCGATACCAGACGAGATGCCCTGAATGGATCGTACTGTGCCGATCGGAAACTTGGCTGCCCAAGGAATGATCTCGTCGAGCGTAACCGGGGTGAAAACTGCCATGGTGGATAAAAAAATGCCCGGCGGCGCCGGGCGCAGAATTCATCGGTTGGGTGGAGGCATGGCGCCGCGGTCGTCCACTGGCTTGGACCGGAACTGAATAATCTCCCAAGTCGCCGCGCGTCCCCCTTCCTGATAGTAAGGGATCTGCTCAGTCGGCGTGACATGGTAAATATTGTCGCCACGTTGAACGCGAACCGAGGTGACGGCGTTTTGTTCGCGGATTTGGGTAATTTTGGTCCGCCCATCTGGGATCAGACTGCCGGCGTATGGATCATCCAGCAGGTTCTCAGCCGAGGCACCCGTCGACAAAATTGATAACACAGCACCAACACCAAGCAGCCGGGACTGACGCAGTAGGGCAGCTAGCGATTTCATCGGTATCCCCGCAGTGAACGCCGCTATTTGGGCGCGATGGCTCATTCTAACAAACCATCTCGAAGCTAACTCAGACCGCGGGCAAGCCTCAACCCTGACTCACCCCGGCCGCTACCCCTGATGCCGCCCCGACAGGGTCTCAAGCTGGCAATTGAGCCGGGGAACTCTGCGATAATCAAAGCGATGAACAAGACCTTGTTGTTGGTGGATGGCTCGAGCTATCTGTACCGAGCCTTTCATGCGATGCCGGATTTGCGCAACGCAGACGACGTGCCCACGGGTGCGATCTACGGCATGATCAATATGCTGCGTCGGCTGCGCCAAGACTATGCCGCCGACCATATCGCCTGCGTGTTTGATGCCAAGGGCAAGACCTTTCGCGACGATATGTAC
Source organism: Burkholderiales bacterium (assembly GCA_026399895.1). Lineage (GTDB taxonomy): Bacteria > Pseudomonadota > Gammaproteobacteria > Burkholderiales > Burkholderiaceae_D > Pernthalerella. The sequence continues at coordinate 38,613 of JAPLQC010000087.1, forward strand.
CCCGAGTACAAGGCGCATCGGCCATCCATGCCAGAAGACTTGGCCCGACAAATCGAACCCATCCATGAAGTCGTCAGGGCACTCGGCTGGCCGATTCTGATGGTCGAGGGCATTGAAGCCGACGATGTGATTGGCACGCTGGCCACCGAGGCAACTGCGCTCGGCTTGAAAACCATTATCTCAACGGGCGACAAAGATTTAGCGCAACTGGTGAATGATCAGGTCACCTTGGTCAACACCATGAGCAATGAGACCTTGGACCGTAACGGCGTAGTTGGCAAATTCGGTGTGCCTCCCGAGCGCATTGTGGATTACCTCACCTTGGTCGGCGATACCGTGGATAACGTCCCCGGCGTTGAGAAGGTGGGCCCTAAGACAGCGGTCAAGTGGCTATCGCAATACGACAGCTTGGATGGTGTGATTACACACGCTAATGAGATTGGCGGTGTGGTCGGCGAAAATCTGCGCAAGGCGCTCGACTGGTTACCCCTCGCACGGCAGTTGGTCACCGTAAAGTGTGACTGTGATTTGTCCGGACATCATGAATCAGTTCTGGCCTCGTTACAGCAAAGTGCAGAAGATAAACTGGCGCTGAAAGCTTTTTTCGAAAAAATGGGTTTTCGGACCTGGCTACGTGAATTGAACGCATCGCTCGCTGCGGGTCATGAATCAACAGCCAATGGTGAATCTGGCGCCTTATTCGCAGCCCACGGTGCAGATGAAGTTGAAACACCCTCAGTACCTGCAGCACCTGTCCAGAAACACTATGAGGCTGTTTTCACTGATGCCCAGTTGGATCAATGGATTGAAAAAATCAATGTCGCTGCGCTGACGGCAGTCGATACCGAGACCACCTCGCTGGATGTCCTTCATGCAGAGCTGGTGGGTATCTCGCTTTGCTGCGAGCCCGGTGTGGCAGCGTACATTCCGGTGGCGCATCGCTATCCGGGTGCGCCAGCGCAGTTATCGCGTGACCATGTCCTAGCTAAGCTCAAGCCTTGGCTGGAAGATGCCACTAAGCCGAAGGTGGGGCAGCACCTGAAGTATGACTGCCATGTGCTTCAAAATTACGGTATTGATGTGCAGGGGATTGCGCACGACACACTTCTGGAATCGTACGTGGTGGAGTCGCATCGTAGCCACGATATGGACAGCCTTGCGTTACGTTGGCTGAGCCGAAAAACCCTTAGCTATGTCGAGATCTGTGGCAAGGGTGCTTCTCAGATCGGCTTTGATGAAGTTGATATCGAGCGTGCGACTGAATACGCTGCTGAAGATGCAGACATCACCTTGCAGCTGCACCAAACGCTCTGGCCAAAAATCGACAAGGTCGATGGGCTGCGTTTCATTTATCAAAGCATCGAGCTACCAACAGCGCGTGTACTGCAGCGTATTGAGCGCAATGGGGTATTCATTGATGTTCAACGTCTACAAGCGCAATCGCACGAGTTAGGCACTAAGCTGCTGCAACTAGAGCAGCAGGCGTATGAGCTGGCCGGTCAGCCATTCAATCTGAATTCACCCAAGCAGCTTGGTGAGATTTTTTTCGAGAAGCTGAAACATCCTGTCGTGAAAAAAACTGCCAGCGGCGCACCGTCGACGGATGAAGAGGTATTGCACAAACTGGCCGAAGATTATCCGCTGCCGAAGTTGCTACTCGAGTATCGTGGCCTAGCCAAGCTGAAGTCGACCTATACCGACAAGCTGCCGAAAATGGTGAATCCGACCACGGGTCGGGTGCATACCAACTACGGGCAGGCAATCGCCGTCACAGGCCGCTTGTCTTCCAATGATCCGAACTTACAAAATATTCCGGTACGCACCGCCGAAGGGCGCCGTATCCGCGAAGCCTTCATTGCCTCGCCCGGTAATGTGATTGTCTCTGCCGATTACTCGCAAATTGAATTACGCATCATGGCGCATTTGTCTGAAGACCCCGCCATGTTGCGCGCTTTTGCGTCAGGTGAGGATATTCACCGCGCCACTGCCGCAGAGATTTTTGGTGTCAGTCTGGATGAGGTACAAGCCGAGCAGCGTCGCGCCGCGAAGGTGATTAATTTTGGCCTGATCTATGGCATGAGCGCATTCGGTCTGGCGGGCAATCTTGGTATTGAGCGCGCCGCAGCACAGATGTACATGGAAAAATACTTCAACCGCTTCGCCGGTGTGAAACGTTTCATGGATGACTTGCGACAGCAAGCCAAGTCGCATGGATTCGTTGAAACCGTATTTGGTCGACGCTTGTGGCTGCCCGAAATAAATTCACCCAACGGGCCGCGCCGACAGGCCGCCGAGCGCGCCGCGATTAATGCGCCGATGCAGGGGACAGCAGCCGATCTGATCAAACTCGCGATGATCGCTGTGCAAGACTGGCTAGACCGAGAGAAGCTGAAATCACTCATGGTGATGCAAGTGCATGATGAACTGGTGCTCGATGTGCCAGAGAACGAGCTGGAACAGGTCAAGCAATCCTTACCGCAGCTGATGGCCGGTGTTGCGCAGTTGAAGGTGCCGTTGGTGGCGGATTTGGGATTTGGGCCCAACTGGGAACAAGCTCACTGATCGCCTGGCGAAATCGATCGCTGGCTGCGTTGCACCTCCTAGCCGTACTAGCAGTACTGTCTTCGTCGGCGCGCCTTGCCAGCGATCGATTGCGCCAAGCTTTACTCGCCTGAGGAATTTGATCGCTGGCTGCGTTGGCAGTATCTTGCCGTACGTCGAGTACTGTCTGCGATACTGCCGCCTTGCCATCGGCCTGACGAGACAGGCTCTACACGCCTGACGAAATCGGTCGCTGGCTGCGTCCGGCCACGTAAAATAGCGGGTTTCTACAAACGGTACGGCTTATTTCACCGTAACGGCAACCGAGGAAATTCAAATCGACCCCACGCTGTCATCGATCCTACTGGCCACGACCCTGGCCGGGCTGATCAGTATCTCTGCTGCTGCCTTCTTGTCTTATGGCTTGCTGTCCAAGATGGTGGATCGCATGGTCAGTCTGTCGGTCGGGCTGCTGCTGGCGACTTCGCTGCTGCATGCGCTGCCGGAGGCATTTGAGTCGAATGCCAGTCCGCATTCCTTGTTTGCTACGTTGTTGGCGGGGCTGCTGGGGTTTTTCCTGCTCGAGAAGTTGGCGATTTTGCGTCACTCGCACCACTATGAGGGGGATGGCCATGATCATGCGCACGGGCATGATGCGGATGAGGCAGGTACAGCGGGTTGGATGATTCTGGTCGGTGACAGTCTGCACAACTTCACCGACGGCATACTGATCGCTGCGGCGTTTCTGGCGGATCCGAAACTCGGGCTGATCACTGCGCTGGCGATTACGGCGCACGAGATTCCGCAGGAGATTGGCGATTTCATCGTGCTTCTCAACGCCGGCTTCACCAAACGGCGAGCGTATTTTTATAACCTGATCAGCAGCCTGATGGCAGTGATCGGTGGTGTGGTGGGCTACTACACACTCGGCAATGGCATCGACCTGATCCCTTATGTGCTGGTGCTGGCGTCGTCAGGCTTTATTTATATTGCAGTGAGCGACTTGATGCCGCAGATGCAGCGCCGTGCCACATGGCGTGACACGGTACCGCAGGTGATCTTGATTGCTTTGGGGGTTGGTCTGGTGTTGTTGTTCACCCATCACGTGCCCATCAACTAAAAGCCAGCGTACGCGCCGATGTTCGACGCGCGTTTTTCAGAGACTTTTACGGCACTACTCGCCGACAGCAATCGGCCGCGCTGCATCCGAACTCCACTCGCTCCACGAGCCGGGATAGAGTAAAGCCCCAGGCAAGCCCGCAACCTCCATCGCTAACAAGTTGTGGCAGGCCGAGATGCCAGAGCCGCATTGCATGATGGTGTGCTCTGGGCTTTTAATCAGTGCGGCGTACTCTGCGCGTAATGCATCTGCCCCTTTGAACCTGCCATCGGCTTGAAGATTGTCTTTGAACCAGCGGTTCTTTGCGCCGGGTATACGGCCAGCCACCGGGTCGATGGTTTCGTTCTCACCGCGAAACCGATCGGATGCACGCGCATCAAGCACCAGCCTCGCGCGTGCCGATAAATTGGCCAGCACATCGTCGGCACTCACGGTGCCAACGAGTGAAGGTTGCAGCGTGATCGAGCCACGCGGACGGTTAATGACGGCTTGCGTCAGCGCACCACCTTCTGCTTGCCAGGCAGGTAGTCCGCCGTCCAGCACGGCGACACTCTTATGCCCCACCCAACGCAGCATCCACCAAACGCGTGCTGCGAACATACTGCCGTGGGCATCATAGACAATCACTTGCGAGTTGGGATAAATGCCCCAGCTGCGCAGCGTTTCAATAAAGTCGGCGGGCGAGGGTAATGGATGACGGCCACGAAATTCGCCATTTGGCCCGGCGGACTTGTCCGACAAGTCACGGTCGGAGTCCGCATGTTGCGCACCCGGGATATGGCCTGCGGCAAAGGCGTTTGCGCCTGCCGTAGGGTCGGTGAGCTCGGCACGGCAATCAAGAACAACAAACACCGGGTTGTCGAGGTGTTGCTTCAACTCCGCCGCGGTGATCAGCATGGTGAACGACATCAGCAGGTCTCCTATTGGATTTATTTTTGAGATGAAGTGCTGCTACTGCTTCGTGCATTATAAAAGGTGGCTGCGACACCGCTGATTAGAATAATCAGGATACCCAGCCAGCCACCCACATCCAGCGTATCGTTCCAGAGCAATATGCCCCACATACTCGAGAACACAATGCCGGTGTATTGAAGATTGGCGGTGACTAGCATTGCCCCAAGGCGGTAGGCGCGTGTCATCGCCACTTGTGCAATGGTGGCAGTAATCCCGATCGCGAATAGCAGCAGAAAATCACGCGCAGATAAATCAGCAAATAGGTGCAAGCTGCCGGTTTCCCACCAGTTATCAATCAGCCCGCTGACTAATCCACCCAACACGCCGCTGGCAGAAAAATAAAACACCACGCGGTATTCCGGTTCACCCATTTGACCAAGGCGCTTGACCTGAATGTAGGCGAGTGCAGAGATGAATCCGGAGATCAGTGCGGTCAGACCACCAACCCATTGTTCGGCATGAATGGTTGGCTTGAGTAGTAAGGCGACACCTATGAAACTGGTGACAATGGCGGCGGCAAGACCCCACTCGAAACGTCGAGTCTTGTGCCACCAGCCCAGCGTGAAAACGATGGCGGCAATCCAGATCGGCGCCATGTAGTTGAGCGTCATGGCGGTAGCGAGTGGCAGGCGGGCGATGGCGAAGAACCATAACCACAATGCCGAGACGCCGACGAAACCGCGCCATGCATGTTGCCAAGGGTAGTGCGTGGTGAGTGGTAATCCGCGCAGGCGTGTCAGCAGCAACAGCAGACTGACGCCGACGACACCACGGGCAATGACGATTTCGGAGGTGGAGGCGTGTTCAGAGGCGAGCTTGACGCAGACACCCATGATGGCGAACACAAAACTCGCCAACAGCATCCAGAGTGATTGCACTCAGCGCCCCTGGCGGTGGCGCGGAATCACAGCGCGATTTGCCTGCGGTACCACTCGTGGAAATGCTGCATGCCGTCTTCCATCGGCGATTGGTAGGGGCCCATTTCATTCACGCCGCGATCGAGCAAGATCTTGCGGCCGGCATCCATGCGCAGCGCGATTTCATCGTCTTCGGCGCAGGTTTCCATGTAGGCGGCGCGTTCTGCATCGATGAAGCTACGCTCGAACAAGACAATCTCTTCCGGGTAGTAGAACTCAACCACGTTGGTGGTTTTTTGCGGACCGTTGGGCCACACGGTGGAGACGACTAAAACATTCGGATACCACTCGACCATGATGTTCGGGTAGATGGTCAGCCAAATTGCACCGGACTTCGGCGCCTCGCCACCGTTGTAGCGCAGCACCTCGTCATGCCATTTTTGGTAAGTGTCTGAGCCGGATTTTTTCAGCGCTGCGTTTACGCCGACGGTTTGCACACTGTAGCCATCGCCCATTTCCCAGCGCAGGTCATTGCAGCTGACAAATTGCCCGAGCCCGGGGTGGAACGACTCGACGTGATAATCCTCGAGGTAGACCTCGATGAAGGTTTTCCAGTTGTAATCGCAATGATGGATCTCGACGTGGTCGAGCATATAACCATCGAAATTCAGATCGCGCGCGGCCACCATGGATTTCAGCATGTTGGGCACGTCGAAACCGTTCTGATCGAACAGCAAACCATTCCAATGCTGTAGCCCGAAGCGGTTGAGATTCATGCAGGGCGTATCGGCAAAATGCGGCGCGCCGATCAGTTCACCCTTCAGGTCATAGGTCCAGCGGTGCAGCGGGCAAATAATATTGGTGGCGTTGCCGCGCCCGCTCAGCATCTTGGCTTGGCGGTGACGGCAAACATTGGAGATCAACTCCAAACCCTGGGCGTTACGCACCAGCACCCGGCCATCGTTCTCCCATGGCAGGGTGGCGTAGTCGCCTTCATTCGGCACCATCAGCGTGTGGCCGGCGTAGCGCGGGCCTTGTTTGAATAACTTCGCGGTTTCTTGCGTGAGCAAGCCCTGATCGAAGTACACGCCTACCGGCAGTTGCGCATTCGAGCGCATGAGTTTTTCGAGACCGGCCAGATCGGACATCCTCAACCCCAAATTAATTTGCACCAACCGAAGAGAGAAAGCACCCGAAATCATCAGGCTTCATTCGGAATGAGCCGGAGGGTTTTCGGGCGAGCCGCGGATTATACCCCTCCCCACCGCTTGGGTCAGAGGGGCGATGTGGCTAGATTTTCAGATTGAAGGTTCGGTGATTAAGAATTATCGAAACGATAATCTTATGTGAGGCCGCAGCATGATTACGCCGCCAATTTCGTCGATACAGCAACTTCATCGACTAGAATGATGGGCCATTCTGCACGTTGACTGTGATGCCAAAAAAGAATCTTCCCGATCAGCCCGCCGCTTCTTTTGAGCAGGCCATGGAGGAATTGGAACTCCTGGTCGAGAAGATGGAATCTGGCGCATTGCCGCTGGAAGCCTCGCTCGATGCCTACAAGCGCGGTGCCGAGTTGGTGAAATACTGCGCGGCCCAACTCGAGCGCGTCGAGCAGCAGGTGAAAGTGTTAGAGGGCGAGATGCTGACGCCTTTCGAAGACCATCAGGACGATGGCGAGGAAGACGACGAATGAGCATGCCATTCGCTGCTTGGGCTAAGCAAGTTCAGGCGGATATGGAGGTCGTGCTTGATCGCCACCTTCCAGCGCCATCAACGTCTCCCGCCAAGTTACATCAGGCGATGCGTTATGCCGCACTGGATGGCGGCAAGCGGGTTAGGCCCTTGCTGGTATTCGCGGCGGGCGCAGTGTTTGATGCGCCGACAGATGCGCTGGAGCGCGCCGCTGCTGCCGTCGAGATGATTCATGTGTATTCGCTGGTGCATGATGATCTACCCTGCATGGATGACGATGATCTGCGACGTGGCAAGCCCACCGTGCATCGTCAGTATGACGAGGCGACTGCCCTGCTGGTTGGCGATGCATTGCAATCGCAAGCTTTTTTAATACTCTCAGAAGGCGCTTTGGCGTCCGAGCGCAAGGTGGCAATGCTGTTGCAGCTGGCGCAAGCCGCTGGTTCTTGCGGTATGTGCGGTGGCCAGGCGATTGATCTGGATTCGGTGGGTGTTGCACTCGCATTGCCCGAGTTGGAGCAGATGCATCGTATGAAGACCGGCGCGCTGCTGCGCGCCTCGGTTCTGCTCGGTGCCTTGGCGGGCAAGTCGCTGCAAGTATCTGAGCAAGCGGCACTGGATGCTTATGCAGATGCTATCGGGCTGGCGTTCCAAGTGGTCGACGATATTCTCGATGCCACTGCAGATTCGGCAACACTCGGTAAGACCGCTGGTAAAGATGCAGCGCAGAACAAGCCCACGTATGTATCGATACTCGGGCTTGCGCCCTCGCTTGCTCTTGCAGAGAAGTTGCGGCAGGATGCTCACCATGCTCTGCAACCGTTCGGGGAGGCGGCAGTCAGGCTTCGGGAACTTGCCGATCTGATTGTGCAGAGGAAGGCATAACCATGACACTATTACAAAAAATTAACGATCCAGCTGACCTGCGCACTTTGTCGCGGCCAGAGTTGCACAAGCTTGCCAATGAGCTTCGCACCTATCTACTCGACTCGGTCTCACAGACAGGCGGCCACTTGTCGTCGAATTTGGGTACCGTCGAACTGACGATTGCGCTGCACTACGTGTTCAACACACCGCACGATCGGATTGTTTGGGACGTGGGTCATCAGACCTACCCGCACAAAATTCTGACCGGTCGCCGCGACCGCATGCCGAGTCTGCGACAACATGGTGGCTTGTCGGGCTTTCCCCGGCGTGATGAAAGCCCCTACGATACTTTCGGGACTGCGCACTCATCAACATCGATTTCTGCAGCGCTGGGTATGGCACTCGCTGCGCGTACCAAGGGCGAAAAGCGTCACTCGGTTGCTGTGATCGGTGATGGCGCGATGTCAGCCGGCATGGCGTTCGAGGCGTTGAATAACGCCGGTGTGTACGAAGACATCAAGATGCTGGTGGTATTGAACGATAACGACATGTCGATCTCACCACCTGTGGGTGCGCTGAATCGTTATCTTGCGCGACTGATGTCAGGCCAGTTCTACGCCGCAGCGAAAAATGTCGGTAAATCAGTATTGCCGCCCTCGATGCGCGAGTTTGCCAAGCGCTTTGAAGAGCATGCCAAGGGTATGTTGACGCCCGCCACCATGTTTGAAGAGTTCGGCTTTAACTACATTGGCCCCATCGACGGGCACGATCTCGAGGCCTTGGTACCAACGCTGCAAAACCTGAAGAATCTCGACGGGCCGCAGTTTCTGCATGTGGTCACCAAGAAAGGGCAGGGCTATAAGTTAGCCGAGGCAGATCCCGTTCTGTATCACGGCCCCGGCAAATTCAACCCGGCCGAGGGCATACAACCCGCCACAGCGCCCGCCAAGAAAACCTACACCCAAGTGTTTGGTGACTGGCTCTGCGATATGGCGAGTGCAGACGACAAATTAATAGGCATCACGCCCGCCATGCGAGAAGGTTCTGGCATGGTGGCATTCGAGCAGCAGTTCCCGGATCGCTATTACGACGTCGGTATCGCCGAGCAGCACGCAGTGACCTTTGCGGCAGGCTTGGCTTGCGAGGGTTTGAAGCCGGTACTGGCGATTTACTCGACCTTCCTGCAGCGTGGCTATGATCAGTTGATCCATGATGTCGCGCTACAAAATCTGGATGTCACCTTCGCACTCGACCGCGCAGGATTGGTGGGTGCTGATGGCGCAACGCACGCCGGTAATTACGACATTGCTTATTTGCGCTGCATCCCGAATATGGTTGTCATGACGCCGAGCGATGAAAGCGAGTGCCGCAAGATGCTCAGCACGGCTTATCGCCACCCCGGTCCGGCGTCGGTGCGTTACCCACGCGGAGCTGGCCCCGGTACGGTGATCGAGCCCGATCTCGATCCGATTGAAATCGGTAAAGCAAGCGTGCGACGTCAGGGTCGTCAGGTCGCCATACTGGCTTTCGGCACTATGGTAGCGCCAGCGCTGAAAGCGGGCGAGGAGCTCAATGCTACTGTTGCCGACATGCGTTTCGTCAAACCGCTGGATACCGCATTGGTAGCGCAACTGGCCGCATCGCATGATCTGATTGTGACGATCGAAGAAGGCTCGGTGATGGGCGGCGCTGGCTCTGCTGTCGCAGAGGCATTGGCTGCAGCAGGCTGTGTCAAACCGCTATTGCAACTCGGTTTGCCGGATCAATTCATTGATCACGGCGATGCACAACAGCTGCTCGCGAGCTGCGGGCTGGATGCGGCAGGTATTGCGGCTTCAGTAAATCAGCGGCTGAATAAAACCGAATCACGTTTGGTTGCTAACGGTCGCTGATTAAAAGGGGCGGTGTTTTTCGTAGAAAAGCCGCTCCTGTCGTTGTGTCTATTAAATCGTGGGCTGCCCACTAGGTTTGGAAATAATTAGTTTTTCCAGCGGTAGACGCAGTGCTCGAGCAGTTGGCGCAGGCCCAAATCCAACTCGTCCTACCCACACAACACGATCAGTATCTGTGCCGATAAGCTCCCCCAGCGTTTTTCGTGCTGATGCGGCTTCTTGGAGCTGATCTATAAGGGTTGTGAATTTCACGTTCTCACTTACATAGCGTGCAAATGAAGGTATAACCATTTCCGGTTGCTGCCACAAATTTAGTTTTGTGGCCGCCAGCCATACCCGCTGTGAAGCTTTTCCGCATTCGATGAAATCGTCTTCGGTTTGTGGTTTTTGATCGCGCAAGATAATCATATGCGCGCCACAGGAAAGGGCAGTCCAGGCGTCCAATTGTAACGACGTCGACCACGCCGCGCCCATATAACGATTTAAAAACTGTACGCGCTCCCAGCTACTGAGCACCGCACGCATAATTTTTAGGTTAATGCGTCCCGGTCCAAGTGCGGCATCTGGGATGCGATCAAGGCTGTACTGGGCATTCCATTCGATAATTGATTTATGAACGGGGTAGGCCTCGGGGATTCTTAATCGTATGCGGGTTGTTTGGAGTATGAGTTTAGCCATCTGCAAACGCTGCAGCAAAGATTCTATCCAATAAATGGTGTAATTCTTGCCAGCGGCTTGCTGCAGACTTTGTTTTTGACTATGCGTTAGTCTGCGCATCGACAGCGGCCTTCGTTGAACTGCGCGGCGGGGTATTTCAGAAACTAAGGGGTCTACTTGTATCGTTTGTTCAGGCGAGAATCTGATATCAATCGCGAGTAATTTTCCTTGCACATGCGGCCTATGTTGAGCATGCATCTGACAGCCTTCCGAGGTAGCAGCCAATTCCATCGTTAGTAGCAAAGCTCCAATAGCTAATAGTGTATTTTGACCATGCAGATCGTATACGCCAATTTCTTGAGCATATTGAATATGCACCACAATGCGGTGATCATCGATGACCTCAAATCGCCACGGTTGAGTGTTGTCTCCGCTAGGCGTCCATCTGGCTAGATTAAGGATGCGAATTGCTGGCGATTCGTTCATAGAAATTTTATGGGTGAGAGTTGAGGATGCGCCGTATGACAGTCATACGAAGTTTTTGTAGTGGGTTCGCATTTCCCATGGGTAGCCAAGTGCGCTTAAATTTTCCTAAATAGGCATCGAAGTGAAGGCCATGAGGAGCAGACGTCAGTTTCCCTCGACGCAGTAAAATTTTAATGGCCTCGGTTGCTGCAACCCCTGCGCAAAGGTAGCAAGCCATTGATGTCGATGGACCAGCACCCTTTTCTAAATTAACGTAGCTAGGATCTGCTAGGTAGCGATGCATTAGCGACGGCGCAAGGCCCACTAAAAATCGTAAGGCTTTTTCTGAATCTCGATGGTTATCCCATCGAAAGTAGGTTTCGAAATCCATTTCGCCTGGAATGAAACATAGCCAAGCGGCTCCCATGCCAAGAGGGGCGGCGGTGATTGCAGGGACTCTCAACTTCGCGCAAGCAGCAAAGGTTTTTTCGCGTATATCGAATGCAAAAAAATCTAATCCATCGATATATACGTCGGCGCCTCTAAGGAAATCGTCAAGCACGGTATCGTTTAACCCTTGCCTAAAGACTTCAATCTTAGCTGTTGGGTTAATAGCAAGGGCCATGGCAGCCATGGTGTCGCATTTGGATGAATTTAACGTCGCTACAGTTGCGCCTGATTGACGATTAAAATTAGCGAGTTCGAAATGATCGAAATCTGCAATTCGAAAATTTCCTACACCCATTCGTGTGAGTGCTAGCAGGTGGTGACCGCCTACTCCACCCATTCCACCGATAGCTACAGTGCAATACCTTAGCCGTAATTGTTCTGCTTCAGTTATCCATCCCAAGTTGCGACTAAATGCTTGGGTATAATCAAACATATGATGTTTCATTTTTGTTCTGACTAGTTGTTTAGTATGAGATATTCTTATGTTGAAAAATAGTCATTCGGTGGTTGATTCCTTCTACGTCTTCCCAAGGGATAAAATTTCGAACGAGACGTCGTACAGCTTTTGGTATTAAATTACTGGTATGACTTCCTCTTAGTTGCTGCTGCCATTCAACTTTGATTAATGTCCAAAGCTTAGGCCAGTCACACCCAATAAGTACTGAGGGTTGATTAACTCTCTCGCACCAACTTTCCTCAATAAGCACTTCAAATCCTAGATTTTTCCAGTAGTTGGTATGTCGAGGATTGACCTCGATAATTAGGTAGGGACGGTAATCCAGAAAATAATTAGCGCACAGGAAAGTGTGGCCGATCAGCGCTGCTAGTGCGATGCGACTAGTACTCTCGGCGAGTTCGGATGCGACCGCTAATCTGCCTACTTCGATCAGACATTTACCTTCTTGACGTAAAACGTTTAGGTAAGCTTCATGATTTTGGTCTGTGCCGAGTTGTAGACCAGGTCTGTCTAGCATGAGCGAACACGTACCCGAGACCCGCGCACCTTCCTTGGCTAGCAAAGTTAATCGGCGTCCATCCGCTGTATTTGTCGGATTATCGATAAAGCTAGTGTCATATCCTAGTTTTCTATACTCGACCCGGAGTAGTTCTGCGGCCATGTATTTTAGTTTCGGGGTATCGGCGACTTGTAGTGTGACGTTCTCATCTATGTCGAGTCGCGCCGTACGAAATTTTTTTCGTCGCTCTGATAGATTTGACGGTAGCGTGGCAGTCGGACTAGCGCAAGCTATCGCTCCCACAAAGCGTGGAAGCGATTTGGGCATCTGATTTGTGGACGGAAGAGTCGCTAAATCTGACTTAACGAGAGATGGTGTTAGTACTGGCGTATCTGGCATGCATGCTGAGTAGCCATGGCCTGAATGCAGTTCTTTGAGCGATGTACTAACTCAGGTGAGCTAGTGCATAGTGCATCTCAGATTCTGTTGCTCCCTTTTTTCCACAATAAGTCTGAGCTAACCGCAAAGCGGTTGATCACAGGTGATAGCACGAAAAGAATCCGAGAGACGATTCAAAAATTACTTTTATCCTGCAAGGCATTCATCCGATGCATGATTCCTTCAACATCTTCCCAAGGAATGAAATGACGAGCGAAACGTCTTATTGCTATAAGAAATAGATTTGAATCGCGATTGCCTTTGAAGGAGTTTTGCCATTCATTTTTTAATAAATGCCACCCGCTGATCCAGTCAAGACCGATTAATGCACAAGGTATATTGACCCTTTCGCACCAGGTTTTTTCCACAAGTACTGCAAATCCTAGACTTTTCCAGTAATCGACATGTCGATGTGCAACCTCCATGACTATGAAGGGTTTGTGGTCCCAAAAATAATTTGCGCATAGGGCAATATAACTAAACAACGCCGCCAGCGTGATCCGGCCTGTACTGTTGGTTGGCTCTGATTCGATCGCTAGCTGGCCTATCTCGATTAAGCATCTTCCCCGTCTTCGTAGTTCGTTTAGATAATCAAAATGAAGGTGGTCAGCGCTAAGACTGCCATTAGGATGGTCCAACAAGAGAGAGCATGTGCCCGAAGCTCGCGCGCCTTGCATCGCCAGTAAAGTAAGTAAGCGAGTGTTGCCTAGCCTTTTTGGATCGTTGATAAAAGCGGTATCGTAGCCTTGTGTTTCATACTTACTTCGCAATATTTCATTAGCTGCATGTTTTAATGCTGGGGTATTCGCGATCTGGACGGTGACGTTCTCTTGAATGTCGAGTCGCGCCTTACGAAATTTTTTTCGTCGCTCTGGAAGATTCCACGGTAGCGTCGCAGTCGGACTGGCGCAAGCTATCGTCCCAACAAAGCGGGGAAGCGATATAGGTATCGGATGTGTGGGCTGATGAGTCGCTAAATCTGACTCAATGAGCGATGGTGTTTGTAGTGGCGTATCAGGCATGCATGCTGAGTTTGCCATTCGGTGCATGCAGTTCCTAGCGCGATGCACTAGCCCAGGCGAGCTAATACATAGCGCATCTCACACTTTATTGCGACCTTTTTCCCACAACACGTCTGAGCCACCCGCAAAGCGGTTGAGCACACGCGATAGCACGAACAACAAATCCGAGAGACGATTCACAAATTGTCGTGGCTGTGGATTCAACGCTTCTGCTTTGCCGAGTGACACTATCGAGCGCTCTGCGCGACGACAGACCGTACGACAGATGTGTGCTTGAGAGGCGGCGCGTGATCCACCAGGCAGAATAAATTCGGATAAAGGTGGCAATGTCGCGTTGTACTTTGCGAGTAACTCGTCTAACCGCAGCACGTGTGCTTCTTGAATCATGGTGAAGCCCGGTATGCAGAGTTCACCACCCAAATCAAATAGATCGTGCTGTATGGTGATGAGCTCTTGTCGCAGATCGTCTGGTAATTGTTCGCACAATAAAACGCCGATGTGAGAATTGAGTTCATCAACATCACCCATCGCCTGAACGCGAAGTGCATCTTTGTCAGTGCGGCTGCCGTCGCCCAGGCCCGTGGTGCCATCGTCACCTGTACGTGTAGCTATTTTGGAAAGTCTGTGTCCCATGGCGGTAAAATTTGATAACTCAATCGTAAGAGCATAAGTGAAATCCCGCATAAATGCTGAATCAATGACCAAGTTGGGCGTACAGTGCCCCTACCTGAGTGATGTCCCGAGGGTACAATCCTAGTCCTTCCGGAGAAGCCGAATGAATCACCCCGCTCCCCCAAATTTCAAGCGCGAGTTGCCCGCTGATTTATTGTCAGCGCTACAGGCGCGCTTCGCCGATCGCGTGTCCACGACGCAGGCCATGCGTGAGCACCATGGACGCGATGAATCGTCCTATGACCCCATGCTGCCCGATGCGGTGGTATTCGCCCAAAACATCGACGATGTGGCGGCCGCTGTAACGCTGTGCAACCAATATCGCTTCCCGGTTATCGCCTACGGCACCGGTACCTCGCTGGAGGGTCATATCCTGGCGGTGCAGGGTGGCTTGTCGATCGATCTGTCGCAGATGAATCAACTGGTCGCGCTGAATGCCGAAGACCTGACCGTGACCGTGCAGCCCGGCGTCACCCGCAAACAGTTAAATGCCGAGATCAAAGACACCGGCTTGTTTTTTCCGATTGACCCGGGTGCAGACGCTTCCATTGGTGGTATGGCCGCGACCCGTGCCTCTGGTACCAATGCGGTACGTTACGGCACCATGCGCGAGAACGTGCTGGCGCTGACGGTGGTCACAGCCGATGGCAAAGTGATCAAGACCGGAACCCGCGCTAAAAAATCTTCAGCAGGCTATGACCTCACCCGATTATTTGTGGGTAGTGAAGGCACACTCGGCATCATCGTTGAGATCACGCTGAAGCTGTATCCACAACCAGAAGCGATCTCGGCAGCGGTCTGCTCGTTTCCTGATTCAGACCATACAAATGGGTGTGCCGGTCGCGCGCGTCGAATTTCTTGATGAGACCAGCGTGCGTGCCTTGAATGCGCATGACAAATTGAGTTTGCCTGAAAAGCCACTCCTGCTGTTCGAGTTTCACGGTAGCGAGTACGGCGTAAAGGAACAAGCCGAGCTGGTGCAGCAAATCGCAGATGAGCATGATGCGACCGGTTTCGAATGGGCGACCCGACCCGAAGATCGCTCACGGCTATGGCAAGCGCGGCACAATGCTTATTTCGCATTGCTTCAGCTTCGACCGGGCAGTCGGGCGATTTCTACGGATTGCTGTGTTCCGATTTCTCGCCTTGCAGAGTGCTTGTTGGCGACCAAGGAAGATATTGAGCGTGAGGGTGTAACCCACGGCATCATCGGTCATGTAGGCGATGGCAATTTTCATGTGCAAATGATTATCGACCCTAATGATCCCGCGGATATCGCACGTGCCGAGGGCGTGAATGCGCGTATGGTCTCGCGTGCAATTGCAATGCAGGGTACATGCACCGGGGAGCATGGTATTGGCTTGCACAAGATTGATTTCCTGATTCAGGAAAGTGGTGAAGCTACCGTCGATGTGATGCGCACCATCAAGCACGCGCTCGACCCTCATAATATTTTTAATCCCGGCAAAGTGCTGCGCTGGTAATGCATCTGAAAGTGACTTAATTTTCATGGCAACACGTATTCCCCCGGTTCATGCCTTATCAGCCTTTGAGGCTGCGGCCCGCCATGGCTCGTTCGCGTTGGCTGCTGAAGAGCTGTGTATTACGCCCTCAGCGCTCTCGCATCGTATTCGTTTGTTAGAGGAGTTTGTCGGCGAGCGTTTGTTTGTGCGCGACGGTCGGAATGTGGGTCTCTCCGAATTTGGTCGTCGTTATCTCGATGTCGTGCGACAAGCGCTTCGTACGCTGACTGACTTCCCGATGCCGCGCCGTGCAGCTTCGGTACAGCCGCGACTCAAAATTACTGCGCCACCCACCTTCGCGCGCTACTTGTTGGTGCCAAATATCGACTCGTTCACCACCGCGCATCCCGAGATCGCTGTCGAGATATTTCTCTCAGTGCCTTTGTATGACTTGGCTTTGGCTGAGAGCGATCTCGAAGTGCGCTTCGGTCCGGGCCGCTATCCGAATTTACAGTGTGAGTTACTTTTTTCCGAGCCGACGTTTGCTGTCGCCAGTCCGAAGTATCTGGCGCAGATTGATGAGCTAAAGGAACCTGCCGATCTGAAAAACGCGACGCTGGTGCGTTCTGCACTCGAGCCGTGGCAGCCTTGGTTTGAGGCTGCAGGCTTGGATTGGCCTGAGCCCACTACCGGCATTCGCGTAGATGATCTCGGGCTACTTCAAGAGATGGTGCGCCATGGTCATGGTGTTGGTCTGGCCCGAGCGCACTTCGCGCGTGAACTGATCGAGGCCGGCGAGCTTGTGCGTCTGTTTGATGTGCAGACCGGCGCGCCTCCGCATGCCTACTATGCGGTCTATGAAAAACAGGTACTCGAACGGCCCGAGGTTTCGCTGTTCCTTCAGTGGATGAAAGACACTTTCGGTAATCTTTGATCACACGATCGATAATCGA
The DNA here is from genome assembly GCA_026399895.1 of Burkholderiales bacterium. Lineage (GTDB taxonomy): Bacteria > Pseudomonadota > Gammaproteobacteria > Burkholderiales > Burkholderiaceae_D > Pernthalerella. Next base: position 55,615 of record JAPLQC010000087.1, read on the forward strand.
ACCAAGCGCTTAGTATTTTTAACTTCGCGCAAAGTACCGATTAATTTTTTTCTAAAGACCTTCGCAACGAACGTTGCCTCGTCTCTTGCTACTCAAGTGGTGGTTAATGCGTGCATCCCGCACGCCTACTTGAACGTAGGAGAATTTAATGAGTGTCAACTTCGGAGCCGGCTTGGCTCCCGCCCCCAATAATCTAAACGCCAATGATGCGCCGCCGCCACAGCAGCCAGTAGCGCAGCCAGTAGCGCAGCCCAATTCACCTACGGTGGGAGCTACCGCAGCCACTGTATCGCCGCTGACTACGCCACCGGCAGACGGTAGCGCATTGGACAGCACAGATCCAACATTCACCCATCGGCAGTCGCATCGTTTAGCGCTGAACAAGCTACGCGAGGATTGGGTTCGGGTCGAAAAAGCGATTCAGGAGGGCGACCTCAAGTTAGTACATCACATGCTGAATGAAGGCCTAGTGCCTTGCCTGGTTGAAGAAGACGAGTCAGGCATGTCGGTATGGACAAGATTGCCAAAAGATTTATTCAAAAATTTGCAGGATACTGATCTATTCGATCGCTTCATCAATCTTTTCGCACAGCATAATCTGCAAGCAGATTTATATCAGTACACGACTTATGCAGGAAACTGCGTCATGTTAAGACGACTCGTGCAAAGCGGTGTCAAGGGCTGGCAGACTGTGCCACAGTATTTTGATTCGCTGATATTTGATGCGATGATCCGGGGCGGCGCAAAGCAGCTTAATGCATTATTACAACTGCAGAAAGAAAGCTATCCAACTCATAAGTTGGACTGGGATCGTATCTGGCTTAGCAGCATGCAGTCGAAAAAAAATTCATCCAGTTCAGAGATCGTTGCTGTAGTGATTCCCTATCTAAAGCCTTCACAATTCTCGCGCGTTTGCCAAGCAAACATGTTCCTCCGAGCGGGCGAAGCGGGTGATCACCGTTTGGTTACCGCTCTGGTGGAGTGGCTGGGTGATGATATCGATACGTTTTCAGAGTCGCCGCTTTGGCAAAGCGAGCAAGGTAAATTTTCATCTGAGACGCTAGCGACAATAGTAAGAGGCGGGTTTCCGATTGAGGGAATTCGTCTGCCTCCGCCCGAACAGAAAAACGCGCAGGAACTCCAGATAGTATTGTATGGCCCAAAGCTATCGAATAGCCCGTTTGCACAGATGTTAGTGATTGCCGAGGGCTCATCTAAGAAAATTATCAACTTTGTTTTCCGCAAGGCGCTTGGTGTTACCAACGACCCATTTCACGGCGGGCTTTCTATGGCAACCCAATTGCGCCTTGATAAACAGATAGCGAGAGATCTATTTCAAAATGGTTTTGCGGCGCCACTTGCGATCAAGCTTTCGCAGAAAATGCATGATTTTCTGAGTTTGAGCAAGCTGACTTTTGTCTATGGCGCCCATGGATTAGCTTATCTCGCTTGTCTAAATGAATGTCTTCATCCCGATACTGCCGATCCATTTCAAGATCAGCTATCAATAGAGCAGGCGAAGGTCATTCATGATGCATCGCTGGCCGTGCTCGAAGAACAATTTGGTGGACCTATCGGATTTTTTAGCCGTGCACTCGCTTGCATCGGGATAGACGGTTCCGTTGATACCAAGAAGCTCAGCATTATCTATCGGTATGACATAGGCCTTCCGGAGAACATCGTGGCACAAATCGGCGCCACCCTAAAGGCTTTATGCGCTGAGGTCATGGCCAGCGCTGTGCCGTTGAGCTTGTTTAAGCCAGGCATGACCGGCGCCGACGTTCAAGCGGCATTTCATCGTTGGATACAACAAGGCGTTGCGCAACGTATCGTTAATCGGCTACCGCAAGATCTTGGGCTCAGTATTGCGAAGCGCGACTGGAATGATGTAGATGAAGATGAAGATAGCGACATCTATGGTTATGAAGACCAATTTGTACTTGCTGAGTTGATTTCGCCTCTCAATTATTTGGTCACATCCGTGATCAGCCAGTACGGCGCGGACCTCGCCGAGAATATCGAGGTAAATAGCACCGCGATGGTTGAGGCATGCCGCACGCTGCCGCCTGATGCTTTTCGCCAAAAAATTAGCCACTATGATGCCGAGTTAGATTCTGCTGACGAGGTTTCGTCAAGCGCAGATGAAGATTCTGATTCGGAGTCATCCTCTTCCTCCTCCTAGCCAATATCCTTGGGTCCGGCGTAGGCGCTGCATGCCAAACACGCTAGAACTGAAGCCTGGCCATGCCAAGGGTGGTCATCAGCACCGCTGATGACCACATCAAGGTGCTTGGTATTTTGTTCATCACAAAAATTTTCAACCTTCCCGCCAAACCTTTTCAGCCGAAAACTGCTCAAATCAGCGTTTTGAGGCTGACGCATTCGATAGACTAGCGCTCCTTGTTGATG
>JAPLQC010000072.1:0-1546 GCA_026399895.1 Burkholderiales bacterium
GCCCGCTCGATCTGGCACCAGTTCAACCGGCGGAGTTAAGGCAATTCCAGCATTCGCCAACTTCGATTGGACCCGGGTCGACGCATCCTGCAGTGCACGCTGCGCTTTTTCTGCGAACTTCGATATATGAATGGGTTCGCCGGGTTCATTACCGTAATAGTCACACGCCATACGGATGGACCGTTCAACGAACTGATCAAAACTTAATTCAGGTTGTGCTGGAGTACCACCCGTTGGCTCAGAAGGTGGGGAGGCTATCACCCTCCGTTGTGCGGTCACATCTACAGCACGGGCCTTCTCATACAAGGCTTGAGCCTCCGGAGAGATTGATACGCTGCAATCCGATGTAGTCCGGATTTTCACCTCTGCGACGGAGTCTTTAAGTTTTGCCACATGCGCCGGCCCGCCTTGGTATCCAAGGCTATTTAACGCCTGCCGCTGAACGTTCAAACCGTTAATAGTCATAGCGAAGAAAAATTCGAAAAAACTGAATTCTTTCGGTGCAAAATCGATGCCAGGCCATAAATCGCCAGAACACAGGGGATTTCAACGTTGAGCGGCATCCACTTGCCGCTAAAGGCATATAAGAGCGGCAAAGGTATGCCAAGCCTTGCCGGTGGAGAGAACTGCGATGCTCTGTGTGCAAGGCGTCAGCCACCGTCGGTGCGGTCGAACACGAAAACCGCGTGCATTCGGTACGGCTCGAAATCGGCTTTCGAACTTGCTGAGTCAATTGATTCTGAGCAGAACACCCTCTCAATCTGAAAGATGACACACCTCCTTCTCAAAGAAAAACGCCCACTGAATTCAGCGGGCGTTTTTCATTTAACTGGCGGAGACCGAGGGATTCGAACCCTCGATACAGGTTTAAGCCCATATGCTTCCTTAGCAGGGAAGTGCCTTCGACCACTCGGCCAGGTCTCCAATCCAACAACCTTGCAAAGTCTGCAAGGCTGAAAGGCAATACATCAGCTACTTTGCTTGAGCTATCAGCCCTTCTCTAGCCCAAAACCCTTGTGCAACGCGCGCACAGCGAGTTCGGTGTATTTCTCATCGATCAGCACCGAGATCTTGATCTCAGAAGTCGAGATCATCAGGATGTTGATGCCCTCTTCCGACAGCGTGCGGAACATTTGCGAAGCAATGCCGACGTGGCTGCGCATACCGACGCCAACCACAGATACTTTCGATACCTTGGCATCACCCTCAATGCCGCCCGCGCCGAGCTTGGCTTTGATTTCACCGTCGACTAGCTTCATGGCCTTGTCGTAGTCGCCGCGTGGCACGGTGAAGGTGAAGTCAGCACGGCTATCAACCGACTGGTTCTGAATGATCATGTCGACTTCGATGTTGGCATCGGCCACTGGGCCGAGAATTTGGTAAGCGATACCGGGACGGTCAGGTACGCCCATCACAGTGATCTTGGCTTCGTCGCGGCTGAATGCGATGCCGGTGATGGTAGCTTGTTCCATGTGAGTTTCTTCCTCAAACGAGATCAGGGTGCCAGAGCTGGCTTCTTCCTCTAGCGGCATGAGCGGGTCGGTCA
>JAPLQC010000072.1:1661-32341 GCA_026399895.1 Burkholderiales bacterium
ACGCGCGTCGGCACCTGGTAGTTGCCCGCAAACTCCACCGAGCGAATTTGCAATACCTTCGATCCTAGCGACGCCATCTCAAGCATCTCTTCGAAGGTCACGGTTTTTAGTCGACGCGCCTCAGACACCACGCGCGGGTCGGTGGTGTATACGCCATCCACATCGGTATAGATCAGGCACTCGGCGGCTTTCAGTGCAGCGGCCACAGCCACGGCCGAGGTATCCGAACCACCGCGTCCCAGCGTGGTGATATTGCCGTCACTATCAATCCCCTGAAACCCGGTGATGATGACGATGCGACCTGCATTCAAATCCTTGCGAACCTTGACGTCATCAATCGATTGAATGCGCGCCTTGGTGTAGGCGTTGTCGGTTAATACCGGCACTTGCCAGCCAGTGTATGACACCGCTTGTTTACCAATCGCTTGCAGCGCGATCGCGAGCAGCGCGACCGAGGCTTGCTCGCCGGTAGAGGCCAGCATATCGAGCTCGCGCGGTTCTGGTGACGAAGTGATTTCCTTGGCGAGGCCGAGCAGGCGGTTGGTCTCGCCGGACATTGCCGATGGCACCACCACGATCTGATGCCCCGCATCGTGCCATTTGGCGACACGGCGCGCGACATTCTTGATGCGCTCGGTTGAGCCCATCGAGGTGCCGCCGTACTTGTGAACAATCAAAGACATGAGAGGCAAGCTTGCGTCTGAACAAACCCGCGATTTTACATGGTGCAACGTGGAAAGCCAACGCTCTAGCCGCTGCCCTCGCCCCGCCAGTGCATAGTCACCCCACCCGGCGCATCGGCGACCCGTGCATCCATGCCCAAACCGGCAGCAAAGGCCAGTTTGCCATCCAAGTAGGCCAAGGGCAGCCAAGGCCGCTGTTGCTCCGGCAGCGCCGATTCCTGGAACAGGTTCTTCAGGGTCCGCGATGGCCTGGCCGGATCTGGCTTGAGCCGCTCGCCACCACTGCGCGGCTGGAGCGTCAGCGCGCTCGACTGCAGGCGCTGCGGGCAAATACCGCGTGCCTGTGCCTGAGCGAACAGCAGCGTGCCCTGCCACTCAGGAATGGCGATCGACTGCTCGCCCTGCCACTGGATCATCAGGGGCTCATTGGGCGGCGATACGTGACGCAGGGGCAGCGCTACCAACGCGCCTGCCTGCCGTTGCAGCTGCAGGCCACACAAGGCGAGCGCTGGCTGGGCATCGTTACGCGCGGCCAGCATTTGAGTGCGCAGCTGACTTAGCTGCGCGCTACTTGGGGCATACGGCGCACCCTGCTGCTGCAACCAAAACCGCAATAAATTATCGATGCGATGCGTGGATAGCGTTGCCATCGCATCAATCCGAAGTGCATCACTTTCTGCACAAGCGGTGAGATCAATCAGCGCCAATTCATCTAGCAGCAGCTGCGCGCTCTGCCAATGCCGGCTACTGCGCGCGACGGTCGCTGCCATGCCCGGGTAGGTATGTTCAATCAACGGCATGATCTGCTGTCGAATTGCATTGCGCCGATAGCGGGTATCGGCGTTGGATTCATCCTGCACATGCGCAATATCAAGCGCAGAAGCAAACTGCTCTAGCACTTTGCGCGAGCATTCAAGCAGTGGCCGCCCAACCAACACATCGCCGCCCGTTAAGCCATGCGCGTCATGCAGATCGAGCATGCCACCCAAACCACGCAGACCCGCACCACGGAATAACTGCAGCAGTACAGTTTCGGCCTGATCATCTTGGTGATGCGCGGTGAGTAGAAGCGGTACACGGTGTGCGCGACAAAGCTCACCCAGCGCGGCATAACGCGCCACACGTGCGGCTTGTTCGACGCCATCCTCTGAAACATCTGCCAGCTGAATACGGACCGCTTTGAAAGGCACACCCAAAGCAGTAGCCTGCTGCTCGCATTGCTTCAGCCACGCGTCCGCATTGGGGCTCAGACCATGATGCACATGAAATGCATGAAGTGAAATCGATTGACGCTGACAGTACTGCGCTGCGAGGTGCAACAGTACGGAAGAATCCAAGCCACCGCTGTAAGCAATGGCGATGGCAATCGGCGGGTCAGAAACAACAACGCGCGCCAGAATTGCTTCCAGCGCGCGCTCGAAGCTCGCAGTGACGCTGTCGATAGCCTTAGTCAGTTGGAGTGATTTCCTTGAACTTTCCATAGCTCATCAACTTCTCATGCCGAGCAGCGAGCAGCTCTTTGGTCTTCATGCCGTGGAACTGTCGCAGCGAATCGGCGAGCGCACGCTTGAGCAGCACCGCCATTTGCTTGGGGTCACGGTGTGCGCCACCCAGCGGTTCATTGACGATTTTGTCGACCAGATTCAGCGCCTTGAGGCGGTGTGCAGTCAGTCCTAGTGCTTCAGCAGCATCAGAGGCGCGCTCTGCGGTCTTCCAGAGAATCGAGGCACAACCCTCAGGGGAGATCACTGAATACGTTGAATACTGCAGCATGAGCACTGAGTCAGCTACCGCAATCGCCAGCGCACCGCCCGAGCCACCCTCGCCAATAATGGTCGAGATAATCGGCACCTTCAACTCAGCCATGGCGTAGAGGTTGTGTCCGATGGCCTCGGACTGTCCACGCTCTTCCGCATCGATACCTGGGAAGGCGCCGGGCGTATCCACAAAAGTGAACACCGGCAGATTAAATTTCTCGGACAGCTTCATCAGGCGCAGCGCTTTGCGATAGCCCTCGGGTTTGGACATACCGAAGTTACGCAGCGCACGCTCTTTGGTGTCGCGCCCTTTTTGATGCCCAAGAACCATACAAGGCTGACCGTTGAATCGCGCTAGCCCACCAACGATCGATAGATCATCAGCATACGAGCGGTCGCCATGCAACTCATGGAAGTCGGTGAAAATCTCGGCCACATAATCGAGGGTGTAAGGCCGTTGCGGATGACGAGCAATCTGCGACACCTGCCAAGGTGTGAGCTTGCTGTAAATGTCTTTGGTGAGTTGCTGACTCTTTTGATGCAGCTTGTCGATCTCTTCGCTGATATCGACTGCAGAGTCTTCCTGCACGAAGCGCAACTCTTCGATTTTGGTTTCCAGTTCAGCGATCGACTGCTCAAAGCTGAGAAAGGTGGTTTTGCTCACGCTAGCTCCTTGTCATCCTGGCAATGGCGCTCGGCTTGTGACCGCCCTGCATGCCGGATCATAGCAATCTTATGTTGCCAATATCAATATTCTACAGGCAAGGGGTCGAGCGACCGCCAAAGATACCAAGTGGCCACCGTGCGCCAAGGCTCCCAGTTGGCGGCCACCTCGCGCGCATCGCTGCGCGAAACAGGCTCGCCGGAGAAGTAATTCACGCTGATGCCTTTCAACAGGCCCAGATCGTCGAGCGGCAGCACATTCGGGCGTAGCAAATTGAAAATCAGGAACATCTCTGCTGTCCAGCGACCAATGCCCCGAATTTGTATCAGCTCAGCGATGACATCCTCGTCATGCATCGATGACCAGTCTTTCGCATGCACGCTGCCATCTAAAAAGTGGAGCGCAAGGTCGGTCAGGTACTCCGCCTTGCGTTTCGATAGCCCACAGCTGGCGAGCTTTTCAAGACCGGCTTTTTTTACGGTGGCGGGCGATAGCTTGGGGACGGTAGCCACCAAGCGCTCCCAAACGGATTGCGCTGCTTTCACCGAGATTTGCTGACCAACGATGGCGCGTGCCAAGGTAGTGAACGGATCGCCTCGGCCAACAAGTTGCAAATCGCCGAACTTGGGGATCAGCTTGCGCAGGATGCGGTCGCGCCGCATCAACTCCGTCTTGGCCTCTTCCCAGTAGTCGGGAACAATGATCTCGGTAGACTTCGCCATCGTGCCTGATCCTACGCTCTTCGCCACTCGGTGAGACCACCGGGTTTGTCTTCGAGCACAATGCCCTTCTCGAGCAACTCGGCACGAATACGATCGGACTCAGCAAAGTTCTTGTTTTGTTTTGCGGCTAAACGCGCGGCGATATGGGCAGCCACCTCATCATCGGTCATGCCCAGTGGCGCACCACCCTGCAAGAACAGCTGTGGCTCGCGACCCAGCAAACCCAGCATACCGGCCAGACCCTTGAGTTGACGCGCGGCCACCGACGAACCGCTACGGTTCACCTCACTGGCCAAATCGAATAACACCGCAATAGCGATTGGCGTATTGAAGTCATCATTCATCGCATCGGCAAAACGCTGCGCATGCGGCTCGTTCCAATCCAATGCTTGCTGATCGCCTGGATGGTCTTTCAGCGCGGTATAGAGGCGCATTAGCGCGACCCGCGCATCATCAAGATGCGCATCGGAATAATTCAGCGGGCTACGGTAATGCGCGCGCAGTATGAAGAAGCGCACCACCTCGGCGTCGTATTGTTTCAGCACCTCGCGAATCGTGAAAAAATTGCCCAAGGACTTGGACATTTTTTCGTCATCGACACGCACAAAGCCATTGTGCATCCAGTAGTTGACAAATGGCTTCCCGCTGGCGCCCTCTGACTGCGCGATTTCGTTCTCATGGTGCGGAAATTGCAAATCTTGTCCACCACCATGAATATCGAAGTGCTCACCCAATAGCTGGCATGACATGGCCGAGCACTCGATGTGCCAACCCGGTCGGCCACTGCCCCAAGGTGAAGGCCACTTCACTTCATCAGGTTCGGACTCACGGGTAGACTTCCAGAGCACAAAGTCGAGCGGGTCACGCTTGGCGCTCGCAACTTCAACACGCTCACCCGCGCGTAAATCGTCTAATGATTTTCCAGACAACTTGCCGTAACCGGCAAAATCACGCACAGAAAAATTCACATCACCATCGCTGGCTTTGTAGGCCAACCCGTTGGATTCCAGACGGCCAATCAGTTGCAGCATCTGCGGCACGAAGGCTGTCGCGCGCGGCTCATGATCAGGCGGCTGAACGCCCAGCGCTGCCGCGTCTTCATTCATGGCGGCTATGAAGCGATTGGTGAGCGCAGAAATCGGCTCGCCATTCTCAACAGCACGCTTGATGATCTTGTCGTCGATATCGGTGATGTTGCGGACATACGTGACGTCGAAGCCACTGCCTCGCAGCCAACGCTGCACCATGTCGAACACCACCATCACGCGCGCATGACCGAGATGACAGTAGTCATACACCGTCATTCCGCAGACGTACATCCGCACCTTACCCGGATCGATGGGAGTAAAAGGCACTTTGTCACGCGCAAGCGTGTTGTAAATTTTGAGAGAACTCATGAGCAATACGGACTCGGCAACGAACGCAATTAGAACTCGTGCCACCGACGGCACCGCGATTCGCTGCGTAGGCAGGGCTTGCGGACTGTCTTTGATAAAATGGGGGTTTGATTAAAGTATAGCATCGAAGCTCGCGCATTCCGGACGGCATGACGAGTTAAAGCTGCTCTAAAAAAGGATTTTTATGTTGCGTATGCGTCTCCTTGTTGCTGCGGTTGCTGCAGTTGCTGCCTCGCTGGCCCTATTCACACAGCTAGCCGTTGCAGAACCGGCATCAGCCGGCGGCCAAGCAAAGGCCGCAGCTGGCCGCGCCGCGCCGACTGTGTCGATTAAAACCAGTGCCGGTGAAATCGTTGTCGAACTCGACGCGGCCAAGGCACCGCGAACAGTCGACAACTTTCTGCAGTACGTCAAAACGGGTTTCTACAATGGCACCGTATTTCATCGCGTGATCCGCGGCTTCATGATCCAGGGCGGTGGTTATACGCCTCAAGGCGCGGAAAAAGCCACCCGCGGCCCGATTGAAATCGAATCATCGAACGGCCTGAAGAACCGTCGCTACACCATTGCAATGGCGCGCACTGCAGACCCTAACTCTGCGACTGCACAGTTTTTTATCAATGCCAAAGACAACCGTTTTCTGGACTACCCAGGGCAGGATGGCTTCGGCTACACAGTGTTTGGCAAGGTCACCAAGGGCAGCGAAGTCGTCGACCAGATTGAGGCGGTTGAAACCGACCGTCGCGACAAGCCAGTCAAACCCGTCATCATTGAATCAGTCACGCTGATCGATTAATTTTTTAAAGGACTACCATGGCAGTTGTACTCAGCACCAATCACGGCGACATCACCATTGAGCTCGACGCCGAGAAAGCCCCTAAGACCGTCGACAATTTTCTGTCGTATGTGAAATCCGGCCACTATGACGGCACGATTTTTCATCGCGTGATCGATGGCTTCATGATCCAAGGCGGTGGTTTCGAACCGGGCATGAAGCAGAAAGAGTCTGGCGAACCGATTGATAACGAAGCTGCGAACGGCCTCGCCAATGAGAAATACACGGTTGCAATGGCGCGCACCAACGACCCGCACTCTGCCACGGCACAGTTTTTCATTAACGTGAAAGACAATAGCTTTCTCGACTATGCCGGCCCAGATCAATGGGGCTATTGCGTGTTTGCCCGAGTGACCGCGGGCACCGAGGTAGTGGACGAGATCCGCAAAGTCAAAACCAGCACCAAGGGTTTTCATGGCGACGTGCCGGTTGAAGACGTGATCATCGAGAAAGCTGAGATCGTCTGACCCGCTAAATTCACGACACACCGATGAGCGCATCCACGCTAGTCGATCAAAAGGCGCAGCCGGAAACGGTTGCGCTTTTTGTTTCAGACCTACACCTGTCCGCACAGATGCCGAGGACAGCGGCGGCGTTCTTTCGTTTTCTTAATGAAGAAGCGTCAACCACACGCCAGCTTTATCTGCTCGGCGATATCTTCGAATACTGGGCGGGCGATGATGATCTCGATGACCCGTTCAACCGCAAGGTGGTTGATGCGCTGCGCGCGCTGACCGACAGCGGAGTTGCGCTGTACTGGATGGCAGGTAACCGTGATTTCCTCGTCGGTGACGCGTTCGCACAAGCGACTGGTATGCGCTTGCTGCCCGACCCCTATGTTGCCGACATCGGTGGTCAGCGCATGCTGCTAGTGCACGGCGATGCGCAATGCACGGACGACAAGGATTACATGGAGTTTCGTTCGCAGGTACGCAATCCTGCATGGCAGAGCGCCTTCCTCGCCAAGCCGCTTGCCGAGCGAAAGATGATTATCCAAGGCATGCGCGAAGGCAGCCGTGACGCTCAGCGCGAGAAATCCATGGCCATCATGGATGTGAACACTACCGAGATCGCCAGACTATTCGACGCTCAACAAGTCGACATCATGATCCACGGCCATACGCACCGACCGGGAATCCATCGCGAAGCGCAAAGGGTGCGGTATGTACTCTCTGACTGGGATTGCGACGGTGACGTGACGCGAGGCGGATGGATTGCTGCGGATAGTACGGGTCAGTTGCACGTACACACACTGCGCTAACTACCTGAAGCCTCTAGCACCGCAATCTCTTCATCGCTGAATCCCGCTGCACGCCGCGCGTCCAGATTGAACGGCCCACGCAGCTGTGGTGCCTTGAAACGAATCGACAAGTCTGCATACAGCGCAACCGGATCCTTGCCGTCGCGCGCGCATAGCCAGTGGTACCAGCGATTACCAATCGCTACATGGCCGACCTCATCACGCAGAATGATGTCAAGGATTGCTGCGGCCTCATGGTCACCAACTTGCGCCAGTTTTGCGCGTACTGCCGGGGTCGCATCCAAGCCCCTCGCCTCCAGCGTGCGCGGTACCAGCGCCATCCGCGCTGTCATATCGTTGGCAGTCTTCTGCGCCATCTCCCACAGGCTGTTGTGCGCATTGAAGTCACCGTAGGCAAAGCCAAGCGTGCGCAGGTGCGCGTCGAGCAGTGAGAAATGCAGTGCCTCTTCCGCTGCCACTTGCAGCCAGTCGCCATAAAACTCGCGTGGCATGGCGCTGAAACGCCAGACCGCATCCAGCGCAAGATTGATCGCATTAAATTCGATATGGGCCAGCGCATGGATCAGGGCAGCCCGCCCTTCGACAGTGTGCATGGCGCGCTTGCCGACTTCGCGCGGCGGTACCAGCGGCGGGCGCGCCGGACGGCCGGGTAGCGCAGCATGCGGCTGCAACGTGGCTGACGCATCAAGTTGAACACCTTGAGCAAGCCACTGCGCGTACAGTTCTCGAGTCTGCTCGACTTTATGCGCGGCATCCGATTCGCATAGCAATGCCAGCGCCCTTGATCGCAGTTCGATAACGCTGGTATTCAGTGGTGAGTTCATGCGGTCAAGGGTAAAATGTCGGCTTTCTGTTTGACTGTATTTTAAGTCCGATGCCGATTTACCAGCTAGGCGACATCCGCCCGAACATCCACGAGACTGCATTCCTGACCGATTCCGTCACCGTCATTGGCGAGGTCACCATCAAGGCGAACGCCAATATCTGGTACGGGGTTGTGATCCGCGGCGACACCGAACCCATTGTGGTCGGCCAAAACAGCAACGTTCAGGAAGGCACCGTGCTGCATACCGATCATGGCTGCCCGCTGACCATTGGTGACAACGTCACTGTCGGTCACCAAGCCATGCTGCACGGCTGCACCATCGGCGATGGCAGTCTGGTCGGCATTCAGGCCGTCGTTTTGAACGGCGCAAAAATTGGCCGCAACTGCCTTATTGGTGCCGGTGCCTTGGTTACCGAGGGCAAGGAATTCCCCGACAATTCACTCATCATCGGCTCTCCGGCGCGCGCCATTCGCACACTGACCGAGGCAGAGCTGGACGGACTCAAGCAAAGCGCCGAGATGTATCTGGCGCGCGCGCAGCAATACCGCCAGCATTTAAAGCGTATCGATTGATCGTGTTTCTGGATGACTGACACGCTGCAAAAATTCATGTTCGAGAATTCGCCGGTGCGTGGCGAGTTGGTAGAACTCTCTGAAGCGTGGCGTCATGTGCTGGACAGGCGCAGCTACCCTGCACCCGTCACTGAAATGCTGGGTGAGATGATGGCCGCCGCCGCCCTGCTCTCGGCCAATCTGAAATTCAACGGCACCATCATTCTGCAAATTCATGGCGACGGGCCGGTCAAACTGCTGGTGGTGGAATGCGATGCTGCACTACAGCTTCGCGCGACAGCCAAGCTAGGTGAAAACAGCACCATCGCCGATGACGCAGGCTTACAGCAACTGGTGAATCTGAATGGTCAGGGGCGCTTCGCGATTACCCTCGATCCCGCCGACAAGCTACCCGGCCAGCAGCCCTATCAGGGCATTGTGGCGCTCGATGGCGACTCCGTTTCAACTGTGATCGAGAACTACATGATGCGGTCGGAGCAGCTCGATACCAAGCTCTGGTTGGCTGCTGATGCGTCTGTCGCGCGCGGCCTGTTGTTGCAGAAACTGCCAGAGGAAGGCGGCAAAGCCAGCAGCGAAGAAGACAGCGACACCTGGAACCGCACGGTCACACTAGCCTCAACGGTAGGCGATGAAGAATTGCTCAGCACCGACATCATGACGTTGCTACGCAGGCTGTACTGGGAAGAGCAGGTTCGCGTGTTCGAGCCTCGTCACCCGCATTTCCGCTGCACCTGCACGCGTGAAAAGGTCGGCAACATGCTGAAAATGCTCGGGCAAGTCGAAGTGGATGAGGCGCTGGCAGATCTTGGCAAGCTGGAGATCAATTGCGACTTCTGCGGCCAAGACTATGCATTCGACAAAGTAGATTGCACGCAGCTATTTGCAGCAGAAATCTTGGCAGATGCGGTACAGGCACCCCCTGCCAACGCAGCAAGCGGCCTAACCAGGCAGGCGATTAGTTTTTGGTGGAATCTTGTGCGCTGGCCTTAGTGCCACCATCAAGCACCTGCACGAAAATCTCGCCTTCCTTGACCATGCCAAGCTCGTAGCGGGCACGCTCTTCGACCGCACCCGTACCTTCTTTGAGGTCTTGCACCTCACCGGCAAGTTTTTCGTTTCGCTGCCGCAGCTCTTGCTCTTTCTCGAGCGCGGTATCGAGCTGTCGCGATAAATCCCACACCCGCAGCCAGCCGCCCTTACCCAGCCACAGCGGGTACTGAATCATTACCAGCAGCGCTGTCAGAACGATCAGGATCAGTCGCATGGCTTAGATGGCGTGTCGATGCTGATACCAGCCGCGGCGAAGCTTAGAGGTTATAAAACGCATCGCGACCGGGGTAGGACGCGATGTCACCCAGGTCTTCTTCGATCCGCAGCAGCTGGTTGTATTTCACCATGCGGTCCGAGCGCGACATCGAGCCGGTCTTGATCTGCAACGCATTGGTGCCGACGGCAATATCAGCGATGGTCGAATCTTCGGTCTCGCCCGAACGATGCGAGATCACTGCGGTATAGCCTGCGCGCTTGGCCATTTCAATCGCAGCAAAGGTTTCGGTCAGCGTACCGATCTGATTAATCTTGATCAGAATCGAGTTGGCGATACCCTCGTCGATGCCTTGGCGCAGGATTTTTGTGTTGGTGACGAACAGATCATCACCGACCAGCTGAACCTTCTTACCCAAAGCTTTGGTCAGCGTGGCCCAACCTTTCCAATCGCCTTCGTGCATACCATCTTCGATTGAAATGATCGGGTACTTGTCGCTCCAGGTCGCCAGCAGATTCGTGAAATCGTCCGCCGACAATTTCAAGCCCTCACCTGAAAGGTGGTAGAGATCATCTTTGTAAAACTCAGATGCAGCGCAGTCGAGGCCAAGCGCGATTTGCGTGCCGGGCTCGTAGCCAGCTTTCTCGATCGCCTGCAGAATCAGTTGAATTGCTTCTTCATGGCTTTTGACGGATGGCGCAAAACCACCCTCGTCACCCACCGCCGTGGTCAGACCCTTGTCATGCAGGATTTTTTTCAGTGTATGGAATACCTCGGCACCATAACGCATCGCCTCACGAAAACTCGGTGCACCCACCGGGATAATCATGAACTCTTGAATATCCAGATTGTTATCTGCGTGTGCGCCGCCATTGATGACATTCATCATCGGAACCGGCATCTGCATCGCGCCCGAGCCACCAAAATAGCGGTATAGCGGCAGACCAGCCTCTTCAGCCGCTGCTTTCGCCACTGCCATCGATACTGCCAACATCGCGTTAGCACCCATGCGCGATTTGTTTTCAGTACCATCAAGATCGATCATGGTGCGATCAAGGAAAGCCTGCTCAGAGGCATCCAGACCCATCACCGCTTCGGAGATTTCAGTATTGATGTTCTCGCAGGCGCGCAGCACGCCTTTGCCGAGATAGCGGCTCTTGTCACCATCGCGCAGCTCAATCGCCTCGCGTGACCCGGTAGAAGCGCCCGACGGCACTGCCGCACGCCCCATCACACCAGATTCGAGCAAGACGTCGCACTCGACGGTGGGGTTACCGCGCGAGTCGAGGATCTCGCGGCCGACGATATCTACGATTGCACTCATTCAGATCTCCAAGCGGTTGGATTGGTAGTGAGATGTTTGGGTAAAAAACAGAAAACCGATAACAATCAATCAAAATCGTATTCGAGGAAAGGCTTGCTCTTGACCACGCGATCAATCGCCACCAAGCTCTCGAGCAAATCACGCATGCGTGACAGCGGCACTGCATTTGGGCCGTCGGACATCGCTTTGGCGGGGTCCGGGTGGGTTTCCATGAACAAGCCAGCCACACCAACGCCGACTGCAGCACGCGCTAGCACCGGTACAAACTCTCGCTGCCCGCCCGATGACGTCCCTTGACCGCCAGGCAGCTGCACGGAATGCGTGGCATCGAACACCACCGGGCAACTGGTTTCGCGCATGATCGCCAGCGAGCGCATATCAGACACCAAATTGTTGTAGCCAAATGAAGCGCCGCGCTCGCACACCATAAACGCGTCGGTTGGCAAACCCGCCTCGGCCGCTGCTTCGCGTGCTTTCATGACCACATTGCGCATATCGTGTGGCGCGAGGAACTGGCCCTTCTTCAAATTCACCGGCTTACCGGATTGCGCGCAAGCACGAATGAAATCGGTTTGACGGCACAAGAAAGCCGGCGTTTGTATGACATCGACTACCGCCGCAACGGGCGTAATCTCATCGGCGTCATGCACATCCGTCAGCACAGGCACGCCAATCTGCTCGCGCACCTTGGCCAGAATGCTCAAACCCTTCTCCATGCCAAGACCACGGAACGAAGCTCCAGATGAGCGATTCGCTTTATCGAACGAAGACTTATAGATGAAGGGTACGCCGAGGGCGCTGGTGATTTCTTTCAGTCGACCTGCAGTATCAAGCGCCATCTGCTCGGATTCAATGACGCAGGTACCCGCGATCAGGAAAAAAGGTTGATCAATACCGACTTCGAATCCACAGAGCTTCATGCCGCTTTCCTTTGCACCGAATCGGCTTTGTGCGCAAGCGCTGCCTTGATGAAGGAGATGAACAAGGGATGCCCGTCACGTGGCGTGGATTTGAACTCAGGGTGAAACTGTACGCCCATGAACCAGGGGTGGGCATGCTCACCCACGCGCGGCAGTTCCATGATCTCGCATAAGGATTCATTCGGCGTACGCGCCGATACCACCAAGCCGGTCTGCTCGATACGATCGAGGTAGTGGTTATTAGCCTCGTAGCGGTGGCGATGCCGCTCGGTGACCGAGCTGCCGTAAATCTCCGCTGCTAATGTACCGGGTTTGACCGCACAGGTTTGCGCACCGAGGCGCATGGTGCCGCCGAGGTCGGAGTTTTCATCACGGCGCTCGATCTGGCCGTCATGGTTCTGCCACTCGGTGATCAAGGCAACCACCGGATGCGCGGTAGCGGCATCGAACTCGGTTGAGTTCGCCCCTTTCAGGCCAGCGACATCACGCGCGTATTCAATCAACGCCACCTGCATGCCGAGACATATACCTAAGTAAGGTATTTTTTGCTCGCGCGCATAGCGCACAGTGGAGATTTTGCCCTCAACACCGCGTTTACCGAAACCGCCGGGCACCAAGATGGCATCAAACTTCGCTAGACTGGCAACGCCATTGGCTTCAATCTCTTCCGAATCGACGTACTCGATCTTTACACGCGATTCGGTGTGAATACCGGCGTGACGCAAGGCCTCGGTGAGTGATTTGTAGGACTCGGTCAGGTCGACATACTTGCCGACCATGGCGATGCTGACTTCATGCTTGGGATTTTCGAGCGCCGTGATAAGGCGCGCCCACATCGACAAATCTGCACCTTGGGGCTTGAGATCAAGCTTTTCGCAAATAATGCGATCAAGACCCTGGTCATGCAGCATCTGCGGGATTTTGTAGATGGTGTCAGCATCCCACACCGAGATCACCGCCTCCTGCTGCATGTTGGAGAACAGCGAGATTTTTGCGCGCTCGTCATCCGGAATGGGACGATCAGCACGGCACAGCAGCGCATCGGGCGAGATACCAATCTCGCGCAGCTTCTGCACACTGTGTTGGGTGGGTTTAGTTTTGAGTTCGCCCGCGTAAGGCAAATAAGGCACCAGTGTTAGGTGCACAAAAGCGGAGCTGCTGCGGCCCAAGCGCAGCGAGAGTTGACGCGCTGCTTCGAGAAACGGTAAAGACTCGATATCACCGACGGTGCCGCCGATTTCAACGATCGCGACATCATAGCCCTCGGCACCGCGATGAATGAACTCTTGAATCTCGTTGGTGATATGGGGAATCACCTGCACGGTTTTGCCCAGGTATTCACCACGACGTTCTTTGCGGATCACCGACTCGTAAATCTGACCGGTGGTGAAGTTATTCACCTTCTTCATACGCGCGCTGATAAAACGCTCGTAGTGACCCAAATCGAGATCAGTTTCGGCACCATCATCGGTGACGAATACCTCGCCGTGCTGGAACGGGCTCATCGTTCCGGGGTCAACGTTGATATAGGGGTCTAGCTTGAGGAGTGTGACCTTGAGGCCACGGGATTCGAGGATAGCGGCCAGCGACGCCGCTGCAATCCCCTTGCCTAGCGAGGACACAACACCGCCAGTGACGAATACAAACTTGGTCATTGCACGATGTGCCAAATGGCACTTGCGGGAAATAGGAATTATACCGCAAAGAATGTGGGCGACGAGCCTACTCGGGCCCCTTCGCCATCGTATTGACCGATTGATCACAACGCTGGCTCGACCAGTAGCGCGGTGTTTCACATGCCTGCTTCAGCTTGATGCCCGCGTGATCGATGTGAACGCTGACCGCTCCGCTGCGGTCGCTTCGCAGCACCGCGATGCCCCGCTCGTGGTAACGCTCCAGCACCGACGGCTTTGGGTGACGGTAACGGTTGCGGTAACCCACCTGAAACACAGCCATTTTGGGTGCAACCGCGTCCAGAAATTGCGGCGTGGAGGAAGTGCCGCTGCCATGATGCGGCGCCAGCAAAACATCGGCGCGGAGCTGGTCGGCCGCACGCTGCAGCAGCGCGCGCTCCTGCGGTGCCTCGATATCACCGGTCAGCAGCACGGCGTGCTCACCGAAACTGATTTTCAGGGTACAGCTGCGTGCATTGGGTTTGCTGACCTCACGATCACTCACTAGGGGATGCAAAAACTCGAATTGCACACCATCGCGTGCCCAACGCTGCCCCGCTACGCAATCCACTTGCCGCGTATCACGTAGTGCATGACCAAGCGGTAGCGAAGAAGCAATCCAGCCAATCTCCACCGCCTTCATCAAGCTGCGCGCCCCACCTGAATGGTCCATATCGCTATGTGAAATCACGACGGCATCGAGTCTATCGATGCCTCTGGCCCGCAAATACGGCAGGATCACCCGGCTGCCGCCATCCGCCGCCGCAGAATACGCAGGGCCGGTGTCGTACAGCAGCCGAAAACTCGGTGTCTCAATCAACAAGGCGTTGCCTTGCCCGATGTCGAATGCAGTCACCCAAAATCCCCGGCTGGGAGCGCTGGGCAGTGCCATCATCAAGGGCAACCAGGCCAACAGCCCCGCCCAACGCAAGGGCCAGCCACGCGGCGTGAGCAACCATAGCGTGCCGGCCATCGCCAAAAGGGTCTCCAACAAACCGGGCTTGGGTGCCTGCCACACCGCCAGCGGCAGCGCGGCTAGCCATTCCAGCCCCTGTGACAGCAGCGCCAGAGTGGCGTGCGCCAGTTGCAACACCCAAGCGCAGAGCGGCGCTGGCAACACCACGCCGAAAAGCGCCAGCGGCGTGACCACGGCACTGATCACGGGTATGGCCACCGCGTTGGCAAGCGGGCTAATGAGTGATACCTGCGCAAACAGCAACAGGGTCAGTGGCAACAAACCTGCCGTCACCGCCATTTGCGTATGAGTCGCAGAGCGTAAGGCAGCGCGCCAACCGCTATCGCCATTCATTCGTCCGCTGGAGGCAAACAGCAAACAAGCAATCGCGCCGAACGACAGCCAAAACCCTGGCCATAGCACCGCCCAAGGATCAAACATCAACACGACCAACAACGCGCACGCCAGCAATTGCGATGCGCTTAGCAAGGCATTGCACCACACAGCCAGCGCCGCCACCGCCAGCATCAGCAAGGTGCGTTGCGCCGGTATACCAAAACCCGCCAGCGCCACATACCCAACAGCAGAGAGCAAACCCGCGATCGCTGCCGCTTTGCGCGCCGGTAGCCACAGCGGTAGCTGCGTGCCCATAAAAAACGAATGACGCCAAAAGAAAAAAACCAATCCCGAGAACAGCGCCGCGATCATGGTGATATGCAAACCGGAAATTGAGATCAGATGGCCGATACCAGTGCGGTTGAACACATCCCAATCGGCGGATTCAATGCTGCGCTGATCTCCAATCACCAACGCAATGATCACACCCGCAAAACGTGCCTCGGGTAGCGCTTGTTGAATCCGTTCTCGCAGAGAATGGCGCGCCCTACCCACCAGATCGCGTGTACTGACAACAAAGTCATCAAGCAATAGCGCCGGGTTCTGCCGCACATAGCCGTTAGCGCGGATGCCCTCGGTCAGCCACCAAGCTTCGGCATCGAAAACGTCCGGGTTCAGTTGGCCGTGCGGCTGCTTTAGTCGTGCGGTGAATTGCCAGCGTTGGCCGGGGATCAGCACAGGGGCTGACTGCTCGGCCGCATACCAGCCGAGTGCGATGCGGCTAGGCACGATTACGTCTCGACTGCCATCTGAGGCGCTCTGCACCTCAAACACAAAGCGCTGCCCATCCTGAAAACGGTTCGGCAGGCTGGCGACAATGCCGGTGAGCTGAAGATCTCTGCCCTCGAGTTCGGCCGGTAAGGCTTCGGCCAAGCGATGGTGCGCCAGTTGCGCCGACCATCCAGCACCCAGACTCGCACCGGCAAGCAGCAACAGCAGACTGAGCAAGATGCGTGAGCGCATTGCAGACAGCGCCACGCAGCCCAAGGCAATCGCACCTATCGCAAGTAGCAAGTATGAGAGTAATGTTGGCGGCAGATCGGCACGCGTCTGCAACCACAGCGTGCCGGCTAGCCAGCCGAGCGCAAGCGCGCGCACTACTGCATCATGAGGTTGCCAAGGCGGGGCAATACGCGCGCGACATTATTGGATGTCTGCGCAGCGATCTCTGCCAAAGGCTGGCCACGCAACTCGGCCAGTACCGCAGCGATTCGGGGAAGCTGCGCCGGCGTGTTAACACCGGGGTGCAGCCATGCGGGAGAAATATCAGGTGCATCGGTTTCCAACACCACAGCGCTGAGCGGTAACTGAGTTGCCAAGCGGCGAATTTGCAAGGCGCGCGTGAAGGTCATTGCACCACCAAAACCGAGTGCAAAGCCGAGTGAAATAAAAGCCTGCGCCTGTTGCTCGCTACCATTAAAAGCATGCGCAATGCCGCCCACCACTGAGATGCGGCGTAGATGTTTTAGCAGCATATCCTGCGAGCGACGCACATGCAGAATCACCGGCAGATCAAATTCACGCGCAATCTTGAGTTGCTCAACATAGAAATGCGTTTGCTTCTCGCGCATCGTATCCGTGGTCAACTCCGGCACAAAAAAGTCCAGACCAATTTCGCCGACACCAACAAAGCGCTCATCGGCCATGGCCAGTTGTACTGCCTCACGCAATCGATTCAGATCCTCCGGTGCCGCCTGCGGCACATAGAGCGGATGAATACCTAAGGCGTAAACACAATTCGGTAAGTTTGCCGCGAGATTTTTGACGCTGCTGAAGTTAGCCGCTTCCACCGCCGGCACCACAATCCAGCGCACATCGTTATCGGCGGCTTGTTGCGCGAGTTGCGAAGCCGCATCACCAAACTCAGCGGCGTCGAGGTGACAGTGACTATCGACCAGCATCGTGGTCGCTCAGGCAAGCCCTTGCGCTGTCAGGTGCAGCACCCGATCACAGCGCTGCGCCAGATCGGCATCATGCGTCACGATGACGAACGCCGTACCGAGGGTCTGCGATAGCTCGAGCATCAGCTCAAATACCTGCTGCGCAGTGCCACGATCAAGGTTGCCGGTAGGTTCATCCGCCAACACACACGCCGGTTGTGTGACCAGCGCACGTGCCAGCGCCACTCGTTGCCGCTCACCACCCGACAACTCACCGGGGAGATGTGACACGCGAGAAGTCAATCCAACACGATCCAGAATCTGTGCCGCTACCTCACGCGCCTGCGCGCGTGGCAGTCGCCGGATCAGCAGTGGCATAGCCACGTTATCCAGCGCGGTGAACTCAGGCAATAGATGATGAAACTGGTACACAAAGCCGAGCGAACGATTACGCATTTCGCCGCGCTCGGTTTCATTCAACTTCGCCATGTCTTTGCCAAGTAGTTGAACCTGACCCGTATCCGGCAAGTCCAAGCCACCTAGCAAATGCAGCAAGGTAGATTTACCTGAGCCTGACACACCGACGATGGCAACGCGTTCACCACGATGCACGCTCAAGCTCACATTGCGCAGCACGGTGAGTGCCTCGCGCCCTTGCGCAAAGCTTCGGCTGATTCCGCTGCACGCGAGCACCACGTTATCTGAATCACTCATAGCGCAGTGCCTCTGCAGGACGAACGCGCGCTGCGCGCCAGCTTGGATACAACGTCGCTAAAAATGCCAGCAACAGTGCAATGCCGGCGATACGCCCGACATCCGGCCACCGCAAATCAGAAGGTAGCGCGCTAATCAGATAAATATCGCGCGGCAAGAACTGGAACCCCAGCACACTTTCAATGAAGGGGACGATCACATCAATGTTCACGGCCACCAGCACGCCGAGTGAAACGCCGATCGCGGTGCCAATCAACCCCACTAGCGCACCTTGGATAATGAAAATTTTCATGATGGAGGTTGGCGATGCGCCCAGTGTGCGCAAGATCGCAATATCGGCCTGCTTCTCGGTGACAGTCATCACCAGTGTCGACACCAAGTTAAACGCAGCGACTGCGATGATCAGCGTCAGGATAATGAACATCATGCGCTTCTCGGTTTGCACTGCCGCGAACCAGCTACGGTTCTGCTGCGACCAGTCGCGTACCACCAGATCACCCTTCAAGCTCGCACCCAATTCAGCCGCAACTTCCGGCGCGCGCTGCATATCGGCGATTTTTAGTCGTAGGCCGCTCGGGCCGGATAAGCGAAACAGTCGTTGTGCATCTTCCAACTGGATAAACACCAGCGCGGAATCAAACTCATAGTGCCCTGCCTCGAAGATACCCACCACATTGAACTGTTTCAATCGCGGCAGAACGCCGGCGGGGGTGAGCTGCCCCTGCGGTGCGATCAGGGTTAATTTGTCACCAACGCGCAGACCGAAGCCACGTGCCAACGCGCTACCAATCACGATATTGAACTCGCCCGCACGCAGTTCGCTCAAATTCCCGCGCAACATTTGCGACGCGACCGCTGAAACTTTGGGCTCCTGATCCGGCAAGATGCCGCGCACCATCACGCCGCGCACCACGTCATCGCGCACCACCATTGCCTGGCCGTCCACAAACGGCGCAGCGCCTCGTACTTCAGGGTGTTTGACCGCCTCGCTGGCTAGCATCGCCCAGTCCGGCAGGTTTCCCGAGCTATCGAAAATCTCGACATGCGACAGCACCGACAGCATGCGGTCACGCACTTCTTTCTGGAAACCGTTCATCACCGACAGCACCACGATCAGCGCGGCAACGCCAAGCGCAATGCCAGCCATCGAAATCAGTGAAATAAAGGAGATAAAGCTGTTGCGGGCGCTGCGCCGCCCGGCGCGGGTATAGCGCAGGCCGATGGTCCACTCGAACGGGGGATTGCTGAACAGGGCCAACGAGAGCTCCGGCGATTTTTTTTCAAGGCCGGAGTTTGCCATAATGCACCCCTATGCGCGACCCCACTCTGCTTCTGCCATTCGCTCTGCCACCCGCGCAACATGCGAAAGACCTGATCAAATCACTGAACATGCCGTCGTTGGCAAGCCTGCTGGCGCGCGCTACCGAACTGCCCGAGCGGCGCTTCGAGGCTTTCGCCGCCGCCCTGCCCCATGAAATCCTGCTGTACGGCACGAACGTGGATAACAGCCCACCCCTGTCTCATCAGTGGATGCAAAAGCTTGGTATCGGGCCAGCGCCAGGTATCTGGTTCATTTTGCAACCCGTGCACTTGCACATAGCGCGCGACCATTTGGTGCTACCCGATCCGCGCCAGCTGATGATCGATGAACAAAGCTCACGCGCGCTGTTCGAATCTGCATTGCCGCTTTTTGAAGAGCTAGGCCACGAACTGCGCTATGGCGATGCACGCCATTGGTTTGTTCGTGCGGATACTTGGCAGGCCTTTCGCACCACGACGCCTGACGCTGCAAGCGGACATAATGTTGATGTCTGGTTACCCTCTGGCGAACATGCACGCGAATGGCGCAAGCTGCACAATGAAATTCAAATGCTGTGGCACACCCATCCAATCAACGAGGCGCGCGAGGCTTATGGCCAGCCGCGCATTAATGCGTTGTGGTTATGGGGTGGCGCTAGTCCAGAACAACGCCCCGCAGAACATGACACGCTAACAATCGATGACTCGCTGATCTCACCCGCACTTGCCGATGATTGGGGACGCTGGCTGCTTGCTATGCAAGATATCGAACGTACTCATGCGTCGCCGCTGCTTCAGCAATTGCAAAACAAAGTGATTGATCGCCTGACACTACAGCTAAGCGACGCCACCTGCGTCAAGCAGTGGCAAGTGACCCGTCTAGACTTACTGAAATTCTGGCGCAAGCCCTCGCTCAATCGCCTGATGCACACGCCATGACCCGCCTATCTGCCCGCCCCTACGCGATTCGCGACGCAGAGTATTTGGCGCAGCAGGGCTTGCACCCTGTGCTGGCGCGACTGTTGGCCGCGCGTGGTTTGCATGATCCGCGCGATTTGTCGACCGAACTGGATGCGCTCATCAAGCCTGAAGTACTGACTCATGTGGATCGCGCTGCGATTTTCCTGGCCGATGCGATTGATGCCGGGCGCCGCATGGTGATCGTGGCCGATTATGACTGCGACGGCGCGACCGCCTGTGCCGTCGGCGTGCGCGGCTTACGCGCCATGGGTGCGGTAGTCGATTACATCGTGCCGAATCGCTTCGAGTATGGCTATGGGCTCACACCCGAGATCGTGGCACTGGCCGTCAAAGAAAAATCACCCGAGATCATCATCACCGTAGATAACGGTATCGCCAGTATCGATGGGGTTGATGAAGCGAATCGACGGGGTATCCCGGTTGTAGTGACCGATCATCACCTACCGGGCGCGACACTGCCTGCGGCCGCCGTGATCGTCAACCCAAACCAACCCGGCTGCGGTTTCCCGAGCAAGAACCTGGCGGGAGTAGGCGTTATGTTCTACACCTTGCTTGCGCTGCGCGCAGAGCTACGCCGCCGCGGTCGGTTTGACAGCGCCTCGCAGCCCCGGCTCGACCACCTGCTAGATCTTGTTGCATTAGGCACGGTAGCGGACGTCGTCAAGCTCGATAGCAATAACCGCATTCTGGTGGCGCAAGGCTTGAAGCGCATCCGTGCCGGGCGCGCTCACCCCGGTATCGCAGCGCTGTTCTCAGTGGCGGGACGTGAAGTTCGTAAAGCCAATCCCTTCGATCTCGGTTTCACCGCCGGGCCGCGACTGAACGCCGCAGGGCGACTGGCCGATATGTCGCTCGGTATCGAGTGTCTGTTAACTGATGACAATCAGCGCGCCTGGGATATTGCCCGCCAACTCGACGACATTAACCGCGATCGCCGCGAAATCGAAGCTGGCATACAAGAAGCCGCCCTAGCCTCGCTGGAAAACATAGAACCGACTGATAAAGCCGCGCTCACCCTGTTCGACCCAAGCTGGCATCAGGGTGTGATCGGTATCGTGGCATCGCGACTGAAAGAAAAATTCTTCCGCCCCACGATCACTTTCGCGCCGGCAGGCAACGGCATGATCAGAGGCTCGGGCCGATCAATACCCGGGTTTCATTTGCGCGATGCATTAGATCTTGTTTACAAACGGCATCCGCAGCTGATCGATAAATTCGGCGGGCATGCCATGGCTGCCGGCTTATCGCTACGTGAAGAGAATTTCGCGCTGTTTTCGGAGGCGTTTGAACAAGTGGCGCGCGAGTCCTTAACTGCAGCAGACCTCGAGCATGTGCTTGAGCATGACGGCTCGCTACCACCTGCTTACTACACACTGGATTTTATCGGCCAACTAGACGACCAGGTATGGGGTCAGGGTTTTGCACCACCACTGTTCTGTGACGAGTTTCAGGTACTCAGCCAGCGCGTGTTGAAGGACAAGCATCTGAAGCTGCAACTACAACGCGACAACCGTAAGTTTGATGCGATCTGGTTCAACCATGCTGACGGTCTACCCGACCGCATCCGCGCCGCGTACCGGCTAGATATGAATGAATATAACGGGCGAACCACCGTGCAGCTAATGGTGGCGTTTGCAGAACCTTCTACCTAAAAGCCCGAAACAAAACATCGCTACCGTCGTTGGTGGCGCCTCACCGTGCATCGCGGTCTGTGTTCGCCCCCCCCAAGCTGGCCGCCGGGGGCATCGCCGGGCGGCGCAACGTATAATCGTGGGTTTTGCAGGAGCCAAAATAGTCATGGAAGCCGAACGCCTCAACGCCCTCACCGCCCTGCTCGCCGACCTAACCGCGCGCGAGCAAGATCTTCGGGGGTATCTTTGACTTCGATCTGAAGTCAGAGAAACTCGAACAAGTTAACGCCGAGCTGGAAGACCCGAAAGTCTGGGAAGACCCTAAGCGCGCGCAAGATCTCGGCAAAGAAAAAAAATCACTAGAGGCCATCGTTGAGTCGCTCACCGCGATTCACGCTGGACTGCGCGATACCACCGAGCTGTTCGAGATGGCGCGTGAAGAAAGCGACATCGACACGCTAGTCGCAGTCGAATCTGACGCCGAGCAGCTGAAATCGCAGGTCGAGACGCTGGAATTCCGGCGCATGTTCTCCAACCCGCTCGACAAGAACAATTGTTTCATTGATATCCAAGCCGGTGCCGGCGGTACCGAGGCCCAAGATTGGGCATCCATGCTGCTGCGTCAGTACGTACGCTACTGCGAGCGCAAAGGTTTCAAGACCGAGATTCTGGAAGAGTCCGAGGGCGATGTGGCAGGCATCAAGACCGCCAGTATCAAGGTTGAGGGCGACTATGCGTATGGCTTCTTGCGTACCGAGACCGGCGTGCATCGTTTGGTGCGCAAATCACCTTTCGACTCCGCCGGTGGTCGGCATACCTCGTTCTCGAGTTTGTTTGTGTATCCGGAAATTGATGAATCGATCGATATCGACGTCAATCCTGCCGATGTACGCGTTGATACCTACCGGGCCTCGGGTGCAGGTGGTCAGCACATTAACAAAACTGACTCCGCCGTACGTCTGACCCATACGCCGAGTGGCATTGTCGTGCAATGCCAGAACGATCGCTCGCAGCACCGCAACCGCGCCGAGGCGTGGGCGATGCTGAAATCACGGCTGTATGAACTCGAACTGCGTAAACGCATGAGCGAGCAGCAAAAACTCGAAGACTCCAAGGCGGATATTGGTTGGGGCCATCAGATTCGGTCTTACGTACTCGACCAATCGCGTATCAAAGATCTGCGCACCAACTTTGAAACGGGCAACACCAAAGCGGTACTCGATGGCGATCTGGATGAATTTATCGCCGCTTCGCTGAAACAGGGTGTTTAACGCCCAGCCATGTCGCTACACAAAAAATAATGACTGAAAAAAACGAACCCATACAGCACGAGCAAGACGAGAACACCATCATCGCGGAACGTCGCGCGAAACTCGCCGCCCTTCGCGAGCAAGGCATCGCTTTCCCGAATGACTTCCGTCCTCAGCACAAAGCCGCTGACCTACACGCACAATACAACGATAGCGAGCGCGAGGCGCTAGAAGCACAGAATGTCGAGGTCGTCGTTGCCGGCCGCATGATGCTCAAGCGCGTGATGGGTAAAGCGTCTTTCGCCACGCTGCAGGATGCCTCAGGCGCTCGTGCCGACGGTCGTATTCAGCTGTATATCTCGAACGATGGCGTCGGTGAAGAATTACATCAAGCCTTCAAGCATTGGGACATCGGTGACATTCTCGGTGCCGAGGGTACGCTATTCAAAACCAAAACCGGTGAACTCACGGTCAAAGTAAGCAAGCTGCGCCTACTGACCAAATCGCTGCGTCCGTTGCCAGACAAGTTTCATGGCTTGGTTGATCAAGAAACCAAGTACCGTCAGCGCTATGTCGACCTGATCATGAGTGAAGAAACGCGCCGCACGTTCAAGGCGCGTACTGCTGCCATTGCGTCGATCCGTCGCTTTATGGAAAAAGAAGGCTTCATGGAAGTCGAGACGCCGATGTTGCATGTCATTCCCGGTGGCGCTGCGGCCAAGCCTTTCATCACGCACCACAATGCGCTCGACATGGAAATGTATCTGCGCATTGCGCCCGAGCTGTATCTCAAGCGCTTGGTGGTGGGTGGCTTTGACCGCGTGTTTGAAGTGAATCGCAACTTCCGCAATGAAGGCGTATCACCGCGGCACAACCCCGAATTCACCATGATGGAGTTCTACGCCGCGTATGTAGATTATCGTTGGCTGATGGATTTCACCGAGGCGCTGATTCGTCAGGCAGCTATTGATGCGCACGGTACTGCACAGCTGACTTACCAAGGGCGAGAGCTTGATTTTTCCAAGCCCTTCCACCGGATGACGATTCTGCAGGCGATCAACAAATTCGCTCCGCATTACACAGCGAATCAGCTGAACGATGAAAAATTCCTCAAAGCCGAGCTGAAAAAATTCGGCGTCGAGCCGCACATCATTTCTGGCCTGGGCGCACTTCAGTTGTCGCTATTTGAAGAAACCGCTGAGTCGCAACTATGGGAGCCGACGTTTATCATTGATTACCCGGTCGAAGTCTCGCCACTAGCAAGAGCCTCCGACAGCGTGCCCGGCATCACGGAGCGCTTTGAGTTGTTCATTACCGGTCGCGAGATCGCTAATGGGTTCTCGGAGCTGAACGATGCCGAAGATCAGGCGGCACGTTTCCAAGCGCAAGTCGCTGCTAAGCAAGCGGGTGATGACGAGGCCATGTACTACGACGCCGACTATATCCGTGCGCTCGAGTACGGTATGCCACCGACCGGTGGTTGTGGCATAGGTATCGACCGACTGATGATGCTGATTTCTGACTCGCCGAATATTCGCGATGTGATTCTCTTCCCGCATTTACGACGAGAAGACTAAGCGCTTCTAGTAGATTTTTACCAAAGCCCACGCCAAACCGCGTGGGCTTTTTTTCGATGGTATTTTTGTGTACGTCACTGAACGGTAACTGTTCTGTCATAAAAAATACTGTACGAACACCGGAATCTGGCCGAACCCGGTGTTACCCACTGCGCGTCGCTCCCTTAGGAACACCGCATGAGCCTTGCATTGACATCGCGGACCCCTGCCGCTCTGTACGAATCATCGGTCGTCGAACCATCAGACAGCAGCATTACTGTCTCAGAATTCGAAAGCCGAACCGACGAATCGTCTAGTAGCACCGATTCGTCGGACTCCAACAATGCAAGTGAAGCCGTAGTACCGAACACTCGTTCTCGAACTAACAGCAATATCGACACGTGTTCGATGCCATCCTGTGGATATAGCTGGCCCGCATTGAGCTTGATGCGTGGTACTGCGGAATTGCTATGGCATGGTGTGGGCAGAGTCGTGAATGCCGGTACCTTTATCGCGCTGTCGAATGTTCCAGCCTCGGGTCTGCGGATCACAGCTTCGGTGATGACGG
This sequence comes from Burkholderiales bacterium, assembly GCA_026399895.1. Lineage (GTDB taxonomy): Bacteria > Pseudomonadota > Gammaproteobacteria > Burkholderiales > Burkholderiaceae_D > Pernthalerella. The sequence continues at coordinate 26,791 of JAPLQC010000072.1, forward strand.
GTCTGGCAGCAGGCGGATGCGGCTACCGGTTCGTAGCATCAAGAACGGATGGTGGCACTTGCGGCACGGCACTCGCTGCAGCGGCAGGACTAGTTACCGGCATCGCGGCTGGTACCGCCACTTACTATGGCTCCGGCTATCCGGGTCTGATGGTCGCCGCTACCAGTGTTGTCGCCTTTGGCGCGTCCCATGTACAGCACTCCATGGACAACATGGACAATCGAGAGGTATATGCTCCGCTGGCCAGTGCAGTGGTGCCAGCAGTGGTCGTGGCAGTACACGGCGCCAGCATCGCCGTCGTAGCTTACACACCGGGATTAAGAGCTGCGGACGTCGGTAAGCTGGGCCGGCGTACGATCGCGCTCCTAGCGGAGGCCGTCACCATTGAGCTGTTCAAAGGTAGTACCGAACGCATAGCTCCGGGTGTCGACCGTAGTCGACTGTCTTTCGAACGTAAGTTGAAGCTTGGGCTGATCGGTCTGCTCCCCTACGCCTTTGCCAGTGTTGTGTTCAGCGGCATCTTCGGGAATCTGCTGCGGGCGCAGATGAAAAGCGACCAGTTCGAGAGTTATTTGGCCCCACTGCTGGTCGGCGCCTTAGCCAGCGTCATCAAGGGAGCGGTGAATACTGCCATCGTCCGCAGTCATGGCAATCCTTCCTCGTGCGCCTCCGGCGATGACGATGGCGTAAATGCCGCCGAGGGTCTGCGCTGTCCGACGCCCGGAATCACGCTCGAGAAAGCAGCATTGCGCTTTGCGATCGCCAGTGCGCGCGACGTGATTTACCTGTCACTGGTGGACAGCGGACTCGAGGAAATTCCAGCGGCCTGTATAGCGTATTCACTGTATGCATTCTTCGCGCAGCATCGCGAGCTGATGCTAGACATGATGCAAGGCGAAGGATGGAGCGAGCCGAGGTTGGTACAGCGTACTTCAGCAGAAGCCGCGACTGCTTGATGGAAAATCGATCACTGCGGGCACTGATTGATGCCTAGCGACCCTACTTCGCCTCCTCGATCCATGCCATCTGGATTGCCTCGAGGATCTTTTCGCCGGACCGTGCCGGATCGTCAGCAAAGCCATCGAGCTCTGTCACCCAGCGATGCAAATCGGTAAACCGAACCGTCAGCGGGTCGATATCAGGATGTGTGTCAAACAGCGCTTCAGCGATTCGAACAGTATCAGTCCATTTCATGTTCACTCCTAAATCAGAAGCGTTTTTATCGCTGGCTGATGGCTAGGCGGCAGTAACGAAGACAGACCATGAGGTACGGCAAGTTACTGCCAACAACGCCAGCGGGCAGCGAGAAAGGCGCTTAATGGTTCTCGCGCGCGTGGTTGATAGTGTATTTGGGAATCTCGATCACCAAATCCTCACCGTCCACCACCGCTTGGCACGACAGTCGTGATGTCGCTTCCAAACCCCAGGCCATGTCGAGCAGATCTTCTTCCCGCTCGTCGGGCTCGTTGAGCGAGTTGTAACCCTCGCGAATCACCACATGGCAAGTGGTGCAGGCACACGATTTTTCACAGGCGTGCTCGATCTCGATGTCGCTACCGAGCAGCGCATCACAAATCGTGGTGCCGTTGGGCACTTCCAATACCGCGCCCTCTGGGCATAGCTTTTCATGGGGAAGTACAACAATTTGCGGCACGGCTATTCCTTGAATGATTGAGCAGATAGTTTGCTAAGCGATTTCGTCGAGCTTGCGGCCGGCGAGTACCGAGCGCACGCTACGGTCCATACGGCGCGCAGCGAATTCCTCGGTGGCCTTGGCCAGTGCCTCGACTGCATCTTTGATAATGCTATGGTCAGACCCCTGCGCGGTGCTACGCACTTGCGACATGAGCGTATCGATGGTGCTACGCTCTTCTGCAGACAGCAGATCAGCATCTTGATCGAGTGCAGATTGGGTCGCAATCAAAATACGCTCGGCCTCGACCTGCTCTTCACGCAGCGCACGCAACTGCATATCCTGCTCTGCTGACGAGAAAGAGTCTTGCAGCATACGAGCGATTTCATCATCACCCAATCCATACGATGGCTTAACCTCGATCGATGCCTCCACGCCCGAGTGAAGCTCGCGCGCTGACACCGACAGCAAACCATCCGCATCGACCTGGTAAGTCACACGAATTCTCGCGGCCCCCGCTGCCATTGGCGGTATGCCACGCAGTTCAAAGCGGGCTAATGAGCGGCAATCCGACACCAGCTCACGCTCACCCTGCACCACATGCACCGCCATCGCGGTTTGACCATCTTTGAAGGTGGTGAATTCCTGCGCACGCGCGCAAGGAATCGTTGAATTGCGTGGGATGACTTTCTCAACCAAGCCACCCATAGTCTCGATACCGAGTGACAGCGGGATCACATCAAGCAGCAACCAATCATCACCAGAAGCGCGGTTACCTGCGAGCAGATTGGCCTGTATCGCTGCACCCAAGGCAACGACTTTATCCGGGTCGATATTCGCTAGTGGCAGCGTCTGAAAATAATCAGCCACTGCTTTACGCACATGCGGCATGCGCGTAGCGCCACCAACGAGCACCACACCGTCGATGTCGTCCACACTCAAACCGGCATCGCGTACGGCCCGGCGGCATGGCGCGAGTGTCTTACCAACCAAGTGCTGTGTGAGGTTGGCGAATTCGGTTGCGGTAATCGTCAGCCGCACTTCCTCACCCGACCCCAGCATGGCATCGATATGGGTCTCAGCATGGGAGGAAAGAATTTCTTTGGCCTCGCGCGACTTCACCATCAGCAAGCGCGTGTCTTCATCCGTCAGTGGCGCAAGATTAGCCTGTTCAATGATCCAGCAAAACAAGCGGTGGTCGAAATCGTCACCACCCAGAGCAGAATCACCACCGGTCGAGAGCACCTCGAACACACCCTTGGAAAGGCGCAGGATAGAAACATCAAAGGTACCGCCACCTAAATCGTAGACGGCGTATACACCTTCCGAGCCGTTATCTAAGCCGTAGGCAATCGCAGCGGCAGTCGGCTCGTTCAACAAACGCAGCACATTCAAGCCAGCCAGCTTGGCAGCATCTTTGGTGGCTTGTCGCTGCGCATCATCAAAATACGCGGGCACGGTAATCACTGCACCGACCAAGTCGTCGCCGAGCGCATCTTCAGCGCGTTGGCGCAGCGTGGCAAGTATCTCGGCTGAGATTTCTACCGGGCTCTTGATGCCTGCAACCGTCTTCAGCTGCACCATGCCTGGCGCATCGATGAAGGCATACGGAAGATTCTCTGCGTGCGCGATATCTTTGAGTCCGCGCCCCATGAAGCGCTTGACTGATACCACCGTATTTTTGGGGTCGGTTGTTTGCGCCGCCTGCGCTTTGAAACCAATATGTGCATGGCCATTCGGCAGATACCGCACGATCGACGGCAATAGCGAATGCCCTTCTTCGTCGTCCAGCACCTCGGGTATGCCATGACGCACGGTAGCCACCAGCGAGTTAGTCGTACCGAGATCGATACCCACTGCCAGCCGGTGCTGGTGGGGTGCGGTGGACATGCCGGGTTCGGCGATTTGCAGCAGTGCCATGGTCTTATTCTTTTATGCTTCCAGTGCCTCGAAGGCGCGACCGACCTCGTCGCCGAATTTTTCAATGAACATTAATTGCCGAACGCGCTCACCCGCAGTCGCATACTGCGCATCGTCGAGCAAAGCGGTGATGTCTGCCAACTGCTGAGCGCGTGCTGCGCGCAATTCTGATTCAACCCCTTCCAGCGCGGACAGATCTTTGGTGTCGCGCGCTTCTTCGAGCGCCTCGCGCCAAGCCATTTGCTGCATCAGAAACGCTGTTGGCATGTGGGTGTTTGATTCGATCGCCAAATCAATACCATTCAACTCGCACAGGTAACCAGCGCGCTTGAGTGGGCTTTTAAGCGTTTGATAAGCCTCATTGGCGCGGGTTGCCCATTGCATCGCAACGCGCTTTTCAGCGTCACTGGCGGCTGCGAATTTATCTGGGTGCACTCGCCCCTGCAGATCACGATACGCAGCATCCAGCACCGACGCATCAATCGTGAAGCGGGGTGTCATGCCGAATAGCGCGAAGTGGTTTTCCATGTCTCTTTAAAAACAAAAGCCTGTCGTTTCACAACAGGCCTATCACCGCATCAACCATCTACCGTCAAATACGGAAGCTCTCGCCGCAGCCGCACTCGTCTTTCACATTCGGGTTGTAGAACTTGAAGCCTTCGTTCAACCCCTCGCGAGCGAAGTCGAGTTCGGTGCCGTCGATATAAGGCAAGCTTTTTGGATCGACGAATACCTTAATGCCGTGAGATTCGAAGATTTGGTCATCGTTCGTCGACTCATCCACGTACTCAAGCTTGTACGCCATACCCGAACAGCCCGTGGTACGGACGCCAAAGCGCAAGCCAATGCCCTTACCGCGCTTCTCGATGTAGCGCGATACGTGCTTGGCTGCTTTTTCGGTCAGGGTGATTGCCATAGGTATCAGCCGGTTAAGCCGCCTTCTGTTCTTCGCCGTGGCGCGCCTTGTAGTCAGCCACTGCTGCCTTGATCGCATCTTCGGCAAGAATCGAGCAGTGAATCTTCACCGGTGGCAGCGCCAATTCCTCAGCGATCTGGGTGTTCTTGATCGACATTGCTTCATCCAGCGTCTTGCCCTTCACCCACTCGGTCACCAACGATGAGGATGCAATCGCCGAGCCGCAGCCGTAGGTTTTGAACTTCGCGTCTTCGATCACGCCGTCAGCGCCGACCTTGATCTGCAGCTTCATCACATCGCCGCAGGCAGGCGCGCCGACCATGCCGGTACCAACCGTATCGTCGCCCTTATCAAACGCGCCGACATTGCGTGGGTTTTCGTAGTGATCAAGTACTTTGTCTGAATAAGCCATGGTCGTGCTCCTGTTTCAAATACTTAGTGTGCTGCCCATTGGATGGAATTGATGTCAATTCCTTCTTTATACATATCCCACAGTGGCGAAAGCTCTCTCAGCTTGCCCACCTTCTTCTTCAGCAGATCGATGGTGAAATCAACATCTTCTTCTGTCGTGAAACGTCCGAACGTAAAGCGAATCGAGCTATGTGCCAGTTCGTCGCTGCGGCCCAAGGCGCGCAAAACATACGAAGGCTCCAAGCTGGCCGATGTACAGGCCGAACCCGATGACACTGCAATGTCCTTGATCGCCATGATCAAAGATTCGCCCTCGACATAGTTAAAGCTGATGTTCAGGTTGTGCGGCACGCGATGATCAAGGTCGCCATTCACATAGACTTCTTCAATCTCCGTCAGCCCTTTGACCAGGCGATCGCGCAATGCCTTAATGCGCGGAATCTCGGCGTCCATCTCTTCTTTCGCGATACGGAAGGCCTCACCCATACCAACGATCTGATGGGTAGCGAGCGTGCCCGAACGTAAGCCACGCTCATGACCACCGCCATGCATCTGCGCTTCAATACGAACACGCGGCTTGCGACGCACATACAGCGCGCCCACGCCTTTTGGACCGTAAGATTTATGCGACGTGACGGTCACCAAATCCACCTTCATTTTTTCTAGATAAA